>NZ_JBSFVA010000024.1:0-150686 GCF_053592075.1 Nonomuraea sp. NPDC002799
GCCGGCGCCCCCCCCCCCCCCCCCCCCGGGGGCGCGCCCCCCCCCCGCCGCTCCTTATCCCCACCCCCCACCTCCAGACGAGGAGACGTCGTGTCCGCGAGGATGCACCTGAGGTCCTCGGTCATCGCGCTGCTGACCACCGCCCTGCTGGCAGCGGGCCAGCTGGCTGCCGCACCGCTGTCGGCCGAGACCACCACGCAGAACGCCGCCCAGGCAACGGACATCGAATGCACCGGCCACCGGGCGATGGGGGCGACCGTCACGGCGTCCTCCACCTTCAGCTCCAGTTACAGCGCGAAGAACGCCGTCGACGGCCTGTGCGCGGAGTCCTCCCGCTGGATGTCGTCGGCCACCGAAGCCACCCCCACGCTGACGATCAAGTTCCCGGCCAAGACCCGGGTCGGCACGGTCGGGATCTACAGCGGTTCCGGCTGGCCCAGCCCCTTCGCCGACACGGTCCTGGTGGACTTCACCGTCGAGGCCCAGACCGATGACGGCTGGGTGAGCGTCGGATCCGCGGTCGACAACACCGAGCCGGTGGTCACGTTCAGCACCGACCTCGTGACCGACACGCTCCGTCTGGTGATCACGAAGAAGTCGCGGCACAGCACGAACGCGGCCCGCCTGTACGAGGTGGTCGTCCGGGCACCCGGTGAGGGACCGCCCACGCCGCACCCCGCCGCCGCCGACGACTTCCGCACCGTCACGGAGGGGACCGACCTGGTCGCCGACGCGCCCGGCGTGCTCGGCAACGACACCTTCCCCAGCGACGTCACGCCCGCGGTGGCGGCGTGGTCCGAGCCGGCCCACGGCACCCTGACGACGTCCGCGGACGGGTCGTTCCGCTACCACCCCGATTCCGGGTACGTCGGCGTCGACACCTTCACCTACGAGGTCGGCGACGACTCCGAGCGCTCGACCGCGACCGTCACGGTCACCGTGACCGCCAAGCCGGACGAGTCGGCGCCGGACGAGCTCCGGATCTCCGCGATCTCCGGCCGGGCCGACATGGCGACCGGCGGCGACTCGCTGCTCCGGATCGAGCTGCCCCGCGCGGTCCCGCGCGAGAGCCTCCAGGTGACGTTGAACGGCGAGACCGACGTCACGCCCGCCTTCCAGACCGGGCCGGGCACCGGCGAGCTCGTCGGGCTGGTGACCGGGCTGCGTGAAGGCAAGAACACGGTCGAGGTCACCGCGCAGGCGCCCCACCGGCCGCACGCCTCGATCACGCTGGTCGACCACCCCGCGCAGGGCCCGGTGTTCTCCGGCCCGCACGAGCAGCCGTTCGCCTGCGAGACCGCGGCGTTCGCGATCCCGGTGATCGGCGGCAGGCTCGGCGAGCCGCTCGACGCGAACTGCACCATCGCCCCCCGGGTCGACTACTTCTACCGGACCACCGCCGACGCGTACAAGAAATGGCCGGCCGGCGCCACCGCCTACCCAGCCGACCTGGCCACCACGACGACCTCGCTCGGCGTCCCGGCCAAGTTCATCGTCCGGATGGAGACGGCCACCGCCAACCGCGCGGTGGTCCAGATGAGCATGCTGCACGACCCGCTGGCCGAGCCGGCGCCGTCCCCCACGGTGCGTCCCGCCGGCTGGAACGGCCGGGCCGTGTTCACCCTCGGCGGCGGCTGCGCGGCCGGGTGGTACCGGTCGGGCAGCGGCACCGGCACCGTCACCGACGCGTTCATGCTCGGCCGCGGGTTCGCGCTGATGTCGTCCTCGCTGAACGTCTTCGGCAACAACTGCAACGACGTCACGGCGGCCGAGTCGGCGATGATGACGAAGGAGCTGTTCGTCGAGCGGCACGGGCCGGTCGAGCACACGATCGGCTACGGCTGCTCGGGCGGGTCGTACCAGGCCCACCAGATCGCCGACAACTACCCGGGCATCTTCGACGGCATCGTCGTCGGCTGCTCGTTCCCCGAGGTCGGCATCAGCACGGTCAACTACCTCACCGACGCGCGGCTGCTCGACACCTACTTCACCTCCGGCACCACGCTTCCGTGGACGGACGAGCAGAAGCGCGGGGCCTCCGGCTTCGCGACCGCGGCCATGGTGTCCGCCATGTCGCGGGGCGCCAACCGGATCGACCCGCGGCAGGACTGTGACATCGTCCCCGAGCAGCAGCGCTACAACCCGGCCGCCAACCCGGCCGGCGTCCGCTGCGACCTCTACGACCACATGATCAACATCTACGGCACCGACCCGGCCACCGGCTTCGCCCGCAGGCCGCTGGACAACGTCGGCATCCAGTACGGGCTCGGCGCCCTGAAGGACGGGGGCATCACGCCGGAGCAGTTCCTCGACCTCAACGAGCACATCGGCGGCCTCGACGCCGACGCGAACGTCGTGCCGCAGCGGACGAAGGCCGACCCGGAGGCGACCAAGATCGCCTACCGCACCGGCCGGGTGATCAGCGGCGGTCGCGGGCTGGCCCGGACGCCGATCATCGACTACCGCTCGTACTGGGACGACGTGTCCTGGGGCGACATCCACGTCCGCTTCAACACCTTCTCCATGCGGGAACGGCTGAAGGAGGCCAACGGCACCGCGGCCAACCAGGTCAGCCTGCTGGAGGACGCCCGATACGGGCTGTTCAGCACCGAGAGCTCGCTGGTGCGGCACGCCCTGACCCAGATGGACCACTGGCTGACGAACCTCGCCGGCGTCCGCCCCGGCGGCAAGCCGATCGAGCGGATCACCACCGCGCGGCCGAAGACCCTGGTCGAGGGCTGCAACACCCGCGACGAGAAGCCGCGGTTCGTGGCCGAGACCCTTGAGCGCGATCCGGCGAGCGAGTGCGAGCGGATGTACCCGACCGCGTCCTTCCCCCGGGAGGTGGCGGGCGAGGACGTCACCGCCGACATCATCACGTGCCGGCTGACCCAGCCGAAGCGCGACGATTACGCGGCGCAGTGGACCGACGAGCAGTGGGAACGGCTGCGGACGATCTTCCCGCAGGGGGTGTGCGACTACTCCAAGCCCGGGGTGTCCCAGCACCGCACGAAGAACACCTGGCAGCGTTTCTGACAATTCCGGCGGCTCTAGGCCCGCATGGGTTCGCATGAGGCTTATAGGGCCAGGTCACCTGGCAGGGCGAGTGGCGGAGCACCTCGGTGCTCCGCCACTCGCTCGTTTGGGGGACGCGTTCAGCCGGACCGGGCGCGGTGGCAGCGGGCCAGCTCGGCGCGGATGTCACGGCGCAGAGCGCGGTCCAGGCCGGGCTGGGCGAGCGCGTCGGTGAAGTCGCGGGCCGCCTCCTCCCAGCGGCCGAGCCGGGCCAGCGCGGTGCCCCGGTTGTAGCGCGGCTCGGGCGCCGACGACAGGGCCACCGCCTGGTCCAGGTCGGCTACGGCGGCGGTCACCGCACCGCGTTCGAAGCGGACGGCGGCGCGGTTGGTCCACGCCTCGACCAGCGTCCGATCACCCTCCAGGGCCTGGGTGAACAGGTCCTCGGCCGGTTCGCCGCGCTCGGAGCGGACCAGGCCGAGCGTGCACAGCAGCGCGGGCTCCTGGGGAGCCAGCGCGAGCCCGGCCAGCGCGTCCCGTTCGGCCGCGTCGAGCGCGCCGCGCTCCAGGTGGGCGTTGACCAGGGCGATCCGGGCGTCGAGGTGGCCCGGGTCGATGGCGAGCGCGTGCTCCAGGTCCTCGCGAGCCCGCTCGTCGCGGCCGCGTTCCAGGTGCAGCACGGCGCGGTTGTAGTAGGCCTCGGGCAGATGCGGTCCCAGGCGGATGGCGGTGCCGTAGTCCTTGATCGCGGACCGGGTACGACCGGCCGCCCGATGCAGGGCGGCCCGGTCCACGTAGTACTCGCTGTTGCCCGGATCGTGGGCGATCACGGTGTCGAGGTCGGCCAGGGCCTGTTCCGGGTCGCCGAGAGCCAGGTGCACCTGCGCGCGGTTGTGGCGCAGGCGGGCCAGGTGTTGCGGGTGCTCGCCCGGCGCCAGCACCGCCGCCAGCCTGGCCAGCCCGTCGTCGATCAGCCGCAGCGCCTGGGCGGGCGCGCCGGCTCTGGCGTCCAGCAGGGCCAGGCCCTGCTCGTAGAAGACGGTGGAGATCACCTGGTGCCGCGGGTCGTCCATGCCTTCGGCCAGGCGGAGTGCCTGTTCCAGCCAGTGCCGCGCCCGTGCCGGGTCCTGGCCGGCGGGCGAGAGGTGGCGGGCGTACAACATGGCGGTGGAGTACGCGGCGGACATGTTGATCTTCGGGTCGCCGGTGGCCGCGCGTGCCTCGTCGTAGAGCTCAAGTGCCTCGCCGGCGCGCTCCAGCGCCGCCAGGGCGGTGGCCAGGCCGGTGGTGCAGGCCCACCACTGCCGCAGGTCGCCGCCGGGGGTGACGATGGCCCGTCCGTGGGCGGCGACGCGGGCCGCGTGGTGGTAGAAGCCGCGGGCCAGGCTGTCGCCGAGGGCGGCGCGGACGGCGTCCGGAGCCGTGGGGAGCGGCGCGGGTTCGGCGGGGCCGTCGTCGCGCAGGTCCAGGCGCAGCAGGGTGGCGGCGATCCGAGGGAGCAGGGTGTCCAGCAGTTCGGCGGTGGTCTCGTCGGCGTTCGCGACGTGGTCGAAGGTGACGGTGACCGGGCGGCGAAGGGTGCCGGCCCAGGAGGCCGCGAACTCCGCCGCGCCGTACGCCAGACAGGCGGTGCGCTGGGCGGGGTGGAACCTGATCGGCTCCTCCTCGGCGGCCGGCCGCACCGTACGGTCGAGCCAGGGGGCGATCGCGGACAGCTCGACCTGATGGCGGGCCGCCAGCCGTGGACGGTCCGCGGCGATCGCGGCGAGAAAATCGGCGACCCCGGCGTAGGGCCCGTGCCCGCGATGGCAGTCGAAGCGGGTCGCGGCCGCACCGAAGAGCGCAGGGGCGGGCACCCGGGAGCGCCCGCCCGTCTCGGCACCTACCAGCACCACTCGAACCAGATGCGGCGGGCACTGGACATCAGGCGCTGCGTGCTCTTGCGGCGGATGGTCATCTTCTTCATGGGCGCCTCCCGGATGATCAACTTCAGGATGCCCCAGAGCATAATCCGGCATTTCCGAAATAAGTAGACCGTCCGTGATCTCAGATGTTCTGTACCACGGCCATGTCCGCGACCTCCAGCGTCCGCGAGGTCCTGATCACCTTGATCATCAGGTCGGTGCCGATGTTGGCTCTGCTCAGTCCTTCTCCTTTTCGCCACGGCAGAACCGGGCGAACTCGGTGCTCATCGACTGCGCCAGTTGATCCACCTGCGGGCCCGATCCCGTGAGTGGGCTGCCATGGGTGCCGAAGTAGAGGGGCACGTCCACGAGGTGGCAGGCCCCCAGCGCGATCCCGCCGTGGCTCATCGGTGAGCGGTGACGGCACACCAGGTGCTCCGCTTCGCCCCGGTGCAGCCTGACGATCTCGCCGGCGGGCTCACTGAAGATCTCCTCGGTGTCCAGGCCAGGCCGGCCGATGGCGGTGAACAATCTCGTTTCCTCGGTCGTCGTGGTCACCAGGAGCGGCATCGGGGCCACGTCGCCCGAGCGGATGGCGTCCATGGGGTGCACGCGGAGCAGGTCTCCGTCCACGACGGGCGCCACCGGCAGCAGGCCGCCGGCGTGCGCGCCGGCCTGCGCCGCGGCGGTCTCGGCGGCCAGCAGGCCGGCGATCGGCGCCAGGAAGGGGTCCGCGCCGACGCTCGCCCGTGCCGCCCCCATCCAGGCGGTGGCCTGGGCAGGGGTGCGGAAGCCGTGGGGCACCGGGCTCATCGCCGCGGCCCTGGCGAACAGCCCTCGTGGCGCGCAGGTCATCAGGGCCAGCACGGACGTCCCACCCGCGGAATGGCCGGCCAGGGTGACGTGGCCGGGATCTCCGCCGAAGGCGGTGATCCCGTCGCGTACCCATTCCAGCGCGGCGATCTGGTCGCGCAGCCCGAGGTTGGCGGGAACGCCGTCGCCGTACCAGAACCCGGGCAGGCCCAGCCGGTAGTTGACGGTCACCACGACCAGGCCGTGGTGGCGGGCGAGCGCGGCACCGTCGTACATCGGCTGTGCTCCGGAGCCGAAGACGAAAGCACCGCCGTGCAGGAACACCAGCACCGGTCGCCGCCCGTCGCAGGACGGCGTCCAGATGTTCAGGTACAGGCAGTCCTCGTCGCCGGAGTCCGGGTCGATCTCCAGGCCGGGCACCCAGGCCATCCGGCCCGGCTGCTGGGAGGCGGGCGGGCCGGGTGCTCGGGCGTCCTGCACACCCCGCCAGGGCAGGGCCGGTCGCGGCGGGGTGAACCGGCGCGCGGGAGCGGCGTAGCGGACCCCCTTGAACACGCTCACCCCGTCGGTGCGAGCGCCGCGGAGCAGGCCCAGATGCGTGTCCGCCAGGCTCATGCCCGCAGCCCCAGGAAGGCGGCGGCGTTGCCACCCAGGATGGCGGCCCGCTCGGCGTCATCCAGTTCCGGGCAGGCCCCGACCACTGATCCCGGCTCCTGCTCCCCGAGCGGGAAGGGGAAGTCGGTGCCGAGCATCACCCGTTCCGCGCCCATCACCTCGACGAGCAACCGCAGGGCCCGCGGATCGAACACCGCCGAGTCGACGTAGAACCGGTCGGTGTACGCCGACGGCGGCCGGGGCGAGTCCGCGCGGACGATGTCACGCTGGTGCCAGGCGTTGTCGGCCCGCCCCAGCAGGAAGGCGAAGCTGCCGCCGCCATGGCAGAAGCACAAGCGCAACGATCGCGGCAGCGCCTCGAACGCGCCCGACAGTATGAGGGACATGATGCTCAGCTGCGTCTCGGCCGCCATGCCGACCAGCCACGGCAGCATGTGGCCACGCATGCGGTCGGCACCGAGCATGTCCCAGGGATGCACGAGCACCGGCATGTCCTCGTGCGCGCAGCGCTCAAGGAATGCCAGGATGTCGCGGTCGTCCAGGTTGCGCGCGCCGACGTGGTTGCCGATGTGCACGCCCCGGTGCCCGGCGGCCTTGGCCGCCACGAGCGTCTCGACGGCCAGGCCCAGGTCCTGCAACGGCACCTGGCACAGCGGGATCAGCCGCTCGGGGGCCTGCGCGCAGTGCGCGAGGACACGTTCGTTGATCATCGAGCACCACTCGGCCGCGCGTTCGCCGTCGGCCGCGTAGCCGAACAGCAGGGGCGTCGAGGAGATGACCTGGATGTCCACACCGGTCCTGTCCATGGCGGCCAGGCGTGCCCCGGCGTCCCACAGTTCCGGCGTGACCGGGCGGTAGTCGTCCTCACCGCTCATCATCATGCCGTCGCGCAGCCACGGCTCGCCCGCGCCGGCCAGCATCCTGGCCTCCGACCGCGAAATGCTCGGGAAAACGTGCGCGTGTACGTCGATCACCGTCACTGCACCCTCGGTCGCAGATGCTCCGGCCAGTCCTTGCCGGGGTGCTCGGCCCCGCACTGCGGGCACGTGCGCTCGCCCTCGTAGAAGGCCTGGAAGATCGGCGGCAGGTCGTCCACGATCGACTTCACCTGCACCTCGGCGCGGTGCACCAAGTGGTGACAGTTCACGCAGTACCACTCGAAGGCATCCAGATTGCCCTTCGCACGGGCGTACTCCACCACCAGGCCGATCGAGCCGGGGACCGGCCGCTGTGGCGAGTGCCGCACGTGGGGAGGCAGCAGGAAGACATCGCCTTCCCTGATCTGGATGTCCACGGGCGGCTTGCCCTCCTGCTCCATGACCCGCAGCACCATGTCACCTTTGAGCTGGTAGAAGAACTCCTCGATCGGGTCGTCGTGGAAGTCGGTGCGCTGGTTGGGCCCGCCGACGATCGTGATCAGGAGGTCGGCGTCCGCCCAGATCTGCACGTTGCCGACCGGCGGCTTCAGCAGTTCCTGGTGTTCATCGATCCACTGGTGGAGGTTGAAGGGGGGCATCATCGCGGGCTCCTTTGCGGTATGTGGGCGATGCAGGAAATCTCGATGAGCAGGTGCGGGTGCGGCAGCTGGTGGACGGCGACGGTCGTCCGGGCGGGACCGCTCTGGTCGAAGTACTCGCCGTAGACCTCGTTGTAGCCGCCGAAGTCGTTCATGTTGACCAGGTACGTGGTCACGCTGACCGCATCGGACAGGCCGCCGCCGGCGGCGGCGAGCAGATCGGCGATGTTCTCGATCACCGCTCTGGTCTGTTCGCGGATGTCCAGGGTCGGCGTGCCCAGCTCGTCCGCGCTCGCTCCCACGAAGGAGCCGTCGGGGCGGCGGGAGCTCGTGCCGGAGACGAACACGAACTCGCCGGCCCGTTTGACGTGCGGGAATCTGCCGCGTGGGCGGGCTTTGCCCGCTACTACCAGCGCGTCGCTCATCGGGTCGTCACCTCCACGTGGCCGAGACCGGCGGCACTGACGCGTACGTGGGCGCCGGCGGGAAGCGGGACGGCGGCCGTGGCCGCTCCCGCCAGCACGATCCAGCCGGGCTGGAGCTCGATGCCGGCGGCGTGCGCCAGCCTGGCCGCCGCGGTCAGCGACCGCAGCGGGTCTCCGAGGATGGCCGCCGACGAGCCGCTCGCCACCGGCCGGCCGTCGATCTCCATGATCAGGCCGAGGTTGGCGACGTCCCGGGGACGGTGCCAGGGGCCGTGGCCGAAGCCGCTGGCCGAGGCGTTGTCGGCGATGACGTCGGGCAGGGTGAAGCTGAAGTCCTCATAACGCGAGTCCAGCACCTCGTAGCCCACGGCCACGGCGCCGACGGCGGCGACCACGTCGGCCGGCGTGCGTACCGGCCGCTCGAGCAGGAAGGCGATCTCCGGCTCGATCCGCGGATGGATCAGGCCGCTCAGGTCGAGGCGTGACTCGATGAGCATGGCATCGGTGAGCAGGCCCCAGATGACGTCGTCGACGCCCATCTGGAGCATCTTGGCGCGGCTGGTGAAGCCCATCTTGACGCCGATGACGCTTTCACCGCGAGCCAGCCGCCGCTCGTTCAGAGCGCGTTGCACCTCATAGGCGGCCGGCACGCTGAGGTCGGTCACGCCGGTCAGCCGGGGGATGGCGTGCCCGCTCAGCGCGGCCTCGTCCAGAAGTTCGGCGAGTGCCTTCACACTTCCTCCTTGGCGTGGTCATCGGTGGCGAAGGCCGCGCGGACATCGCCGAGCCCGTCGATCCGGGCTTCCAGCACGTCGCCCGGCCGCACCGGGACGACCGGGCCGAGCGCGCCGGTCAGCACGGTGTCGCCCGCGCGAAGCGGCCGCCCCAGCACGGCGAGCGTGTCGGCCAGCCACACCGCGGCGTGCAGCGGGTGGCCGAGGCAGGCCGCCCCGACACCGGTGGAGACCTGCTCCCCGCGTCGCTCGACGACCATTCCGGCCATCCGCAGGTCGAGGTCGCGCAGCAGAACCGGACGCGTGCCGAGCACGTAGACGCCTGCCGAGGCGTTGTCGGCGACGGTGTCGGTCAGGGTGATGTCCCACTCGCGGATGCGGCTGCCGACCACCTCGATGGCGGGCAGCGCGAACGCGGTGGCGGCTATCACGTCGGCGACCGTGTGCCGCTCGTGGGGCAGGTCGCGGTCGAGTACGAGCGCGACCTCCGCCTCGGCGCGCGGCTGCAGCACCGCGCCGACGGGGATCTCCTCGCCGTCCGGCACCGCCATGTCCGCGAAGAGCGCCCCGAAATCGGGCGAGCCGACGCCGAGTTGCTTCTGCACGGCCTTACTGGTCAGTCCGATCTTGCGCCCGGTCAGCCGCCTGCCTTCGCCCAGCCAGTGCTCGGTCAGCAGGCTCTGCACGGCGTAGGCCGCCTCGACGCCGTCGATCAGCGAACGGACCGGCTCGCAGGGCCGGCCGGAACTGTACGCCTCCAGCAGCCGCGTGGCGGCGGTCCGCAGCGGGTCTGTCGCCGAAGTCACCTGGATCCTCATATCTTGACGCACACGTTGACGGGCTCGGAGAAGAAGTCGAGGGAGTGCTCGCCGCCCTCGCGGCCGATGCCGGAGGCTTTCACGCCCCCGAAGGGGGTGCGCAGGTCGCGCAGGTTCCAGCAGTTCACCCAGACGATCCCGGCCTCGATCCGCGGCGCCACCCGATGGGCTCGCGACAGGTCCTCGGTCCAGACCGTGGCGGCCAGCCCGTACGGGCTGTCGTTGGCCAGCCGGACCGCTTCCTCCTCGTCGTCGAACGGCGCGACGTGGCAGATGGGTCCGAAGATCTCTTCGCGAACCGTGCGCGCGCTCTGCGGCAGCCCGGTGATGACGGTGGGCTCGACGTAGAAACCGCCGTCGCGGGCGTCGCCGAAAACGGGCGCACCTCCGCCCGCCAGCACTGTCGCACCCTCCTCGACCGCCAAGCGGTAGTAGGACAACACCTTGTCGCGATGCTCGGCCGAGATCATCGGCCCGTAGTCGTCCCATTGGCGGGCCCGCTCGGCCAGCGCCTCCACGAAAGCGTCGAAGATGGGGCGCTGCACGTAGACGCGCTCGGTACACAGGCAGATCTGGCCGGAGTGAGTGAAACTGGAACGCAGGGTGCCCTCGACGGCCCGCTCCAGGTCGGCGTCGGCGAAGACGAGCGCCGCGTTCTTGCCGCCCAACTCGAACGAGAGCGGCGTGACGTGCGCGGCGGCGTTGCGCATGATGGCGCTGCCGGTGGCCGAGGCGCCGGTGAAGGCGATCGCGTCCACGCCGGGGTGCGTGGTCAGGTGCTCCCCCGCCGCGTTCGCGCCGTGGCCGTGCACGAGGTTGAACGCGCCCGGCGGCAGGCCCACCGCGTCGATCACCTCGGCCAGCAGGGTCGCCGTCGAAGGGGTCTGCTCCGACGGCTTCGCCACGACGGCGTTGCCGGCCGCGAGCGCCGGCGCGACCTTCCAGGTGAGCAGCAGCAGGGGCAGGTTCCATGGGGAGATGACGGCCACGACGCCGATCGGGCGGCGCACGGTGTAGCTGAGGGCCTGACCGCTGCCGCTCCATGGGGGGACGGTCATGGGGTAGGCACGTTCGGAACGGCCGTAGGCGAGGTCGGCGTAGGCGCGGAAGTTGCCGATCGCGCGCGGGATGTCCACCATGGCGGCGAGCTCTCGCGGTTTGCCGGTGTCGGCGACCTCGGCCGCGACGAATTCGTCGAACCTGGCCTCGATGCCGTCGGCGATGCTCCGCAGGTAGGCGCATCGTTGTTCGGCGTCGGTCCGACCCCATGCGCCCTTGAGGGCGGCTTCGGCGGCGTGTACGGCCTCGTCCACGGTCTCGCGCGAGGCTTCCGGCACGGTGCAATGCTCGTGGCCGTCGACTGGCGAACGCAGGGGGAACGGCGTCCCCACCACCGTGAAGACGCCGTTGACGTAGTGCGCGGGCTTCATGCCAGCCATTGTGCTGACAGCGAGGGATAACAGTCCAATACCTGATATGCCATCAGATATATGGCTATTGATATATCGCGCCGAACCGGCTGCGGTAGCTATAGTCAAACAAGCAGGAACTGCCGAGAAGGTATGTTGATTCGGTGATAACTCGCCCGTTGGACCTGCTCAGCGGCCGGCTCAAGCTCCGGCACCTCGTACTCGTCACCTCCATCGCCGATCACGGCAGCGTCCTGCGTGCCGCCGAGCATCTGCATCTCGCGCAGCCCGCCGTCACCCGCGGGCTGCGCGAATTGGAGGAGATCCTCGGGGTGGAGCTCTTCCTCCGAGGACCGCGCGGCGTCAGCCCCACCCTGTTCGGCGAGGCGTTCATCGACCACGCCCGCGCTGTGCAAGCGGAGCTGCGCAGAGCCAGCGAGCACATCGCGGGCCTCGCCGACGGCGACGCGGGGACCGTCACCGTCGGCACCCTGCTGACAGCCACGAATGTGTTGCTGCCCCGTTCCATCGCCGCGCTCAAGGCCGACCGGCCGGGGATCACCGTGATCGTCAAGGAGGGAACGTTCGACTCGCTCGTGCCCCAACTGGTCGGCGGCGACATCGATCTCATCCTCGGCCGGCTCAATCCCATCGACGATCGCTCCGGGCTACGCCAGATTCCGCTCTACAACGAGCCGGTACGGCTCGTGGCTCGCGTCGGCCATCCAGCCGAACAGGCGAACACCCTGGCCGATCTTCTCGGCTTCCCCTGGATACTTCCGCTGGAGCAGACCTCACTGCGTCAGGAGCTGGAGCAGGTGTTCCTCCAGGACGACCTGCCGCTACCGCGCGACCGGACGGAATGCACGTCCATCCTGACCATCCGCTCGCTGCTCGTCGCGACCGACATGATCGCCGCGCTGCCGGCGCTGTTCGTCAGGAACGATGACCAGCTCGTCGAGTTGCCGGTCTCCCTGCCGTCCGTGCGCCGCTCCGTGGGGGTGACGTTGCCCGGCGCTCGCGCTTTGACTCCTGCGGGCAAGGCCATGCTGTCCTATTTGCAGCAACAAGCTCAGCGCCTCGACGGCGCCGACGCCGCCGGGAGCGTGCGTCCACACCCTTGACCTCCTGCCCCGCTCGAAGCCGGGAGATGCCGTCCACGGGCGGGTCGCCGAACCTCATCGGCACCCGCCCCCGCTCGCGCAGGGGTAGGTGCCGGTGGAATTCCCGCCTTCAGGCAGGGGAGGATGTCAACGCCGCTCCTGAACCTCGACCTTCGACAGCCCGCAGGGTGACGGCCGCGGGCCTCAGATGCGTGCGCCCGCCGGACGCACACCCACGCTGAGGTCAGCGACGCGCAGGATCTCCGCGGCATCATCGACCGGCGGGTAGATCCGCTCGCGGTTGGTGGCCATCTTGCGCTGTTTGGCCGTCTCACCGATGCTCTGGACCGTGCGCTCCCAGCCGCTGGTGAGCACCGCGCCGGCCCGGCCGAGATCGACACAGGTGGCGTACGGCGCCGCTTCGAAAACGGCCTGCGGCAGCCCGAGCAGGTCCGCGACGGCATTGTGCCCCGCGTACTTGCCGAGGGGGATGGCGTGCTGGCAGGACTGCAGCACCAGGTGCCCCGCGTCCGCCGCCGCCGCGGCGGTGTCACCGGCCGCGTAGACGCCGGGCGCCTCGGGGACCGCGAGATGCCCATCGACGTACAGGCGCCCCAGCGTGTCACGCCGCCCTTCGATCTGCCCGGTCAGCGGACTCGCCTGCATGCCCGCGGTCCAGACGACCGTGTGAGCGGGCAGCTCCGAGCCATCGGTGAACCGGACGACACCCGGCTCGATCGACGTCACGGCCTGGCCGAGGCGCACTTCGACGCCGAGGTCGGCCAGAGCGGCGGTAATGGCAGGGCGTGGCCCGGCCCCCATCTCCGGTCCGATCTCGTCGGCCCGCTCGACCAGCACGACGCGCGGCCGCTCACGGTGGGCGGAGAGACCGGCCAGCCTGTCCACCATCTCCGTGGCCACCTCGATGCCGGTGAATCCGGCGCCCACGACGACGACCGTGCGGCTGCCAGGGTGGTCCGGCAGCTCATGCAAGTGCCGGTCGAGGGCGACGGCGGCCTGCAGCGTGTCCACGTTGTGGAGGAACTCGGCACCGACGACGTCCGCCTGCCGCAACGTGCTGCCCGCAGCCAGAATCAGTCGCTGATAGCCGAAAGTGTGCGAGCGGCCGTTCTGGTCGTCCGCCCGCACCGTGCGACTTGCGGTGTCGATACCGGAGACGGTGGCGGCAACGTGTTCGACGCCGATCGGCTGCAAAATCCTGTGCAGCGGAACGCTCAACTCGTGCGGGTCGGCCTCGTAGAGCCGCGGTCGCATCACGAGGTCGTCGCCAGGAGCGATGAGTGTGATCGACAGGTCCGCTCCGCTCGTCTCACGAACCCGGGCGGCCGCCGCGGCGCTCCACACCCCGGCGAAACCACCACCGACCACAAGGATGTCCGTCATGAGAGTTTTCCTTTCTTCACGATTCAGTTCGCTGAACCGGCGCGGTCAAACGATTCGGGAACGGGGTCGTGCGTGCTGACGTACTGGCCCCGATCGACTTTGGGTGCGATTCGGAACAAGGTGATGGCGGAGATCAGGCTGATCGCGCACACCGCCGATATGTAAACGGTGACGAGAGTGGTCGACTGGTTCGCGGAAAAGAGCATGCTCGCGATGAGCGGAGCTGTTCCGCCGATCAGCGAGCCCAGTCCGAGAATGATTCCCATGCCGGAGTAGCGCATCGCCGTGGGAAAGATGTCAGCCATGATGCTGCCCTGCAGAGCATGCGAGATGGGGGTGGTGAGTGCCATCACCGCAAAGGCGGAGGCCACCGCGAGTGTTGTGCCCATGTTGAATATGGGGAAATAGACGACCGCCCCGACCAGCAGCAGCACCGACCCCAGAAGGAATATCTTGCGACGTCCGTAGGTGTCGGCGGCGCGTGACCAGAAGGGGATCGAGGCCAGCCACACCAGGCTGCCGCAGGTGATGCCGAGCAGGAGGAGTTCCCCGTCCAGCCCGAGGCTCTTGCCGTAGGAGAGCGAGAACACGGTGAAGACGTACGAACAACTCGAAGCGGCCGTGACCATCAGCACGATGGCGATGATCCGCGCCCAGTGCTCCTTGAGCGCCGCCCAGACCGGCATGCGGATGATCTCGCCGTTCTCCCGCGCGGCGCTGTAGGAAGGAGATTCCGTGAGGCGCAGCCGTATCACCAGTCCGACGGCGACCAGGACGGCGCTCATCAAGAACGGCACTCGCCAGGCCCAGTCGGCGAATGCGTCCGCCGAGGACAGCGAGGTCGTCAAGTAGTAGGCCAGGTTCGCCAGCACCAGTCCGGCCGGCACGCCCATCTGCGGGAAACCGCCGAACAGGTTGCTGCGCCCGCCCGGCGCGTGCTCGACCGACATGAGGACGGCGCCACTCGTCTCGCCGCCCAGAGCGGCGCCCTGCAGCAGACGCAGCGCCACCAGCAGGACCGGTGCCCAGATGCCGATCTCGGCGTAGGTGGGCAGAACTCCGATGAGGGCCGAGCTCATTCCCATGACCATCAGGGAAACGACCAGAATGGTCTTTCGTCCGATCCGGTCACCGAAATGACCGAAGACGATTCCGCCGATCGGCCTGGCCAGGAATCCGACAGCGAACGTCGCGAACGCGGCGAGCGTTCCAGCGGCCGGGCTGAGCAGGGTGAAGAACTGCTTGTTGAACACCAAAGCAGCTGCCGTCCCGTACAAGTAAAAGTCGTACCATTCGAGAGTCGTGCCGATGAGACTGGCGATCGCGACTCTCTGCGGTTTCGCGTGCGTCCCGGCCCGAGCCTGTACGCTGACGGATTCTGACATTGTCGTGGCCTTCCCTTAAGCGATCTCGCGACTGACTGCCGCCCCCGTTTTTCAGCCGGATCGGATATTGGTGACAGTGTGCGAGCATGCGCTATGCGGGTCAAATAGCATTTTCCGGCCGAGGTATATCAGGATCTGCATAACGGGAGACGTGTCGACGCGGTCGGCGCAGTGAGGGCGAGCGACGGTGGATCTTGTCGCGGCCTCGGCACAGGAGATCGTCCCGCACCGGACATCACCGGAGCGATCACGTTGACGTGCCTGCTCACGGCGCTGGAGCGGCGACCTTGAGCAGGTAATCGGGATAGTGAACGTCCAGATTTTAGCCTAGCGGAGGGCAGCAGCGTAAGGGGCCTGCTACGTGGCGTGGATGACGGGTATGACGACCTGGAGCGACGCAACGGCCCCGGGCAGTGGCGTGCGGGTCAGGGCAGCTCCACCGGCAGGCCGCGCGGGTTGATCTTCGCCACGATCAGTGCAGGAAGGCTGGACGTCTTGACGGTGGCGAGAGCCTGGTCGAGCTCTGCCACGGTGTCGACGGAATGCGTGGACTGGACGCCGAGGCCGTTGGCGAACTTGACGAAGTCCCACTGGTTGAGCACGACATAGGGCTTCGGCTGCACGCTGGGATTGCTGAAATAGGCCGAGTCGACGATGTACTGCTCCAGGCCGTAGATGCCGTTGTCGATGACCACGACGACCGGGTTCCGGCCGTAGCGCACGAACGTGGACAGTGCCTGGGCGGTCATGTGGAAGCCGCCGTCGCCGCAGATGACCAGGGGGCGCCGGCTCGACCCGAAAGACGCGCCGACCGCGGCGGCCACGGAATGGCCGATCGAGGCCCACACGGCGCTGCACAGGAAGGCGTCGCGGCCCTTGACCGGCAGGTTCACCGCTGAGGCGCCCCCGAGGAAGGTGTCGGGGATGACGAGCCATGAGGTGTCCAGCGCGGCACCGATCCGGTTGAACACCTGACTGTAGGTCAGCGGGCCCGCGGCGGCAGGCACGGCCGGGTCGACGGCCACAGGTATGCGTTCGGGTGCCTCGTTGGCCGCCTCGGCGACGAGCGCGGTCACCAGGGCGCCGATCTCCGCGTCCTGCTTGGCCCCGTTCTTGATCTTCACCTTGCCGTCGTATGCGGTGACCATGCGGTTGGTGCCGGTGCGGACGAGCGTGGCGTAGCCGTTGGGGAAGACGCAGCCGAGCATCACGAGCAGGTCCGCCTCCGCGACAGCGGCGGGCTGGGTGTTCGGCGGGGCGAAGACCCCGACCCAGCCGTCTCCCTGCTCGGCCAGCACCGATTTGGCGAGCACCTGGGTCGACCAGCGGATCCCGAGCTTGGCGATCAGGTCGGCCACCTTGTCGGCCAGCCCGTAGCGCTGGATCTCCGTGCCCACGAGGAGCAGCGGCTTCGCGGCGGCGCGGACGAGCCCGACGATCGTCGTGGCGAGTTGCTGCTCGGTGCCCGCCGCCGGGTTGGTGACGGACAACGCCCCCGTGGGAGCCGTACAGGTCGCCGTCCAGATGTCCCGGTCGAACTCGAGGTAGACCGGCCGCTTTCTCCTGACCGCCGTCGAGATCGCGTCGTCGACCAGCGCGGGGACGTCGGCGGCCCGTTCTGCGCGGGCCGCGCTCGCGGTGACCAGCCGGTACGCGCTCAGGTCCCCGTCTGGCTGGCCGGTCGAATGCGAGAACAGGACGTCGAACTTCTTCAGGTTGTCGAGGTTGACGGCGTTCGGGCCGCCGTTGACGACGACGACAGGGCTGCGCTCGACGTACGCGCCGGCGATGGCGTTGATCATGCTGAGCGTGCCGACGCCGTTGGCCACCGCGACAGCGCCGAGGCCCTTCGTACGCGCGTAACCGTCGGCCGCGTATCCCGCTTCGAGGTCGCCGGCGGTCACGACCGTCTTGATGTTGTGCGTGCTCACCGCGTCGAACAGCGGTGCGCAGAAGGCCGCGGGCACGCCGAACAAGGTGTCGACCTGTTGCTGGCTCAGCCGCTTGAGGATGTAGTCGGCAACGGTGAAGGGCACGATGACGCTCCTGGGCATGCCCGCCGTACGGCAGATCAGTCGGGAAAGGCGGCCGCCGGGATGCCTACCCGGGGTCAGGGCCGGCGAATGCGCGGGATCCAAGGCTTGACCCTCCCCAGGGCGGGTGTTGTCGCAAGGCGGAAAGTTTCGCCCGCTGTGCGGGGTATGCGTACGGATGGCCAAGCGCCTGGCCGCACAGGAGCAGTCCCACATCGGAGAACTGGAATGTTGCTAGACGAGCGGGTAACGAGCACACTCCCTAATCTGCCGACCCCGGATTTCGCCTTCGATCCCCACCGGCCGGGGGCATGCGTCGCGGGTCTGCGGCCTTACCGCAGGGGGTCCTATCGGCTGGAGGAGCAGGAGGCGGGCGACAGGTTCATCGTCCACAACTATGGTCATGGCGGCGGCGGCATATCACTGAGCTGGGGCTGCGCCGCCAAGGTGCGGGACATGATCCTCAAACGCCAGGTCGACACCCAGATCGTCGAAAGGGAGATCGCGGTGATCGGCGCCGGCGTCATGGGGATGACCGCCGCCACGCTGCTGATGGACCTCGGCCTCAACGTCACGATCTATTCCGATCGCAAGCCGGTCGAGACCACGTCGTACAAGGCCGGCGGCCAATGGGCCGCGTCGATCCTGGAGTATTCCAAGGAATTCCGCAAGGTGCAGGAGTTCCAGTACATCCTCAGGACCGCCTACACGATGTTCAAGGCCAGCATCGGCAAAGGCTTCGGCGTCTCCGAGGTCGACAACTACAGCCTCAATGCCACCTCGGGTCTCGACGTGGTGCATGACCTCGTGCCAGGGCTGCTGCCGCAGCGCGAATATCTGCGGCGTATGCCGTTCGAAGGGCACAACATCTCCGGATACAGGTACCGGACGTTGCTGATCGAGCCGCCGATCTTCATCCCCAGACTGGAACGGGACCTGAGGGCGCGCGGCGTCGCGTTCATCAACCGGCGATTCAGCAACATCGCGGACGTCCTCACGCTGACACAGAAAATCATCATCAATTGCACCGGGCTCGGCGCGAAGGCGTTGTGGAACGACACCGAGATGATCTCATACCGGGGACAACTCGCGATCTTGCGGCCGCAGATCAACCTTGAATACCTGTACAGCCAGAACGGGTACCTGTTCCCGCGCAACGACTGCGTCGTCGTCGGGGGCACCATCGAGCCTACCGACAACGAGATGTTCGATCCCGACAAGTGCACAACACTCGTGCGGCACCTGGCCGGGGCGTTCGGCCAGCTACCGCCGGTGCCGATGCCGGACTTCCACGTCCACCACCCGCGCAACGAGCGCCTGGTCGATCCGAGGTTGTCGATCGACACCTGACCAGGCAGGCGCGCAGTCGCGGTGCCAGGACGGGCGCAGGGCGGTGTTCAAGGAGAACACCGCCCTGCGCGGCTAGTCCGATCCCCCTGCCGGGGCAGCCGCGCTCGCGGCGCGTAGAAGCGCTGCCAGCTGTGCCTGCTCCGCTTCGGTCAGTTCCTGGTCGCTCTTGTTCAGCGACTCAGCCGTCCGGAAATCCGCTTGAAAACCCACGGGCACACCTCCATCCCTCAGCCGAGAAACACTAGATTCCCACTGGCGGCCATGGCGAACTTATTGAATGGTACGCATTTCCGCTGACCCACCCGACCGCCAAGAGGCGGCAAAGTTTGCTTGCTCGCACCTGAAGCGGCATTCATCTACGCGCCATCATAATATGCGGGAAAAGTGCCTGGTGCGCCCGCCATTGCGGTTGCTACCATCCGAATATGGACGTCATGCGCAAGTCCGAGACTTCCGCGGCTGCCGGGCCGACGGGCCCTCAACCTGTTCAGCGCCCTTTGCGGCAGATCAGGGAGACGGCATTTCCGGTGATCATCTCCATATTGGTCATGGCGATGATGCTGGGCGTCTATGACTGGATCAAGAGCGGCGATCTCCGCGCCGCCCGAGCATTCGTGGGAATTCCGGCACTCTTTCTTTCCGTGATAGCGATCGCACTCATGGCACGACGCCGCAAGGAGAAGGCCCAGCGCAGAGAGGCAGCGCTCCGCGAGCTGCACTTGGCCGAGATCGCGCTACGAGGATCGGACCGCCTGGAACTCGTCAAACTGTGGACGACCACTCAGTCACGGCTGAACTATTACCACGAGCTCGCCACCGACCACGCGCAGCAGAGTTTTCGCAACGCTCAGATCGCGGCCAGCACAGGATTCATCCTGCTGCTGGCCTTCGCCATCATGGCGGTGCAAGCCGAGGAGCTGGAGGCCACCATCGTCAGCGGCGTGCTGGGCGCCATCGCAGCGGCGCTGGCCGGCTACATCGGCCGCACCTTCATCCGTTCCCAGGAGAGCGCGGCCACCCACCTGCATGCGTATTTCGATCAGCCGGTCAAATTCTCTCGTTATCTCGCCGCGGAACGACTCATCGCCGAGATGATGGCACTCCAGCCTGAACAGCGTGCCGCGATCAGCGGCGAGCTCCTGCGCACGATCATCGCGCCCGACGTGATGTCTTCGGGCACGTCGTCTTCAGGCGGCATGCCACCACCTTCCGCCACGCCACCCATGCCAACAAATGGGCATAATCAGCATCGGCGCATGCATCTGCCTTTTCTGAACCGGATGTGAGTGCTCCCGGCCGAGCGCGTCAGCCCGGCACCTGTGCCCAGGTGAACTCCGGGCGGACCCCGCGTTTGATGAGCTTCTTGCCGACCGTCTTCAGCTCGAACATCGCCGGCACGTTCGGCTCCGCCCCCGACGTCCAGCAGGACTCCAAGTCGGTCAGCAGCCGGGTCAGAACGCTCCGGAACTTCTGCGAAAGGTCCGGCTCCGCTGTCGAGGGCTGGAAGTCGAACACCTCGGGCAAGGTGATGGGCGCGCCGGTGAAGCTCCACTCGTCACCGGTCTTGATCAGCCGCTTTCCTACGTACAGCTCCTTGAACAGGTAGTAGTGCGCGTGGCTCGTTTGCTCACCGGTGGGCGAGTCGGGCGAATCGGGAACACCCTCCCCCTCGCTCTTGATCCGGTCGATCGTTTCGATCGCGTCGGCGACGGTCCGGATCGGCGACGCGAAGGGCACGTCCACCGCGTAGGCGTCCGGGTCGATCTCAGGGCTGGTCTCCCGGAACGTCTCGATGATCGTGTCGTAGAAGGCGCCGATCGTCGGTGGCGGCGGCGTCTCCAACCGGGCGACGGGCGGGAAATCCGGGAGCTCGATCTGCATGAACACCGCGATCTGCTCCTTGACCAGTGGTTTCAGGTCGACCGGCAACGGCTGGGGGATGCCGCCGGGGAGCTCACCCGCCGGGTAGACGGGAAGGAAGCCCGGGTAGGTCACCGACGGCGTGCCGCCGATCGCCGCCAGCAGGTTGCCCGCCAGCGCGAAGTGGTTCATCTCCTGGCTGACCACCTGGTGCAACACGTCCTCGGTCTGGTCGGGATCATGCTTGACCGACCACTCTGCGCACAGGTAGGGCGGAATCGTGGCGAACTCAAGCTGTATCGCGAGCTGCAACGCGCCCTTGAGATCGTCCAGCGAGAGGATGCGCGCCTCAACGTACTCCCTGAGCGCCTTCACCTGGGGAGTGCCCGTCATTACCGGCCTCATGTCACAACCCGAGCTTCCTGAGTTCGTGGTGAATGATTGCTTCCGTCGTGTCAGACATGCCACCGATCACGGGACGCGTACCAGGCCCACTCCCCGGTCGGCGATGTCCACTCCGGAGGCCAGCGCGCTGACGACGGCGCCGGCGAGCAGGCGGGCCATGACGGTGGACGAAGTCGTCGGCAGCGGCGACTTCATCACCTCCTCCCACCACAGCGCCGTCACGCCCGCGACATGCGGCGCCGCCATGCTCGTACCGCTCAGCGCGAGCAGACCGCCCCCAGCCTGCGCGGACACCACGCCGACCCCCGGGGCGCTGATCTGCGGGAAGGTGTTGGAGAAGGGAGCGATGACCAGGCCGTTGCCGGTGGACGACTGGGCCAGCGCGCCGACCGCGATGACGCCCTCGGCGGCCGCGGGCAGCGACACCGCGACCTCGTTGTCGGGGCCGCTCTGACGCTCGCTCTCGTTCCCCGCGGCGGCCACCACGATCGTGCCGGCGCCGATGGCCGCGCGGGCGGCGACCATCTGCATCAGCGCGTCGAAGAGCCGCAGGTTGGCCCGGTACGCCTCCAGCGCGAGCGAGGTGGCGAAGATCGGCTTGCGTCCGCTGTCGACCATCCCCTGCACCATGCCGGGAAAGTCGAACCCCAGGGACATCGAGATCACCTGGGCGCCCTGCTGCAGCGCCCACTGCATGCCCCTCAGCAGCCCTTCGGTGTCGCCACTCCCGTCATCGGCGAGGACCTTGCCGATCAGGGCCCGGGTGATGCCGGGCGCGACGCCGATGCGCGTGCCGTCGACCGCCCTGCCGAAGATGGTGCCGGCGCAGTGGGTGCCGTGGCCCTGCTTGTCGCCCATGCCCGAGCCGCTGAAGTCCTCCTGCATGAGGGTCACGCCGGTGAAGGCGGGGTGGGTGGCGTCGATGCCGGTGTCCAGGACGGCCACGATGACGTCCGCGCCCGTGCGCGGCGAGACGTCGGCACCTACCGCCTTGACGCCCCACGTGGTCGTGCCGGCCGCCGCCGCGGCCTCCGCCCGGCCGTCCGTGCCGTTCTCCATCGGCCGGATGAGCACGGTCGGCATGACCGGCGCCACCGCACGCACCTCGGGGTCCCTGGCCACGTCGCGCAGTTCGCGTTTGCCGAGTTCGACGACCTCCACGTGCGGTTCACCGCCGGCGGGGACCAAGGACGGCGCGAGCCTTCCGGACCGCGTCGATTCGAACGGACTGGCCGTGCGCACGCCGCTCATGTCGCGCAGCACGCTGTATCTCTCGCCCACTGGCCTTCCCCTCCCCCGATTCCCGCCGTCCCTTGGGGACGCTTGTCACACGGGTCACTGCCCGCGCGTTCCTCGGCTCGTGCCCAAGCGACGATGGAGAAACGGCCAAGGAACGCTCTGCCGCGCTCACCTTTCGATCGACGGCCCCTGGACGGTGTGCGCAGTCGCGGCCAGTCGCCCCCGGCGGCCGGGGACGACGAGGTTGCCCTCGGTGACCAGCATGAACCGCTCCAGCGGCGGCACGATCACGTGCACGGCGGTGACCCCGCCGGCGAGCACGCGTACCGTGCGGCAGTAGGCCGTCAAGCCCCGTGACCGCAAGCTCGCGGCCACGATGCGCAACTGGCCGCCGGGAGTCCCGGCCGCCTCGGCCGCCTGGGGGAAGGGCACCACGCGCGCCCGTCGCAGGACGCCGGTGAGATCGAACCGCCAGCACGCGTGCAGCGCGGGATGCGCCGCCAACGCGGCCGGGTCACCGTGCGCCGGGGCCGCGGGAGACGACAGGCGCTCGCCCAGCGTGGTCTGCACGAGCTCGGTCAGTCCGCGCCAGGCGGCGTAGGCCGGGCTCAGCGAGGTCCCGGTGCCGCGCCGGTGCCGCTGGCGGGCGGTGGGGGCCGTGTACGCCAGCATGGTCGGCACCCCGAGGTCACTGGTGATGTCCAGCAGGTGCACCGGCGATCCGGTCAGCTCTTCCGCCGTGGCGTGCGCCCGCGCGAGGTCAGGAGGAAGCGTGTCCGGGTCGATCAGCGCGGGCCGCAGCGGCTCTCCGGCGCCCCCTTCGGCCAGGAAGGCCCGCACCAGGAGCAGCGACAGGGCGTCCCGCTCGATGGCCTCGTTGAGCGCGTGCAACAGCGCCTCGGCCGAGGTGACGCCGACGGCCGAGCCGCTGTTGCTGCTGTAGCGCATCAGGTGGGCGTAGTCGCAGTCGTCTCCTGCCAGCTCGCGCAGCCCCGCGGCGCCGGTCTCGACGTACCAGGGGGCGGACAGGAACATCGGCATCAGCCTCTCGCCGCTTCCGGAGAGTGCGCGATAGCGCAGGCAGGCCATCCGCCGGCCGGGCATCCGGGACAGCAGCAACCCGCAGGCGTCCTCGCCCAGTGGCCCGGCGGCGATCACGGCCGGCGCGGCCGGCCGCACGGCCGAGAGGTCGAACCCGGCAGGGCCGGTCAGGTAGTGCTCGATGGCCTCGAACAGCGCCCCCAGACGGGCCTCCTCCTGCCACCCCTTTCCCATCCCGCACGTGATGAGGGGGGAGGCGTCCTGTGCGTCGCCGTACAACCCGCACCACCAGGCGGTGGGATCACGGCCGGCGCCCGCGTCCGCGAAGCGCGCCCGCAGGCCCAGTGCGGCCAGTGCCGCCGCCGCGCGCCTCGCGGCCTCCGCCGGCGGCACCGCCCGCTCCGCCACGCCGAACGCCCGGCCCGCCCTGGTACTGCTCGTCATCGCACGACATTTTCCATCGGACTCCTCCTTCGCCTGGCTCAACAATCGTAAACCCCGGCCCAGAAATATCGGAAAAACCCGGAATACGGTGGAAGTACTTTCATTCACGTAATATCGCTTCAGCGGCATTGTGCACGCAGATTCCTCCAACAAGTCAAATCGCGGTCAACTCAATCCGCCGCCTCTGGACATCCCTTCTCCGATACATGCATATTTAGTGTGAGATTGTGCGGAACTCCTGAAGCGGCAGATTCTATGGATATATCTGCAGAAGTCCGGGAAAACAAGGTCGAACACACCAAGGCGGCCGTTGTCCGTTACGGCTGGAGCGCCCCCGAGCGCGACGAGGCCCTGCGGAGGCGCGAGCAGGGAGAAGCCTTCCCCGACACTCCGGAGATGCTGGCCACCCGCACCGCCCGTCTCATCCAGCGCAACGGCGTCCCGGCCGAGGCGGCGCTGGAAGCCACCCGGCCCGACGTCCTGGACCCGCCCAGGATGTACGAGCGCATTCTCGGGGTGGCCAAGGACCTGCAGGCATGGAGCTTCCTGCCCCGGGGCGCGCGCGCCGCGCGTACCGTCGCCCGGATCTCCATCTGCGAGAACGGCCGCGAGCTGCCGATCGGCACCGGCTTCCTGGTCTCGCCGAGACTGCTGCTGACCAATCACCACGTGTTCCCCGACGCCACGGCGGCGCGCTCGGCCATCGTGGAGTTCGACGCGCAGGTGACCGTGGACAACACCCCCGACGTGGCCAGGCGGTTCGCCCTCGACCCCGACGCCTTCTTCGTCGCCGACCACGATCTGGACTTCGCCCTGGTCCTCGTGAGCTCCGGCGCCGACGGCCACCCCGTGGGCGAGGCGTTCGGCTGGAACAGGCTCAGCGTCCAGACGGGCAAGCTGGTCATCGGAGAGCCGGTGAACATCATCGGGCACCCCAGCGGCCGGCTCAAGGAGATCTCCATCCGCGAGAACCGGCTGGAGGCCCGGCTGGACGACTTCCTCCAGTACCAGACCGACACCGAGCCCGGCAGTTCCGGCTCTCCCGTGTTCAACGACCAGTGGGAGGTGACGGCCCTGCACCACAGCGGCGTTCCCAGAACGGACGCGCAGGGCCGGACCCTGCGGCGCGACGGGCAGATCTGGCGCGAGGGAGACGGGGACGACGCCGTGGACTGGCTCTCCAACGAAGGCGTGCGCATCAGCGTGATCCTCAAGCACCTCGCCGCGCTGCCGCTCGACGAGGCCGGTGTGGCGCTCCTGACCGAAATGGGGCGAGAGTCCGGGCTCCAGGACCGCCACCCGGCCGGGCTTCAGCACGGGACCCAGGACGGCGCCGTCCCGCGAACGGCCACCACCGGCTTGGTGCCACCCCCGGCCCTCCCGTCCGACGGGTTTCCCGTCGAAGCAGGCGCACGGACGGGGTCCACCCCCGCACCCGGCGCCGGACTGGCGGCCCGGCCGACCGCGTTCGGCGGGTCCTGGCACCTGGCCTTCCTTCATGGCCGCGGCCAGCAGGGGCTCGATCCCGAGCGACTGCGCCGCTACTGGACCGCCGGGCTGAACGGCGGCCTGACCCGGGCCGGGCTGGACACCATCAAACCGGACGACGTCTGGTTCCCCTTCTACGCGCCGCGGCTCATCCAGGCCATGGGACAACTGGAGACCCTTCCCCGCTTCGCCCGGGAGGCGCTCGGCGACCCCGTCGAGGCCGCCGCGCCGGGACCGGCCGGCACACGACGGCTGTACGAGCAGATGATCGCCGAGGCGGCGGCACGGGCGGGCCTGCCCGCCGGGGCGGAAGGGCTGGGCGATGCGGTGCACCGGGCGTTGAGCTGGCTGGCCGACACCACCGGCCTGGACCGGCTGCTCATCGCCACGATCTTCGGTGATGTGGCCGCGTATCTGGACGACCAGAAGGTACGGGAGGCAGTGCTGGACAGCGTGCTCCAGACGATGCCGCGAACAGGCCGGTTGGTGCTGGTCAGCCACAGCCTGGGCACGGTCGTCGCCATGGACGTGCTCACCCGGCTCGACCCGGCGGTCCACGTCGAACTGCTCGTCACGGCCGGCAGCCCGCTCGGCCTCGACAGCGTCCAGCAGCGCCTGCTGACCGGCGGGCCGCACCGTCCCGGCCGGGTGGCCCACTGGTTCAACGCCTGGTGCCCCACCGACTCGGTCGCCATCGGCTGCCCGCTGAACGACCACTGGCGGGGGGAGCTGACCGAGACGGCCGTCTCCAACCCGGCGGGCCGGGCCCACGACATCGAGGAGTATCTCGCTCATCCCGAGGTCGCCCAGGTGATCGGCAGCGCGCTCACCTCGCCGGCCCCGGCGATGAGCCCGGACGGCGCGGCACCGTCGGCAGCGGGCGGGACGCGCGGTCTCACGAGCGGAGGGACGGAGCCATGACGACACTCAAGGTCGCGACGGTCAACGGCGAGTGGATGAACGACTGGTTCACCGCCGACGCCGAGACGGCGGCGTTCAAACCGACGTTCGTACGTGACGGCGAGGAAGGGGTCACCGCCGAGGCCGCCGGCCGCCTGTCCGGTCTGATCGAGGCCATCGACGCGGACGTGGTCGCGCTGGTGGAGGCGCCGAGCCGGGCGGCGGAGCTGGCGTTGTTCATCGACCAGTACCTGAACGTCCACGGCACCCCCATCTACGACTTCGTCCTGGGCGACTCCGGCGGCAGCCAGAAGCTGGCCCTGCTGTTCAAACCCGGCCAGGTCACGGCGGGGCTCACCTCCTCGGAGGACGTGGCGCCGCTCATCGATCCGTGGCTGGCCGACGTGGACGGTGACGGGACGCTCAACGAGTACGCCTTCACCAGGACTCCGCTGTGCTGCACGGTGGAGGTCGACGGTGAGCGGATGACCGTGGTGGTCGCGCATCTGAAGTCGAACTTCGTCAACCAGGGCCGCGAGATGTGGCAGGACCCCGCCCAGCGTCCGGACTTCGTGAAGGCGGCGTTGCGCAACCGCCGGCGGATCGCCACCGAGGCGATGCGCATCCGCAGAGCCATGGAACGGCGCATGGAGAACGATCCCACCTCGGCGATCATCGTGCTCGGCGATCTCAACGACGGTCCCGGCCAGGACTTCTTCGAGGAGTTCTACCTCGCGCACAACGTCACCGACATCCTGGTCGGCTCGCCGTACGAGCCGGAGATGTTGTTCGGGCACGCCCAGGCCGACGTCGCCGAGGACCAGCGTTTCAGCGCCGTGTTCGACGACTTCGTCACCGAGGAGCCGGAACGGCAGGTGCTGCTGGACCACATCCTGCTCTCGCCGGCCGTGATGAACGGCGGCTCGCCCGTGACCAAGGTGCCGGGGTCGGGTCGCGTCGAACACGACGCCTGGACGGCGTGGATCACGGGCGACGGATCCGCTCGCGACCAGCGCGCGACCGACCACCGCCCGGCCAGCGTGGCCCTCACCTGCTAACGGAGGCGGGCTTCGAGGGTCTCGACCAGGCCGGCGATCACGCCCTCGGGTGAGGGGCTGTAGTGCGGGACGGCCCATCGGGTGATCCTGGCGTCGATCACCGTGGGACGGCCCGAACGCAGAGCGGCGCGGAACGCGGCCTCGAACTCCTCGATCGTCTCCACGCGATGGCCCTCCGCGCCGCACGCCCGCGCGTAGGCCGCGAAGTCCGGGTTCTCGAAGTCGACGAGCCCGCTCTCCAGGTAGGTCGAGAGCTGGTAGAGCTTGATCAGCTTGAACTGCCCGTCGTTGAAGATGACCCAGATGACGGGGATGTCGTGCTCGACGGCCGTCATCAGTTCGAACCCGGACAGGGAGTAGCACCCGTCGCCGCAGCCGACGACGACCGTCCGGTCCGGCTGGCCGACCTTCACCCCGATCGCGCCGTTGACGTGCCCGGCCATCGGCCCGAACGAGCCGGCCTTGCGGAAGTTCTGGCCCTCCTCCACGTCGACGTAGTAGCCGAGCCACGCCAGATGGGCCCCGGCGTCGGCGAGCAGGATCGCGCGTTCCGGCAACATCCGGCCGATCGCCTGCGCGAGCTCGCCCGGGTGGATCTTCCCGGTCAGGTGGGTGATGTGCCTGGTCTCGTAGTCCCTGCCCTCGACCTCGGCGGCCGGCACCTCGCCCACCTTCCGCTCCAGCGCGCCGGCGATGGCGGCCACCGCCGGGCGCGCGTCGGACAGCAGCGCATGGTCGGGCTTGTACGCCTTGCGGAACTCGCCCTCCGAGATGTTCACGTAGATGAGCAGCTTGCCGTCGAACAGGTCCTGGCGGTAGTTGAACGTGGCGTGCTGGTTGAGTGAGTTCCCGACGCACAACACGACGTCGGCCTCGCGGAAGGCCTTCCACGCGCTGGCGTGGCCGCTGTCGGCGAAGACGCCCAGCGACAGCGGGTGACGTTCCGAGACGATGCCCTTGCCGTCGAGCGTGGTCAGGAGCGGGATCTGGAAGCGTTCGATCAACCGCTTGATCTCCGGGCCCGCGCCGCTCCTGACGGCGCCGAACCCGGCGAGCACGACGATGCGCCGGCCGCTGCCGATGGCCTCGGCCAGCACCGACGCGATCTCCGCCACGCGTGCCCGGTCGGGCAGGATCGGCGCGACGTCGAGGCGGACGGGCCGTACGTTCTCCACCTCGACGCCGCGCTCGGTCAGGTCCAGGGGGACGTGGATGTGCACCGGGCCCGGCCGCCCCTCGAAGGCGAGGTTGACCGCCTCCTCCAGCGTGTCGCACGTGTCCGCGGCGTCCTCCAGCAGGAAGGACTTCTTGGTCGTGGCCGCGAACATGGCCTGGGAGTCGGGCGTGCCGTTGACGCCCGAGGTCTCGTTCAGCGAGCCCCATCCGCGCCACTTCCTGGGCGCGTATCCCGAGACGGCGAGGACCGGGTAGGAGTCGGACATCGCCATGGCCAGGCCGGAGAACAGGTTGAACGCCCCCGGCCCCGCGGTGGCGAAGCAGAAGCCGAGCTCGCCGGTGTACATGGCGTACCCGCACGCCATGAACGAGGCGGCCTGCTCGTGGCGGGTGATGATCGGCCGGATCCGCGATGAGTGCTTCAGCGCCAGCATCAGGCCGGCCGCGTTCTCCCCCGCGCCCCCGAAGGCGGCGCGCACTCCGACGTCTTCCAGCCCTCGGACGATGGCCTCGTACACCCTCATGCGCTGCCTGCCTTCATCGAACGCCTCGATCGTGTCCACGCGATGGCCGCCGGCGCGCGTACGCGGCGAAGTGCTCCGGCCGGGGCGCACCGGCGCCACGTCCACCCGGACGCGGCGCGGCTACGCGTGCCACCGCGCGGCATGCCGCTCGTGCGCGGCGGTCGTCCCGTTGGCGAAGAACTTCGCGTAGTACTCCGGCTCGACGTGGTGTGCCTGCAACCAGATGCCCGGCACGTGGATGGCGTCGGTGTGCGCGGGGAACCGGCCGTGCGTGTCGTGAAGGTACGTGCAGATGTCCCGGACACAGTCGATCACCGGTTGGTCGTACTCGCGGGCCTCGGCCAGATAACGACGCCCGTAGTCGCCCTTGTAGATGCGGGCGAAGGTCTTCTCGTCACCGTAGATGCCCTCCGGCCCGAACTTCGCCCGCACGACGCCGTCGACGGCGTCCGCCATGGACCGGTGGTAGGGCGGGCAGGCCGCCTTGATGAGGTGCTCCCCGCCGGCCCGGAGGCCGACCGGATGGGAGCGCAGCGCCGCGTACTTCGGCAGCGGCACGTGCCAGCGCAGGACGTCGGCCGGGCGGAAGCGCGGCGTGACGAAGTCGAAGCCCAGCATCCGGCCGTACGTCCGGGAGAACTTCGGGTCGCCGAGCATGATCTGCGGGTGGATCGTGGCGTGGATCCAGGCGCCGAGTCCCATGGCGTCCGCGGTCAGCATCAGGTTCTGCAGCAGCAGGTCGGCCTCGACCTGGGTGCGCATCGGCCCCAGGGCCCCGAGCGGCAGTTTGAGCTCCCGGTTCAGGAAACCGTTCCTGATCCATTTCCGCACGCCCGCCGGCCGGTAGAAGTTGCGGTCGTCGACCAGTGCCGGCCTGGCTCCCTCCGGCTGGGTGAGCAGGTACATCAGCGCGTTGATGTACTGGTGGGACAGGTCCACCACGGGCAGGAAGAGCGTGGTGCCGGGCAGGTTCGACAGGAAGCGGTTGGAGTCCAGGTAGGCCGGGAAATCCCGCATGCCCTCGCCGACGTCGAGCCGGTGGTCGAGCACCTTCACCTTCGCCTGACGGGCCCGCTCGATCAACGTGTCGGCGTCGAAAGGCAGTCCCGGGGCGGGCGGCAGCTTCCTCAGGTAGTAGGTGCCGGTGTCGTTGATCATGAAGAAGTGGGTGCCCTGGGCGTTGTCGGGGCTGCCCGCCGTACGGCCGGCCATGGTGAGATTCGGCTTGGCCATGATGGGGTCGCTGTTGCGCGGGTCCTCGAACGGCCGGTCCGGCATGGTGAGGCCGGAACAGCCGGTGAGCGCGATGAGCACCCCCTCCTCCAGCTCTGTCAGCGGCATCGGCGGGTGCGGCGAGTGGTAGCTCATCGAACCCGCCGGGACGGACGCGCCCCGGCTGACCCGATGTGTGCGCCTCTTCCAGATGGTCTCAAGCAGGGGCTGGGACAGGAGCTCTTGCAGCCCTTCCTGCCTGGTCGTGGGCTTCACGTCCATGGTCGCTCTCGCTTTCGCTCGTTCCCGCCGCCGTCAGGCGTGCCCGCTCCCGTCGGGCCCTTCTGGCAGGGCCGGGCGCCAGGGCGCGAAGGCGCTCGCCGTTCTCGGCAGGTGGGCCGCCAACTCGGGGCAGTGCCGCTGGATGACGGTCTTCATGCCGTTGCGTTCGACCCAGTCCAGTCCCAGCGGGGTGTAGATCTCGGGCCGGTAGTCGACGGTGAGGAAGCGGTCGCTCTGCAGGCGGCGGCTGGCCATGAGGATGAAGATGCGGAAGGCCGTGTCGCTGAAGCCGAAACGCTCGGGCGGATTCTCCGCGAAGAGCCCGACCATCGTGTCGATGTCGTCGACCGTACGGTAGACGTCCTTGAGCCTGGCCAGCGTGTCCAGGTCGGCGGTGAGGTCCTCGAAGCGCCGCAGACGCGGCTTGTGCAGCCCGGCGCGGAAGTCGTTGTAGCGCGGGACGCCACGGCGGCGCGTACGGACGAGGTCGACCACGGACAGGTCGACGATCTCCCCGTCCCGCTCGAACGCCTGCAGCGCGCGCGGGAAGTTGCGCAGCGTGATCGCCCCTGGGTGGGCGATGCCCAGCGAGTAGAGCGAGTTCGCCAGGCCCACCCTGCGCATGACGGTCTCCGTGGCGGCGCCCTGCACGTCGTTGAAGCCCAGGGCGGCGAGCACGTGCCCGGAGGCGTGGTCGGCCATCTCGTAGTCGTCGGGGATCAGGGGGTGCATCCGGTAGACGGTGACGAAGTCCTCGGTGAGCGAGTAGGGCGCGCTGTGATGGTCCGGCAGGGTCTCGGGGATGCCGGTGAGCGCGTGCTCGTCGGCCAGCCAGAGCCCGAGGTGGGTGAGCCAGTTCTTCGGCGGCCCGGACCAGTTGGCTTTCAGTCCGATGTCGATCAGCTCGGTGGCCAGGATCGCGGGTGTCCACTCCACGGTGTGGATCTTGGCGATCAGGGCCGAGATCACGAGCCGCGCCGTGTGGTAGACGGCGTCCTCGTCCATGTCCGGGTACTCGCCGCGCAGCGCCTCGCACACCGCGTTGTGCTCACGGGCGAAAAGGGTGTGCATGACGCTGAGCCCGAGCCACCAGCTCTCCCGGAACCCGGTGATCGGGATGCCGCCGGGTCCCGGCATCAGGTGCCCGCCCTCCAGGCGCAGCGCCGCGCCGCCGTCCGGCTCGCGCAGTGACTTCGCGACGTCCTCGTCGCCGCCGTAGACCTCCGAGCCGTCCCACCAGTGGGAGGCGGCGTTGGCGAAGAGTGTCGGCGGGCCCGCGCTGCCGGGGGTGCGCATGCCCTCGTTCTCGGCGAACCGCATCACCGGCTCGGGCGCGCCGCCCGGGGTGTTGACCCAGGTCATGCCGGGCGGCAGCGGCACCTCGACGTTCCTCGTCCCGGCCGGGTAGCGCTTGTGATCCACCCAGTCGTGCACCTGGAACTGGATCCACGCGGCGGCGAGGATGTTCAGCGAGCGGGCCGGGATGAACGTGTCGCGGTGGAGCAGCTCCCTGCTGACGGTCAGCGCATTGGGGGTGTCGAACAGGTCGGGGCGGTAGACGGGCCGGAGATTGCGGCCGAAGGGCGAACCGAGCGCGCCCATCATCGGCGCGGACAGGTCGTTGTAGGTGCCGTCGTACGTGCGGCGCGTCCGCAGGTGCTCGTCGATGGGCGGCGGCACCGGGTGCGCCTTCGGCGGGCTCTGGCGGATCTCGGTGTCGATGAGATTGTCGCGGCGCAGCACCTGGCGGATGCTCTCGACGTTGAGCAGCCCGAGATAGGTCGGCAGCTTGTGCCAGGGGACGAACCGGTTGAGCACGCCGAAGCCGCGCTGCAGCGCCTTGCCCACGACGAGGTTCCGCCTCGGCGTCGGCGTGATGAAGCGGTGGCCGCGGCGGTGGGCGCTGCCGGCCTCGTAGGCGTACTTGCGGGCCCGGTTGAGATTGCCCAGGGGACGGAACTCGTCGGTGGTGTTCCACGGGTCGAAGGCCAACTCGTCGATCCGGAGCGCGACGGCGCGCGCGGCGGCGCCGTCGAGGTCCTGGCGCGGGATCGTCAACGTGGCCACCGGGATCGCGGGCGTGTCCGAGTCCGGCCAGTCGGTCGCGCCGTTCTCGATGGGGGTGCTCCTTGAGTCCACGTAGCGTTGCAGGCACAACTCGAAGACGACGTCCCCCCGGGCCAGCCGGGCGGCCAGTTCCCGGCTCAGATAGTCGGGGTCGCTCGGTGAGGCGGGAGGCGCGGGAGGCGCGCCCGCGGCCGGGCGGAGCCGGAAACGAACGGGGCCGGCCGGTCCCCACAGGATCGCGCCGCGGCTCCAGTACGTCTCGAGCGCGAGGCTGCGTACCTCACGCCTGGTCGCCGCGATGACGTTCCGCCGCATGCGCGTGGCCGCGGACCAGCCGATCGCCAGCGGCAGCTTGACGAACAACCCGATGGCCTTGCGCAGAGCCGAGTCCGCACCCGCCATGGCCAGCGCGAACGCGACGAACTCGCGGGCGTCGCGGGCGTGGGAGATCGGATGGTTCGTCATCAGCAGGTCGTGGCCCTCATCCGGCCCCACCTGGACCCGCAGCGCCACCCCGCGCAGATCAGGGGTGGAGTCCGGCCGGCGGGCGCCGCCGGCGTTGGACAACCGCACGATGACCGGGTACTCGGCGCCGGGCTGAACGAAGCCGGTCCGCAGGTCTTCGGGCAGGTCCGGGCGGAACCTCAGCCGGGCGTTCTCGACGCCGAGGATCGCCTTGGCGTGAAAGGCCCGCTCGATGCCGGGGGCGCCGCTGCGCCGCTGGATCTTCAGCTGGACCCGCATGAGATCGCGGGCCAGCCGTTCGAAGATCGTGCGCTCCACCTCGGGAGTGCCTCCGACGTAGCGCTCGTACTGCCCGGTCTGCCCGGACTGCCCGGTCTGCCCGGTCTGCCCGGTCTGCTCGGTCTGCTCGGTCTGCTCGGTCTGCTCGGTCTCGGCTGATTCGCGCACCGTCGGAGCCTCGCCGACAAGATGCTCCCGCTGTCTGGCCATGTGGATTTCCTCCCGACACGCGCCCGCATCGGTCATAGGAGCGGTTCGCGAGACACAATGCGATGTGCGCCGGGAGTTCAGGCGCATCGGCAGAAGGCGCGCGCCCGGTGGACAGGCAGATCGGACCCGGCTCTTCCATCATCCACATGGCGACGTCCGCGCTTGACCAAGCAGGCCGCATGCGGGCCACACGATATCGTCAACGATTGATGACCGAACGAAACATTTCTCCTTTGAGTGGACGGAGGAAGGAGCACGCGTTTAGCGGTCACCTGCCACTTGACCTGCATGGATGGAACCTTCGGCAGGCTCCCGTGCTGGATGAGCTCCTCCGAGAGCCCATCCGCGAGGAGACCGGCCAATGAGAGCCGAGGCACGGCAGTGGCCGGCGTCGGCCGGCCACGGTCAGGCTTCCTCGTGTGCGAGGGTCCGTGGGGAGGTCAGCCGGGTGGACAGAGCCCAGCGGCCGGGGCCGAAGACGGCGATGAGCAGGAAGCCCCAGCAGAACAGGGCGGCCTTCTCGCCGCCGTTCTCAATCGGGAACAGCCCTTGGGCCTGGTGAACGACGAAGTAGGCGTAGGCCATGGTGCCCGAGCAGATGACGGCGGCGGCGCGGGTGGCCACTCCGAGGACGACGAGGATGCCGGCGACCAGCTGGATGACCGCGGCCCACCATCCGGGCCATTGCCCGAAACTCGGCGCCGGGCCCTGGGGGCCGCCCAGTACGTTGAAAAGGGTCGCCACGCCGTGACAGGCGAACAATAGTCCCATCACGAGACGGTAGAAGGCCAGGAACAGCCCCTGCTGTTTGAGCAACGCATCCACGGCGACGTCCTTTCTGGCGAGGCGGGTCTTGGATTGTTGTTCGGCGTGGCGCACGGGCCGTCCTTCGCGGAGCAGGTCGTGCTTGGCACGCCCACGTGGTCTGGCTGGGGATGTTTTGCGTTGAAGAGTCATGGTGGCTCTATTTCCCTAAATAGGGGCCAAAGACATGGGAGCGCTCCCATGAGCATCAAGAGTTCGGCATCTCTGTGTCAACCACGAACCATCCGCGAGAATCGGCCCATAACCACTTTGCACGCGCCCACATGGCTGGATACCTGTTCCCTAAACTTTCTTGACCATGAAATTTTCACCCGGTGGATGTGATTGACGAGGGTGAGCGGCCAGGGCTTGGTAACGGCGCGCTGACCGTATAAGCCGCGTTCAATCCAGAGAGGTAACACCATCCACATGCTCGGGCGGTAATCACATCAGGTCGCATTTAGGCAACACCTGCCGGCATTGGCGTGGTCGGCCGGCGGCGCGGAGACGTACCCGCGCGCCTTTGTCGAAAGCCGCTGGTAACTGCCCAGAGGAACCCGGACACCGCGGTTGCGTGTTCACAGCGCCACATCAGCACCAACACGGCTGGAACGGGAACCGACAGTGTCCAACCGCGACCTCGAATCAACCGGGCATTTGACTTCATGGTGCTATGGCCAGTGATTTACAGTGATCAACCGTCGTACAGGGCGAGACTGGCGGAGTGGCCATGACATCGGGGCAGCCTGGCTACATAGTCGGCGGACGTTACCGGCTGATCGAGGTACTGGGGGAAGGGGGGTTCGGGCGAGTGTGGCGCGCCCGCGACGAGGTTCTGAACATCGAGGTAGCGATCAAGGAGCTGCGGCTGCTGCCCGACATGTCGAAGGCGGAGCAGGACAAGCGGCTGGAGCGCACCGAGCGCGAGGCCCGCAACGCCGTCCGGTTGCGGGCGCACGAGAATGTCGTGGCCATCCACGACATCGTCTCGGACGGCCTGCCCTGGATCGTGATGGAGCTGATCGACGGCCAGTCGCTGGACGAGCACCTCAAGAAGCACGGGCCGCTGCCGGAGGACAAGGCCGCTCAGGTCGCGGCGGCGCTGCTGGCGGCGCTCGGCGCGGCACACCGGACAGGCATCGTGCACCGCGACATAAAGCCGGCCAACGTGATGCTCGCCAGGGACGGCAAGGTTCTGCTCACCGACTTCGGGATCGCGGTCCACACCACCGACACCACCCTGACGACCGCCGGCATGACCATCGGCTCGCCCGAGTACATGGCCCCCGAACGGTTGCACGGCATCGACGGGCTCCCCGCCAGCGACCTGTTCTCCCTCGGCGTCACCCTCTACCAGGCCGTCGAGGGCGTCTCACCGTTCCGCCGCACCACCCAACCGGCGGCGCTGACCGCGGTCCTGCTCGAAGAGCCTCCGCCGCCGCGACGAGCCGGCCGGCTCGCACCGCTCATCACCCGGCTGCTCGACAAGAACCCTGACAGCAGGTCGACCGTCGAGCAGGCGCTGGCCCTGCTCGTCCGGCAGCCGGGCCGAGGTCGCGTGGAAGGCGAGACGAAGGTACTCCCGCCTGAAATGGCCCCTGCGCGTAGCTGGCAGCATAAGGGCGTCGCGGCGATTATGGCGATCATCGTCGCACTCGGCTTCGTCGGCCTCATGGATGTCGGCCTCGCCTGGGATGAGTTCGAAGACATGATAGATGAAGGAGTAGAGGGCGCCGCTTCGGTAGCCGCCATCGCCGACGTCGGTTTCGTCGGCTTGCTGTGGGCACAGGTCGCCCGATTCGTACCGCCAGTCGCCGGGAAGACCGTTGCCGTGGTCGTGGGTGTCCTCGGACTCGTCGTCGGGAGTGGGGTCGCGGTGTCGGCCTTCGATGGCCTGACCATTCTCTTGATGCTGTTTGACGAGTTGGATGCCGATGACGCCGGGCGGCTCGCGGCGTTCGTGATCACCGTCATCATGCTCATCACAGCGGGCTGGGCCTGGGAGTCGCGGAAGTTCCGGCGTTCCAGGCCCGATCCGGCGCCGATGCCCACCGCGGGCCCGGCTGACGGCGGCAGGCGCAGGGTCAGCAGCCCACCCGCTGGGCGCTCAGCGCGATGTCGTCCATCCACACGTCGTAGCCGGCCGGGGTCGGATTTCCCTGGTAGAGCTGCCAGCCCAGCTTGATCGTGTCGAAGCGCGGGAAGACGAAGTCCACCGGGTTGCCGCCGTGTTCACGGGTGGACACGGTGAGCTCCGGCTTGGCCTGCCCGTCGAACCACAACGAGATCCGGTTGTCGGCGGCGTCCAGGTGCCATTCCACGCACTGCCAGGTCCCGGCGGCGGAGGGTGCGGTGGTCCGCCAGTTCGTCCAGTCCCCCGTGGGGCCGCCGTCCGCGCCGACGCCCCAGAACGCGGCTCCGCCGTGGGGCGGCGGGGCGTACTGGCCACCGAGCGGGCGGACGATCTCAGGGCCGTCGCCGGTCGCTTCGACCAGGGTGTAGTGCGCCCAGTCCGGGGCGGTGGGGAACCCGCTGACGCGCAGCCGTACCCGGCCGTAGAAGCTGTTGCCCGGTGCGGCGAAGTCATCCACCTTCAGGAAGGCGCGGCCGTTGCCCTCGGTGTGCACCCGCAGCACCTTCTGGCCCTGGCGCCCGCGCTCCACGGTCAGCGTGCCGTGCTTGGTGTCGATTCCCCACCGGAGACTGCCGGCCGCTCCGACGGGTGCCGACTGGAAGTCCTCGCAGAACAACAGGTTCGCCTTCGCGCAGGTACGCACCTCCGTACGAGCCGAGGCGGAAGCTGCCGGCACAGCCGCCAAGGGCACTACCAGGACGGACACCACGGCACGGGATAACCATTTACGCACGACGACTCCCTTTGACGAGGATGAGCGACAGAAAAGTACACCACTGCGGATCAATGGGCAGGTACCAGCCGGTGCCACCCGCCAACGGTGCTGGTGAGGCGAAGAGTGGTGAGGAAACTTTCAGAGCACGGCAGCAGGGCGTTCCGTGTCCCGCTCGGAAGTACGGATTCGTGCTGTGATGGGGATTTTGCGCGAGATCAGGGGCGGCGGCCGCCCAACTCGCCGCTACGGTCGATGCGCGTCAAGCTACACCGGCCCCGGCGACGGTGTGGCGTCCGGACTACAGGTGAGTAGAACTGCTCATAGCAAGCTGCCACATTCTCCGAGGTGCCGGACATTTACCAGGTGTCCGGCACCTCTCGGCAAGGAGACTTCGTGACATACCGAGATCGCTTCGAAGCGGTCTATGACGCGTACTACCCCGCGATACACCAGTACGCCGCCCGCCGTTCCGGTTCGCCGGACGACGCCGCCGACGTCCGTGGCCCCGATCACAAAGTGCGACAGTCCGTAGGCAGCGGCGGTCAGCGGCGCGTCCTTCAGCCCGGCGCGTTGCAGCGTCGTGTGCAGGAATTCGGTGCGCGCCAGGACGTTCGGCCCCAGCATCGGACGACCCATCAGCGTCGCGCTCCACGCCCACGAGCTGTTCTGCCGTCTGGCGGCCCGAGCCGGGTTCCGGGTGTTCATGGCCTGGGCTCGTCAGGCAGGCACCGGCTGGTGTTCTCGCGACGGACTGGCGTGGTGGTGAACCGGCCCTCGGTATGGCCTGACCGATGATTTTTCCGCGCCGTGCTGGTCTGTACACCGAGTACCGACTCACAGGAGGCTTACGCCATGCGAAAACTGACCTTCGGCATGAACCTGAGCCTGGACGGCTACGTCGCCGCGCCCGGCGACGACCTCGGCTGGAGCGTGCCGAGCGACGAGCTGTTCCAGTGGTGGTCCGACCGGGTGGGGGTGACCGGCCTGGCGCTGTACGGGCGCAAATTGTGGGAGAGGATGAGCTCCCACTGGCCGACCGCCGACCAGCAGCCTGGCGCCACACCGGCGGAGATCGAATACGCCCGCCGCTGGCGGGACATGCCGAAGGTGGTGTTCTCCTCGACGACCAGCCCGGTCGACTGGAACACCCGCCTGGTCACCGGCGACGCGGTCACCGAGATCACCCGGCTCAAGGCCGAGGACGGTGGCCCCATGGACATCGGCGGCGCCACACTTGCCGCAGCGGCCGCACGGGCCGGGCTGATCGACGAGTACGTGCTGGTCACCGCACCGGTCTTGCTGGGCAGCGGCATGCCGTTCTTTACGGCCCTGGACAACTGGGTGAACCTGACCCTGATGGAGACCCGGACGTTCCCCGACGGCGTACTCCTGACCAGGTACGAGACCAGGCGCTGACGAAGATCGGTGCGGTCCTCACCCTTGGCTCGCTGGCGGCCTGCGCCTGGACGCCCTCTTTCGCGGTGCCCGGCCACTCGTGGCGGTCGCCGAACTCGGGGACGTCCTCGAAGAAGTGGATCACATAGCCGCGCAGGCAGAGGTTGCCGATGTGCCAGATGCGCCAGGCGATCGTCGTGAGGGGGTCCACCCCCTCCGGACTCGATTCCGGAAATAGCGTGGCGACGCGGAAGACGCCGTCGTCGCCGGGGCGGATGCCGATGCAGTCGCTGACCGGCTCCCAGTGGTACTCGGCGTCGGTCAGGTCCTCAAGGCGCTCGAACAGCCGGATCGCGCGCGTTCGAAGATCGCGAGAATGTCCCGCGTGGCGGGGTCGGGCACGATCAGGTCAGCCATGTCAACTCCAGGGCTCGGTGGTTTCGGGTCGGTCGGGATGATCAGGATGGACGGGTCGGCCGACTCGGTCACGTGCCGCCGCCCCGACGTGGGTCAGCCCGGAGTGCCGGAACTCGTGCAGATCCCAGCCTGTGCCCGCCCCGTGCAGCGCGGTGTGCTCGTCCAGCAGGGCGCGGGCCTGGCCGCGGCGGCGGGCCTTGGACTGCGCGTCTTTGGCCTTCACCAGCGCGCGGCGGCCGGCGAAGTCCAGGTCCTCGATGTTCAGCGGCAGGATCTCCTTCGCCCGCGCCACGGTCTCGTGCAGCAGATGTCGGCGTCGCTGCTCTGCCCGCCCAACATGACCTCTCTGTGTTCATCAAGCAGTCGCCAGGACGACAGTATCCCGAGAGACCACCCTTCCCCACCGGGTACGAGGCTTGGGTCCTCATAGCTGATATCGCTGATCCGGCGCTCCGCCGCTTGAAGGTCAGTCTCCAGGCGGTTCGCGCTGGTCGGAACCAACGTCTTCAAACCTGCGATCTTGCCTGCAAGGGCAGGGCCTAGCCCAGAGGACTCAGGGTGTGCGGCATCGTCGTCGTGGTGGTGCTGCGTCGGCTGACGATCAGGCCTGTCTCGCCCTCTTGGGCGCTTGGGCGACCCCCCACAGGGCGAAATGTCCGTATTGTCGTGACAAGTCGGTATCGGATCCGACAGAATGCAGGACCACCAGCGTCTCCCTCCACCGGAGTGAACTTCATGCGTCGACCCCTAGGGGTACTCGCCGTCGTCGTCAGCCTCGCCGCGTGCACCCCCTCGACCGGCGAGGCGGCCGGAGCGGCGCCTGAGGTGACCGCGCCCGCGGACGGCGCGACGCCGCCCGCGACGGCTACGCCGGCCGAGACGGCGACTCCCGAGTCGACCTCCGAATCGGACGAGTGCCGCGTGAGCGTGGCCAGGCCGGACGTCTCCGCGCTCCGGATCCAGACCTCGGCCGCCCGCCGTGGCTGCGTGCACCCGGCACTGCTGCGCATCCGGGTCATGCGCGCCGTCCCCGGCACCGATCCGGTCGTCAAAAGCGGCGCCACCAGGAAGGGCCGCATCACCCTGAAGATGCCCTGCGAGCCGGGCACGTACTACGCGGTCGTGACCGACTACCGGGGCGGCACCGCCAAGTCCCGAGCCACCCGGCTGACCTGCGTCACCCCCACCCCCACCCCCAGCTCCACGCCGCGGGAGACGGGGACGCCGGTTCCCGAGAAAAAGGAGACCGTCACCTCCGTCGGCACGGCACTGGAGAACGAGGTCGTCCGGCTGACCAACGCCGAGCGCGCCAAGGGCGGCTGCGACCCGCTCCAGCACGACGCACGGCTGCGCAGAGCCGCATTCGGGCACTCAGCCGACATGGCGAAGAACGACTACTTCGACCACGACTCCCAGGACGGCCGCGACATGGTCGACCGCATGCGCGCGACCGGCTTCACCGGCACCGCCTGGGCCGAGAACATCGCCATGGGGCAGCGGTCGGCGGCTCAGGTGGTTCAGGGCTGGATGGACAGCGACGGCCACCGGCAGAACATCATGAACTGCTCATACACCCTCATCGGAGTAGGCGCGGCCAAGGACGCGCAGGGGCAGATCTACTGGACGCAGGACTTCGCCGCCCGCTGATGCCCATCGAGCCGGCCGCAGGCTCTGTCCCGGTGGCTGTCTCCGGCCGCCCGTAGAAGGCCGGCGGAGGAAAGTGTGCGCCCCGCCACCGTTCACGGCTTCAGCTTGAGCCTCTTCCTCGACGCGCCCGGGAACACGACGACCAGGTGCTGCTCCTCCCCCGCATCGGCCCGCACGTAGACACGGAGCCGGTAGCGGCCCTTCCCCGATATCGCCAGGTTCGGCATCGGAGCACCCGCGCCCACTTCTCCGCCCTCGCCCATGTACGGCACGGTGAGCCGGCCGCTGCGGCTGACGATCGACACCTCGTTGACCTGATCCCACCCGGCCGTCCGCCGTGGCGGCGCGGTGCGAAAAGCCTTCACTGTGAGGCACAGATCAGAGACGTCTTCGATGTGCCCAACGAGCGCGACGCTGCCGAGCACCCCGATGTCAGTGTCGTTGTCGTCGTCGTAGAGCTTGTCCATCGCCTGCTCCGTCGCCTCGTCGGTCGCTTGGTCCTCGGGGTCGTGGACCAGGTAGCCGGGATCGCCGTCGACGAACAGGAAGTATTTGGCCGTGGCCTGGACGACACCCTTCGTCCGGGTCCAGGGGTCGCGGCACTTCGCGTTCTCCTCGGCGATGTAGGCGGTGTTCGCCGCCTCCGTCTCCGTGGTCGACCGCAGCAGCTCGGGCCGGGTCGCGCCGACGATCTCCGGGCAGACGTAGACGAGGTCCCACGAGTCCATGCCCCGGGCGGGCCGTGCGCTCCCGGCCCGCGTCAGAATCGCCTCCTGCTCGTCGCGGTCCTTTGCCCGGCACAGCGCCCGCCCGTACGCGAGGATCGCCTGGTCCGACAGGCTGTCCGGGAACAGGGGCGAGACTCCGCCCTCCGTGCTCCGCGCCCGGCACAGGAACGCGGCGTCGCGTTCCGCGGGTTTCAGGTCACCGAAGCTGGGCCGGTCGTAGCAGTCCATCGACCAGCCGGTGTGGGTGAGGTGCGAGCTCTGCTCCGGGTGGATCATGGCGATGATCGGCAGTACGGCCACGGCCGCCACCGCGACGCGGACCGCGCGCCGCCGCGCGGGCGGAAGGTCCGCCGGGCGGTACTCAGCGGGCAGTTCACGGGCGGTCGCCGCGATCCACACGGTGCTGACGAGCCCCGCCGCGTCCAGCATGACCAGCATCGCCAGATGGCCGCCCGAGATCCCTTCGGAGAGAAGGTTGAGCGGGAACACCAGCGCGTAGACGGCCACCGACGCCCACCCGGCGGCCTGCGTGCCGCGGCTCCACCGGCCGTCGCGCCGCTGCCCGACGACCGTGAGGATGGTCGCCGCCACTCCGCCCAGCATCAAGCCCCATCCGGCGATGCCGCCCGATCCAAGCTCTGGGAGGTCGAGGTCGTCGAGCAGTTGGTCGGCCATCCCGGCCAGCTCGACCGCGAACATCGCGCCGGCCGCCGCGCGCAGCATGCGGGACCGCCAGCGGATGACGAGCAGGTAGAGGACGTTGATCGCGGTCCACAGCACGAGCTGCAATGCCGTGTCGACCGCGTCGGGGAGCAGCCCGATCGGGTACCACAGCACGAGGCTGTCCGCCACCGCCAGATACAGCAGCCGGCGCAGCGCCTTCTCCCGGCGGTTCAGCGGTCCCGGCGCGGGGGCACGCAGGATCAGCCACAGGAACGCGGCCTTCACCAGGGCGGCCACGAGCAGCGCGACGAGCGTCGGGGTGTCAAACCCGCCGCGCGTGTAGAACTCCGCATAGGCCGGTGGCGACCATTCGACGGCCGCCCAGAGCCAGGCGTCGCCGAGTATCAGGCCCGCGAGCGCCGCCGCAAGAACCAGACCGACTACTACAATCCTGATAATCCGCCATAAACCATCGGGAAGCACGGGACGTGATCTTAGCGCGGCAGGGCTGTACAGGCGGGTACCGATGGAGGGCCGGATCAGCCACCGAGCCGCCTGGCCAAGCACCGCCGGGGCGGGTCACGAACCCCGGCGGTGCGGCGTTGTCAGCGGACGGCGCGCAGGGCGTCCACGATCCCGTTGCCGTAGAAGCCGTTGCGGGCGGGGCCGCCCTCGCAGACGTGCGTGGCGGTCACGGTGGTCCCGTTCGGCAGGTGCCTGGTGTAGGTGAAGGCGGGCGGCGTCGGGCAGGCGGTCTTGGTGGCGGTCGCCCTGAGCGCGGACTCCACGACGGCCGGATCGAGCGTCTTGCCGCCGTTCCGCCTGTCACGCTGCCCGTACTTGCTCACGATCAGCGCGGCCACACCGACGGCGCGGGGCGAGGCCATCGAGGTGCCCTGGAGGTACTGGTAGTAGCCGCACACGCCGGCGTTGCAGTCGCGCACCAGGTAATCGACGTTGGGCGTGCCGTCGGGGTTCAGTTCGCCCCGCGCGACGGCCAGCGACGCGGGGTAGGCCGCCAGCGTCGCCTTGGTCACGTCGCGGGTATTGTCCGCGGTGTCGTAGACGTCACCGCCGGGCGCGGACACGTCCACATAGCCGTTGCCGTAGTCGGAGAAGTACGACTTGCGCTTGCTGATGCCCAGCGACGAGACGCTGATCACGTGTCGCCCTTCGGACGGCATCGACACACAACTCGGCGGAATCGTCCGCGAATAGGGGGCCTCGCCGGGCACGCCGGCGAAGTCCGGGCTGCTGGTGTCGGTGACCGTCTTGGTGTAGTCGGACGCCCCGTTGCCCGCGGCGGCCACCAGCGTCACGCCATGCCGGTGGGCGTAGTCCAGGGCGCGCTGGGTGGCCTTGATGATCGTCGCCTGCTCGGCCCGGTCGGCCGGGGAGTCGGCCGGGTTGTCGGTGCAGTTGAACAACCACGGATCGATGTAGTAGCTCATGTTGACCACGTCGATGCCGTGGTCACCGGCGAAGGTCAGCGCGTCCACGCTGGGCTGCAGGAAGAAGTAGCCCGAGTCCTGGCCGGCACGCAGGTTCACGATCGACACCTGGGGTGCCACGCCGGCGATCCCGAGCCGGTTGATCGGGGCGGCGATCGACGAGGCCACGTGCGTGCCGTGGTCGTTCTCGTCCACATCGGCCGGATCGTCGCACGACTGGTCGGGCTCGTCCGCGCACGGCCCGTCGATCTCCGCGCCGTTCGCGTCCACCGGAACGTCCACAGTGAAGTTGCGGCTCAGCGCGGCGTTGAAATTGGGCGCGATGTCGGGGTGGGAGCCGTCCACACCCGTGTCGAGAACGCCGACGAGCACCTCCCGGCTGCCCCGCTCGTAGCGGTGGGCGCCGGTGGCGGTCGCGTGAATCTGCTGCATGTCCCACTGCAGCCCGGCCAGTGGTTCGGCGTTCGGCGCGTGGCCGCCGCGCCCTGCGCGCGCCGGGGCCCCGTGGCCCGCCTTCTCCACCGCCCTGGCCTCGATGGCCGCGCGGACGGCGGCGCCGGAGGCGCGGGCGCCGGCGGGCACGCTGCCGATGGGACGGTTGTGCGCCACTCCGTCGATCTCGGCGCTGGCGCGCGCCGCCACCGCGAACTCGGGGTTCGTGGTGGTGACCGTGGCCATGCCGACGGCGGCGTTCTCCTTGACGATCGTCCCGCCCGCGGCCACCACGGCCTGCCGCGCTCCGGTGGCGCCTTCCTTGTAGAGGACGACGTACTCTTGTGCGCTTTCCAATTGCCGGGCCTGGCTGGGGGTGACCAGCGTTGCGACGGCCACAGTGGCGGCGGCGATGATGACAGCGACGCGTTTCACGCATACCTCCATGAGGCGGACAGATTCGCCGCTACTGTGAAACGGCGGTGTGAGCCCGGCCTAGGGCCGTCGAGATTTGTGGCCAATGTGTGATTTGCACATGTCAGTCCTGGCCGCTCCGCCGGAGGCCGAGCGCGTCCGCAACCGCGACACTTCCGGGGTGTCCGATGGCGGCCTCTGCGGTGTGGGACATCCTGCACACGGCCGCGTCGATCCGACGCCCCGCCGGGCCGACCTAGCGGCGGTTCCTGACCGCTCACGCCCACGCGATCATCGCGTGTGACTTCCTGGTGGTCGAAACGATACTGCTCGAACGGCTGTACGTGCTGGTTTCATCGAGCACGACACCCGACACGACTGCACGGACGGCCAAGGGCCGGAGGCGATCACGCCGGGCGAGGCTTATGCCTGTGACGCCATGCAAGTACTCTCGCCGTATGGAGCGTCGATCACCTGTGATCACACATATCTCCTGGGGCCGGATGGTGGTCGAGGGCCTCGGAGAAGGCAAGGATTTCAAGCTCTACCCCGGCGGAGGACGCCCCTGGGACTGGAACGAGACCGGCACGCGGCACACGCCTGGCATCCAGCCTGCCGACATACAGGAGCTGCTCGACAACGGCAGCCAAGTGATCGTTCTCTCCCGTGGTATGCGGCTGCTCCTGCAGACGTGCCCAGAGACGCTGAACCTCTTGATGAAGATAGGCGTCGAGATCTACGTGGAGGAGACGACAGCCGCCGTCCAGCGCTACAACGCGATGGTGGAGACCACCCCCGTGGGTGGATTGATCCACTCCACTTGTTGATCAGAGCGTACGTCCGGGGTCCGCTCCTGATCGGTCAGGCCGAAGGTGCAGCACCACAATCTTGTAGCGCATGAGTGGATCTTCACGTGGTCATCGGCGCCCTGTGCCGCGAATCGGCACACGCCCGTCCTAAGCAAGCGCTTGCAAGGCGGCACGAGTGTGCGCCGTCCAGACGCCTGATCGGATCGGATCGCAGCGGTCGGGTGCGGCCCGGGGCTCTTCCGGCAGGGTTGACATCGAAAGGAGGCCTCATGATCTCGGCACTCAATCATCTTGTCGATCTCGTCGAGGAGCACCTCGCCGAGGAGTTCGACATCCACGGGCTGGCCAGAAGGCTCGGCACGACCGAGTACCACCTGCGCCGGATGTTCTCGTCGTTGGCCGGCATGCCGCTGTCGGAGTATGTGCGCCGCCGCCGCATGACCGTCGCCGCCGCCGACGTCGTCCGGGGTGAGGACGATCTGCTGAGCATCGCCGTCCGGCACGGATACGGCTCGACCGAGGCGTTCGGACGTGCGTTCCGCGCGGTCCACGGCTCCAGCCCCAGTGATGTGCGCCGCGACGGAGGCCCCCTGCGCACACAACCGCACCTCAGGTTCCGCCTGACCGTCGAAGGAAGCATCCCCATGGACACCCGCCTCATCGACCGCCCCGCGTTCCGGCTGGTCGGACACGCAGCCCGTGTTCCGCTCATCCACCAGGGCATCAACCCGCACATCCAGCAGCACATCACCGCACTGCCGCAGGAGGAGCATGTCCGGCTGAAGGCCGTCGGCGACACCGAACCAGGGGGGCTGTTGCAAGTCTGCGACGACCTCGACCCCGACGGCACAGAGGGGAGCGAACTGACCTACCTGCACGGCGTCGCCGTCTCTCGGGACACGCCGACCCCCGACGACCTCGACGCCATCGAGCTACCGGCCGGCATGTGGGCGGTCTTCCGCACCGCTGGACCGCATCCGCAGGCCCTGCAGACGACTTGGGCCGCGACCGCGACCGAGTGGTTCCCCTCCAACCCGTGGCGGCTGCGGCCAGGTCCCTCGATCGTCGCGGTCCTCGAGCGCGCGGACGACTTCAGCACCGCGACGTGCGAGTTGTGGCTACCCGTCGAACCAGCGTGACGGACCGCCGTCACTGAATCAACCTAGGCCGTCGAACAGTCCGTTCGGCTGACGCTCTTTGAGTGCGGCGGCACAGCGGACAGGCCCGCAGTACCCTCCCCATCGGCGCTGCGGGCCTGAACCATGTGAACGGTCAGTTGAGTCCCACAGGATGGCTGTTCGAGGTGGAGCAGGACGAGTGTGCTCGAATCGGTCCTATGACGATCGAGTACATCCCCGTCCCCGGTGACGGCCGCCTGTGGGCCGAGAAAGTCCGGCAACGGAACACCCATGGTCCTGCTTGAGTTCCATCGATGGTTGCGAACCTTCTCGAAGGAGAACCTCGCATGCCTCGTTGGGCTCACAACAAGCTTCCCTCGTCGGTTCAGAAACGCTACTTCGAGTTGGTGCGAGAGGGGCATAAGGGCGCTGCTGCGGCCCGGATGGTCGGTGTGTCGACCAGCTGTGGTTCATCGATGCTGGTCGGATGGTTCTCGCCGACGCGCCCGTCTCTGCCCGCTTCCTCACCCAGGATGACCGGATCGCCATCGCCGACGGCATACACGCCAAGGTCGGGGTGGCCGCCGACTGCGCCTGCGCATCGCCGCCCGATGGCCCTGGGCCGGCGACATCCTCATCGCCTGGCCCGCCTGCAAGCCCTACCAGCCCCGACCTGACCAGCCACAGCCTGCCCCTGCGACCAAGAAAGGGAACATCCGCGGGCCCGTGGAACCCCGCCCACCCGACGCGACAGCCGGGCCAGCATGCTGACCACAGCACGCAATTCGACCTTCAGCCGGACCGCTCAGCTGACCACACCGCGGTCACGAAAGATCGAGGTGATACAGCGTCCTCCGCCACCATGGTCAGCATGGTCAGACCGTCGTGCCACCCATAATCAGGTTGGTCGCAGCTCGGTCTCGCGGCCAATGGTCGCGGTACTTTTGCAATTGCTGTCATCGTCGGGCCACGAGGAGGTCGGATATGAGCGGTATGGAGCTTGTGTCGCGGTTGGTTTCCGCACTTGCGTGGCCGGTCGTGGTCATAGTCGTTGTCCTCGCTCTGCGGACGTGGATCACCAAGAGGCTCGACTCGCTTGGAATCACGTTGGGGTCGGTCGACGTGCAACTGAAGACTCTGGACCTCAAGGTCGACGGGGTTGGGAAGGACATAGCGGTCACGCTGTCCGACAACATGCCTCAGCCGACGGCAAATGGAGGGATTCCGACCAGCCTTGTGGACTTGATGGCGACGGTCAACAAAAACCGCGAGGAGGGAATAAACGCGGCTTTCGACCTGGTGAGCCGGGCACTCAAGGAAAACTATCCCCAATTACGCAGGGTGCTCCCATCACAGCTATCAGGAGCCATGCACAACCTCGTGAACAAGGGCGAGATGGAAGCCGACGTAGCGTCTTCTGTCCAACAGCTACAGGAGCTTCTCGACATGACGGAATGGGCGACGGACCCGGCAGGTGACACCCGCGCGTACGCATTCCTCATGCTGGCTGAGGGAGCGATCCACGGAATCTTGCGCAGCGCTGCAGTCCGCAGCGCTGAATCCGGAAAGGATCTGTCTTCTGGCCCTCCGGCACCGGTCAGCGCCTCGTGGCAGGGCACTTACAACGACTCATATCCGATCCAGCTCAATATCGCCGCCTGGTCTGGCAGCACATTCGACGGGATCATGACCTATCCGGATGAGGACACGGCGACCAGCATCACCGGCACGATTGAGGACGACATCGCCGACGGCGGCGTCCGCCTCACGTGGAAAGAGACGCAATATACGCACAAGGGGAACCGGAGAATTGACTTCGACGGCAGCTACTCGGCAATCGTCAAGGACGACACCATGTACGGTGCTTGGCATCAGGCAAGCCGTCGCGTCGCCGGTTTCACAATGACGGCATTCGACGACAGCAGAACCCAGGCGCTCCCCTAGTTCGAGAGGTTCAAGGCGGAAGTTACGGGTCTGGTGTCGAGGCAGGTCTTGGCGATGATGCCGCTGATCAGCTGCAGCCGCTACTACGCTTACTCAGTCGGGCCTGATCAACCGGACGAGTTCGTTGAGGGTCTTCTTGGCCAGGTTGGTGGCCCGAAACCGTTGCAAGTACGCCCAGACGCCCCTCGAAGACTGCTTCCGTGTGGGCCCGCCGCGGCACGGGCGGGGTCGATCCCGTTCTGCGCGGAATGTTCCAGACGGTGGATGCGACGGTTTTGTGAGCGAGGCGGGCAAATTCGCCCTGGATGCGAGAGTGGCCCCACCTCGGGTTTTCCGCGGCCGTGCGCAAGATGAGAGCCTTGACCGCAGCCGCTGCGTCCGCCGAGACCGCCCTTGAGGCGGAGGCGCTGCGGCTTGGGCTGGAGGACGGGATGAGGGCCTCCCTGCTGCGGGATTTGGCCTATTACATCGCCCACGGGAGAACGCCTGAAGCCTGTGGGGCCTATCGGTGCGGCCCGGGGCGATTCAGGCTTCACGTTGGATGGCAGGCGCGCGAGTACTCACATGCGGTTTGAACTGCACGGAGGGAGTTCTCGAACTCGCGCCCCGGGCGGTGATGTCGCCGCGGCAGCCGGCCTGAACGCATCACCGCCGTCGGGGGCGTGGAGTCCGGTCCCTCAGGTGCGGGTCCACCGTTGGTTGGTGCCGCCGTTGCAGGACCAGATGATCAGCTTGGTGCCGTTGGCGGTGGCGTTGTTCGGCGCGTCGAGGCACCGGCCCGACTGCGCTCCGGTGATGGTGCCGTCAGCGTTGAGGCGCCATTGCTGGTTGGCCTGACCGTTGCAGTCCCAGATGATGACCTGGGTGCCGTTGGCGGTGCCCTGGTCGTAGGCGTCCAGGCATTTGTTGCCGTAGACCCGGAGCTCACCGCTCGCGGTGGGCGTCCACTGCTGGTTGGGCCCGCCGTTGCAGTCCCAGATCTGCGCCTGCGCGCCGTTGGCCTGCGAGGCGCCGGTGACGTCCAGGCACCGGCCCGAGCCGGTCCCTCTGATCGCGACCGCGGGGACGATGCCTCCTCCGGTGACGGTGTACATGGCCGCCCCGTGTCCGGGCACCGGCGCGCTGATGGTGCTGGACGAGGAGGACGTCGTGTGCGCCCACAGGTCGCGCACCGAGTAGGAGGACGCCGAGCCCAGGCCCAGGGCCGAGGCGGTGGTGGAGACGGTCGAGGTGGAGGTGCCCCGGTTGAGCAGGACGACCGCGACCGAGCCGTTGGACATCGGCTTACGCCAGACCTCCAGGTCACCGTTGTCGCTGATCTTGTGGCCCTGTCTGCCGCCCCAGTCCTGGTTGACCGCGATGACCTCGGTGTTCGTCAGGATGGACCGGGTCTCGGCGCTCATCGACCGGATGTCGTTGCCCGCGATGAGCGGCGCGTTCAGCAAGGACCACAGGCTGAAGTGCGCCCGTCCCTCGGTCGCCGTGAGCGCGCCGACGCCGACCTCCAGCATGTCGGGGTCGTTCCAGCCGCCCGGCCCCGAGTACGCCTCGAGCCCGACCTGCTGGTCCAGGATGCCCATGACGGAGTTCCAGTTCGCGGCGATGTCGCCCGTCGTGCGCCAGGAGTTGCCCACCGGCATCCCCCAGGTCCACACGTTCTCCTGGCCCCAGTTGCACAGGCTGTAGAGGATCGGGCGTCCGGTGGCGGCCAGCGCGTCCCGCATGGCGGTGTAGCGCTGCAGCCCGCTCCTGCCCTGGTGATCGCCGCAGTTGTCGTACTTCAGGTAGTCGATCCCCCAGGACGCCCACTGGGCGGCGTCGCGCTGCTCGTAGCCGAGGCTGGCCGGGTAACCCGCGCACGTGGTCGTGCCCGCCGAGGAGTAGATGCCGAGCTTGAGCCCCTTGGCGTGGACGTAGTCCGCCAGGGCCTTCATGCCGCTGGGGAACTTCTGCGGGTCGGGCACCAGATTGCCGTTGGCGTCGCGGCTCCTGGTGGACCAGCAGTCGTCGAGGTTGACGTACTCATAGCCGGCCGCCGCCATGCCGCTGGAGACCATGATGTCCGCGGTCTGCCGGATGAGGGTCTCATTGACGTCGCAGAAGAAGGTGTTCCAGTCGTTCCACCCCATCTGCGGTGTACGGGCGAGCCCGTTGTCCAGCGCGACGGCGGGCGACGCTCCGCTGCCGATCGCGACCAGCGAACCGGCGGCCAGTGACACCGCCAGGAGCCATCTCATGACCCTACGCATCTGACTCTCTCCTTCAGGTCGCGTCGCAGTTGAGGGTGGGGGTGGACGCCGTTCCACCAGGTGCGGGGATTGGCGAGAGCACCGGCGGCTCGGGACTACTGGAACGAGGCGTCATCGATCGAGAAGCCGTCGGTGCCCGCCGCCGTCTCGACGTAGAAGGTGGCGCCGGTCAGCGTTCCGCTCCACGACACGGTCGCCGTTCCGGTGAGCTGTGTCCAGCCGCCGGAGTTCACCGGCGTCGCCGGCGTGAGCTGGAGGTAGCTCGTCGTACCGCCGGCGGTGACCGCCAGGGTCGCCTTCGCGCTGGGCGTGCCGCTCTGTGACCGCACCCAGACGCTCGTGGTGTAGCTCTTGCCGTTGGTGAGCTTGGCGGTCACGTCCTGGGTGGTGCCGTTCCATGACGCCGTGCGCCCGGCGATGGACAGCGCCCGCGCGCCTCCGTGCACCGGGTCGGTGACGGACGACAGGGTTCCGCCGGACGTGCCCCACGCCGAGGTGCCGCTCTCCATGTCGCCGTTGGTCAGCAGGTTCCCGCCGGTTCCGGTGCCGCCGGTGAACTGCCACCAGTTCACGTTGAACAGGTTGCCGCTGCCGCCGGTGTACTTAAAGTACAGGTCATGGGTGCCCGTCGCGCCGTTCACCGGGCAGGTGACCGTCGTCCACGTCTGCCAGCCACCGGTGCCCGGCACGGTGCACGTCCCCGCCAGCGTGCCGTTGACGCCGTCCAGGCGGAGCTCGATGCGGCCACCGCTGGTCGCCGAGGCCACCCGCGCGCTGAAGGACGTCGCGCCGGAGCCGAAGGCGACGCCCTTGACCTTGATGTGGTCGCCGTTCTCGATCCACCCGACGTTCATGCCGCCCTCGCCGGCGGGTTCGGTCTCCACGCCGGACTCCCAGGCGATCGTCTCGGCCTCCTGGCGGACATAGGGGTTCAACGTGCCTGCCTGGGGCGCTCCGGTCGTGGTCATGTTGATCGTGGGGATGGTTCCGTCGGCGTTGTAGGTGAACTTCTCGACGGCCACCGAGCGGGTGTAGCCGCCACCGCCCGACAGGGCGCCGTTGTGGTAGAAGAAGTAAGATCCGCCGTTGAAGTCGATGACGCCGGGGTGGTTGGTGAAGCTGCTGCCCTGGGTGGGCATGACCGTCCCACGGTAGGTCCAGGGGCCGGTGGGGCCGGGGGCCGTCGAATAGCCGATGAACTCCGAGCAACATTTCGCGGCGAAGACGTTGTAGTAGAGGCCGTTGCGCTTGTAGACCCAGGGGCCCTCTTCGTACAGGGTGGGACGGCTGGTGTTGCCGGTGCGGGTGCCGAAGCCCGCGGTGGTGAGCGGGATCTGGGTGGGGCTGCCGGAGTACGAGATCATGTCGGCGTTGAGCCTGACGTACCAGAGGTTGGGGTTGCCCCAGTACAGGTAGGCCTGCCCGTTGTCGTCGATGAAGACGGTGGGGTCGATCTCGCCGTTCCTGACGAGGGGGCGGCCGATGGCATCCGTGAAGGGCCCGGTGGGGCTGTCGGAGACCCCGACGCCGATGGCCATCTGGCCGCTCGCCCGGTCCTTCACTGGGACGTACCAGTAGAACTTGCCGTTCCGGTAGACAGCCTGGCCCGCCCACGCGTCCGCGCTCGCCCAGGCGAAGGTGGCCACGCTCATCGGCGAGCCGTGGTCGGTCCAGTTCACCAGGTCCGCCGACGACCAGACCCGCCACTCCTTCATGGTGAAGTACGTCGAGGCGTCCTCGTCGTGTCCCGTGTAGAGGTAGACCCGGCCGTTGTGCACCAGTGGAGCGGGGTCGGCGGTGTAGATGGTCTGGACGATCGGGTTGTCCGCCCTGGCCGTGCCCGGGATCACCACCACGGCGCAGAGCAGAGCCACGATCGCCAGCACCGCGCACTTCGCCATGAAGCCGGGCGGTAGGGGGGATGCGACTTTCATGGTCACCTTCCGAAGTCGGGCGGGCATGGGAGCGAGCCGCGGTGTGTCAGGTAAGGGCCCAGCGCTGGTTGGCGCCGCCGTGGCAGGAGTAGAGCTGCAGCCGGGTGCCGTTGGCGGTGCCCTGGCCCGCGGCGTCCAGGCACAACCCGGACTGCGCTCCGGTGAGGGTGCCGTCGGCGTTCAGACGCCATTTCTGGTTGGCGCCGCCGTGGCAGGAGTAGATCTGGATGCCGGCGCCGTTGCCGGTGCCGGCCGCGTCGAGGCATTTGTTGCCATAGATCCTGAGCTCGCCGGCCGAGGTGGCGGCCCACTGCTGGTTGCTACGCCCGTTGCAGTCCCACAACTGCACCGCGGTGCCGTCGGCGGTGGCGGCTCCGGGCACGTCCAGGCAACGCCCGGAGCCGACTCCCTTGATCTGCCCGGCCGGTGGTGGAGTCGGCGTCGTGGTGGACGATCCGCCGTCCAGGCCGAAGAAGCGGATGGCGTGCGCGGCCATCCCCGCTCGCGGCAGATCGTGGCCGGCTCCGGTGATGGTGTACGCCTCGACCTGCCCGGAGCCGAAGACTCGCCGGGTCCAGCCGGACTGCGGGCTGTCGGTGGAGACAGGGGTCTGGCTCAGCCCGTGCACGTTGGTCCACTGGTCGACCTCCTCCTGCAGCATCGTGTACGGCAGCACGGAGTCGGCGGTGCCGTGCCAGGCCATCACGCGCGGGCGGGGCCCGGTATAACCGGGATAAGCGTTCCTGACCAGGTCACCCCACTGCTGCGGCGTCTTGTCGCCGCACCCGGCGGGGCCGAGGCAACCGTAGGGAACTCCCGCGAACGGCGCGCCGGCCTTGAACACGTCCGGGTACGTGGCGAGCAGGTTGAGGGTCTCCATCGCGCCGGAGGAGAAGCCCGTGGCGAACACCCGCTGCGGGTCGCCGTTGTAGCGTTGCAGCACGTAGTTGGCCATGGAGACGATCGACACCGGGTCGCTGCCGCCCCCGTGGCGCAGGGCTTCGTTCGACCACACGTCGAAGCAGTTCGACAGGCCATTGGTGCTCTTGTTCGCCTGCGGGTAGATGACGATGAAACCGTGCCGGTCGGCCAGCGAGGCGAACTCGGTCCCTTGGTGGAAGCTCGGCGCCCAGCCGTTGCAGCCGTGCATCGCCACCAGGACACCCGGCTGGGACACCACTCTGTCGGGGACGTAGAGGTACATCCGCAGACCGCCGGGGTTGGCGCCGAAGCTCGTCACCTCGGTCAGGGCCGCCGCCGACGCTTGCGGCGCAGCCGTGAGGAACACGGCCAGCGCGGTGACCGCCGCCGTGATCAGAGCCGCCAGGGCGGCGCCGATGCCCACGTACCTGCTACGCGGTTCGCTTCGCTTCATTGTCCCGCCTCTTCGTTGTTAGCGTTAACAATGGTGCTGGCTGATCGAGCTCTCCCTCGGGCCGGTATGGAGGTGGTGGCGGGACGGAGCAAATACGAGGCACAAAGGCACTGTCAAGACCGCCTTAACTTTCAGCGGCCGGAGAAGGCGGCGGCCGAGCACGCTCACCTCGGATTTTCGAGTCCTGCCGCAGCCGACCAGCGAGAGCGGCGCCATGAAACTTTCATCCAAGCCTCACTGGCGACACCGGCCGAAAGTTTCAAGAGCGATAAGCCGCACATTAAGCCAACAACTAGGCCAGACAGCGCCTTGTATCCCCGAAAGTTTTCACGGCATCCTTGACAACTTTCGGCGAGATTCCCACACTGAGTGCCCGAGGTGATCTCCCCTACCGGCTCGGTGGTGGCTCAACAGGGGAGTGCCGTCCCGACGCCTGTGATGTGCGTCCCCGCCGGAACACGGCGTCGGTCCCGCGGGTGTGCCCCGCACCAGCCCTCTTCCCGTGCTTTACCTACGGAGGCTCAAGCATGCGTGTCATGTCCCCATCTACCGTCCGACGGCCGCTCGGCGTGCGCCGCCGGGCGCTGATCACCGGCGCGCTCGGCGCACTCGGCCTGATCACGGCACTGGCGACGGCGATTCCGGCCGATGCCGCGGAGAGCACCCTCGGCGCGGCCGCCGCGCAGAGCGGCCGCTACTTCGGCACCGCCATCGCCTCGGGCAAGCTCGGCGACTCCGCCTACACGACGATCGCCAATCGCGAGTTCAACATGGTGACGGCCGAGAACGAGATGAAGATCGACGCCACCGAGCCCAACCAGGGGCAGTTCAACTTCACCAACGGTGACCGGGTCTACAACTGGGCCGCGCAGAACGGCAAGCGGGTGCGCGGGCACACCCTGGCCTGGCACTCTCAGCAGCCGGGCTGGATGCAGTCGCTGTCGGGCAACTCACTGCGCCAGGCGATGATCAATCACATCAACGGCGTCATGGGCCACTACAAGGGCAAGATCTACGCCTGGGACGTGGTCAACGAGGCCTACGCCGACGGCAACTCCGGCGGCCGGCGCGACTCCAACCTCCAGCGCACCGGCAACGACTGGATCGAGGTGGCCTTCCGCACCGCGCGCGCCGCCGACCCGGCCGCCAAGCTGTGCTACAACGACTACAACACCGACAACTGGAGCTGGGCCAAGACGCAGGGCGTCTACAACATGGTCAGGGACTTCAAGTCCCGCGGCGTGCCGATCGACTGCGTCGGCCTGCAGTCGCACTTCAACAGCAACAGCCCCTACAACAGCAACTACCGCACGACCATCCAGAGCTTCGCCGCGCTGGGAGTCGATGTGCAGATCACCGAGCTGGACATCCAGGGCGGCTCGGCCACCACGTACGCCAATGTCGTCAACGACTGCCTGGCGGTGCCGCGTTGTACCGGCATCTCGGTCTGGGGCGTTCGCGACAGCGACTCCTGGCTCGGCTCCAGCGCCGCACCGCTGCTCTTCGACGGCAACGGCAACAAGAAGGCCGCCTACACCTCGGTGCTCAACGCGCTCAACGGGGGCAGCACCACGACGCCGCCGCCCGGCGGAGGCGACGCCGGCCAGATCAAGGGCGTGAACTCCGGCCGCTGCCTGGACGTGCCCAACGCCGGCACCGCCGACGGCACCGCGGTGCAGCTGTGGGACTGCAACGGCCAGACCAACCAGCAGTGGACGCAGACCTCGGCAGGAGAAGTGAAGGTGTACGGCAACAAGTGCCTGGACGCCGGGGGCACAGGCAACGGCGCCAAGATCCAGATCTACTCCTGCTGGGGTGGCGACAACCAGAAATGGCGCGTCAACTCCGACGGCACCATCACCGGGATCCAGTCCGGGCTGTGCCTCGACGCCGTCGGCGGCGGCACCGGCAACGGCACGGGACTGCAGCTCTACAGCTGCTGGGGCGGCAACAACCAGAAGTGGACCGTCAACCCCGCGTCCGCATAGCCGCACAGCGCCGGACGAGAGCGGCGCGGCCGGTGACCAGGCTCGGCGACAGGAGCCAGATCACCGGTTGCCGCCGCCGTTCCAGGCCGGCTGCCGGGCGGCGGCGGCATTCCAGCCCGGGCATCGGCGCCGTTGACGGCGGCGTCGATGTCCGGGCGCCACCGTCCTGACGGTGCCACCGGCGCGGCTCGTGTCAGTCGGCGTGGGCGATGTCCAGTTCCCGTTCGCGGATGGACCTGCTGTTGCTTCGCAGGGAGCGCAAGGCGTGGCCGATCACGGGGAGCTGGAGGCTGCGCGCCAGGACCGGCCGGAGGGCGACCTGCCGCTGGTTGCCGGGGGTGACGAAATACCGCTGTTCGACGCCGTTGTCCTGGTAGTAGGTCATGTGCGGGCGGAGTTGCGCCTCCCAGGCGTGCAGCGCGCCGTGGATGTCGCCGGGGTGACGGTGCAGCATGCCGGCAAGAAGGTCGGCTCCGGCGAGCGCGGCGGAGATCCCCATGGCGGCGTACAGGCTGGGGCTCCAGGCGGAGTCGCCGACCAGCACGACCCGGCCGTGCGACCAGGCGTCCATGCGGGGTTGCTCCACCGAGTCGAACAAGAACGCGTCGGCGTCGAGCGCGTCAAGCGCCTCGCCGAGCAGCCGGCCCGTGGGCTGAGGTCCGTACGCGGCGCGTACCCGCTCGGCGGGCCGGCCGGTGAACTCGGCGTCGACGTCGTCGGCGCGGTAGGAGAAGAGCACAGTGGGCGGGTGGTCGGCGAACGGAAAGATCCACATGGCCCGGCCGGGCTCAAGGAGACTCGCGCCTTCGTGCGCGGCGAGCCCGCCGACCGGGCCCGGCAACATCGCCGCCGCGATCATGTAGCCGAGCCGATGCAGATATCTGTCGTGCGGGCCGAAGGCGAGACGCCGGACCGTGGACCGCAGCCCGTCGGCGCCCACGACGAGGTCGAATCGCTCGGTCACGGATGCACCGTCGTGTTCGAGCGTCACCTCGACGCCGGAGGCATCCTGCTCGATGTGGGTGGGGGTCGTCGCGTAGCGGATCTCCACGTCGTACGGGAGCGCCGCGAAGGCGGCACGTTCCACGTCACCGCGCAACATCGTGCGAGGCGAGACCGGCAGATCCCCGAACCCCAGGCCGGGTCTGCGGACGCCGGCGCGATCCACCGTGTAGGTGATGCCGCCGGGCGGCGACCGGTCGGGGATGGCGTCGAGAATGCCGAGCCGCCGCGCCGCGGCCTGGCCGGCGCCGAATAACACGACGAAGTAACCACCCGATCGACGGCCCGGCGCTCTCTCCACGATCACCGGATCCCAGCCGATGCGCCGCAGGCCGATCGCCGTGGCGATACCGCTGACACCGAGGCCCACGACCAGGGCCCGTCTTCTTCTGCTGCGCGACGAAGTCATGATTTCCTTCACGGGACGAAAACGATGCGGCCGTCGGTCTCGGCGGTCCACGCCTGCTCGACCTGGGCCAGGGGTACGGCGCGGGCCCGTACGTCGATCGCGCCGGCGGTCACCGCCGAGGCCAGCTCCGGCAGCTCGGCGAGGAAGTCCCGGGCGGGGACCGAGCCGATGCCGCTGCCGACGATCTGCAGGCGGGCTGAGCGCAGAGCCGCGGAGGGGATCGGCGCGCTCTGGCCGGCGATGGATCCGATCTGGATCCAGGCCAGCGGGGCGGTGCGGTCGGCGCGGGCGGTGAGCAGCGGGATCATGGCGGCGGCGGCCGGCTCACCCCACACGTAGTCGATGACCACGTCGACGTCGGCCGCGCGGCCGATCTGGTCGAAGGTGATCGTCTCGTCGGCGCCGAGCGCGGTCAGCGCCTTCAGGCGGGTGGCGTCGCGGCCGGCGGCGATGACCTGGGCGGCGCCGAACAGCTTGGCGATCTGGACCGCCATCCGTCCGGCGTCGCCGGTGGCGCCGAGGACGAGGACGCGCTGGCCGGCGTGGAAGTCGACGCGCCGGCGCAGCGCGACCCAGGACGACATGGCCGGGTTCATCGCGGCGGCGATCCGCACCGGGTCGATGTCGTCGGGCAGGATGACGCTGCGGCGCGGGTCGATGAGGGTGCGGTCGGCGAACGTCCCCAGGCCGGTTTCGTTCAGGGCCACGTAACGGAGGTTGCCCTCGTGGTCGCGTACGACGCCGTCGACGCCGGGGACCAGCGGATACATCCCGTCGCTGGAGTAGTGCGAGCCGTTCGCTCTGGCCCTGGTCAGATGGTGCAGGCCGGCTGCGAGGACCTCGACGACCACCTCGTCGCCGTGGCGTGGCGCGGGATCGGGATGGTCGCGATAGACCGGCGGTGCGTCGGCCGCTGGGATGACGGCAGCGTGCATGGTGACCTCCAGGAATGGTTGGAACTTCCAACAACTATGATGGTTGGAAGTTCCAACCATGTCAACCACCTGTGGGATCCCCCGGCTCGGGATCCGGGTCGCGAGGCGCCTCTGGACGGCGGTTCGGCATGGTTGGTAATTCCAACCATGCCGAACTAGCATGACGGCATGACCACCGCTGACGACGTCATGGACGCCCTCGTCCGGACCACCTTCGAGGTGGCGGGCATGCTGACCCGCATCGGTGGCGAGCACGACCTGTCGCTCACCCAGCTACGGGTGCTCGGCATCCTCCGCGACCGCCGCGCCCGCATCACCGAACTGGCCGCCTACCTCGGCCTGGACAAGTCCACGATGTCCACCCTCATCGCCCGCGCCGAGCGCCGGGGGCTGCTGACGCGCGGCAAGAATCCCGATGACGGCCGGGTCGTCGAGGTGTACATGACGCCAGCCGGGCTCGAACTCGCCCAACGCGTGGAGGACGACATCCGGCGCGCCCTGGCGCCAGCGACCGGCCGCCTGGATCAGGAACAGTTCGGTCGGCTCGTCGCCCTGCTCGACGTCGTCCTGGCCCGCTCGGCGCATGCACACGCCGTACCGGAGCCGACGACCACGCGCTGACGGCCGGACGGTGGTGGGGGCGCCCAGGCGCGCGCCGTTCCGCGGCAAGGCGCTTGCTCACGCCTTGGTCTCGGCGAGCGCGCTCCAGCCGTGTTCCAGGAGGTCGAAGGCCCGGGTGATGGCCTCACGGGGGTTGTCGCAGGCGTAGGCCGCACGGGGGGCTTCGAGGGCGAAGTGGGCCAGGGCGCCGCAGATGGGGTCGCCCGCGGCGAGGCCGCTCTCCTCGGCGATGGCCTGGGCGAGTGCGGCGGTGTGACGCAGCCACATGTTCTGGGCATAGTCCCGCAACGCGGGCGTGCCGGCCACCAGGTTGGTGAAGGCCGCGAAGGCGGCGTCGCCGTCGGCGGCGGCCAGCCGGGTGGTCAGCGCGTGTTCGCGCAGCGCGGCCGGGATGGAGCGGCCCTTGGGCCGCTCGCGGACGGCGGCGAGCAGGCGGGTCTCCTGGCCGGAGTCCTCGTCGAAGACGAGGGCCTCCTTGACCGGGAAATGCTTGAACAGCGTGGTGGTGGACACGTCGGCGGCGTCCGCGATCTCGCGAATGCCGACCTCGTCGTATCCGCGCTCCAGGAACAGGCGCAGCGCGGCGTCGGCGATGGCCTGGCGGGTGGCGGCCTTCTTGCGCTCGCGGCGCCCCACCGGCACGGGTGAGGGACCTGTCGCGGCGTCGGTCGTGGTGCTCGGCATACCGGCACCCTACCCCTTCGGTTAACCGACTTCAAAAGTTGTGTTGTTGCACTTATTGAGTTGGTGTGTTTTTCTGGGGCCGGCGGCTTTGCGGCATCGCCCGGCCGCCTCTTCTTCCCCATGACCCAGGCACACCTTGAACGGAGCTCCATCATGAACAGCACTCCGGCACCCCGCATCGCCATCATCGGAGCCGGCCCCGGCGGCCTGATCTGCGCCCGCATCCTCCAGCAGCACGGCATCACCGCCGCCGTCTACGACCGCGACGCCGGCCCCGCCGTCCGCGACCAGGGCGGCACCCTCGACCTGCACGCCGGCAACGGCCAGATCGCCCTGCGCGAAGCCGGCCTCCTGGAGGAGTTCTTCCACCTGGCCCGGCCCGAGGGCCAGGAGATGCGCCAGATGGACCCGGCCGGCACGATCCTCTTCCACCACGTCCCCGAGCAGGGCGAGCGCTTCAAACCGGAGATCGACCGCGGCCTGCTGCGCGACCTGCTGCTCAACTCGCTCCAGCCCGGCACCGTGCGCTGGGGCCACGCCCTGCAGACCGTCACCGGCCCCGCCGAAGGCCCCCGGCAGCTGCACTTCATCGGCGGCACCACCGTCGAGGCCGACCTCGTCGTCGGCGCCGACGGCGCCTGGTCCAAGGTCCGCCAGGCCGTCTCCCCGGCCACCCCCCGCTACAGCGGCGTAAGCTTCCTGGAAGCCTGGTTCCACGACGTCGCGACCCGGCATCCCGGCATCGCCGAGCTCGTCGGCCAAGGCGGCGCCGCAGCAGCCGACGGCGACCGCGGCCTGTTCGCCCAGCGCAGCAGCGGCGACCACATCCGCGTCTATCTCATCCAGCGCGTCCCGGCCGACTGGATCACCGCCGGCGGCCTCACCCCCCGGTCCACCGAGAGCATCCGCGCCCTTCTCCTGGAGCGCTATCGCGACTGGTCGCCCCGCCTGCGCCGGCTGATCACCGACAACGACGGCTCCTACGTCGACCGCCCGATCTTCGTTCTGCCCGTCCCGCACGCCTGGGAGCACAACCCCACGGTGACCCTGCTCGGCGACGCCGCCCACCTCATGCCCCCGCTCGGCGTCGGCGTCAACCTCGCCCTGCTGGACGCATGCGAACTCGCCCTCGCCATCGCCCGCCACGACACCATCGACGAAGCCGTCCACGCCTACGAAAGCACCATGCTGCCCCGCTCCACGGAGATGGCCCGGCTCCTCGACGGCGCCGCCGAAGAGCTGCTGTCCACCGAGCTACCCGACTTCGCACAAGCTCAGGCGACCAAGCCCCTGCGGTAGGCGTAGATCACCGCCTGCACGCGATCACGCAGGCCGAGCTTGGTCAGGATGCGCGACACGTACGTCTTGACGGTCTCCTGGCTGATCACCAGCGTGGCGGCGATCTCGCTGTTGGACTGGCCATCGGCGATCAGGCGCAGCACCTCCAGCTCGCGGGCGGTCAGCGGGACGTCGTCCGCGGTGCCGCCCTCGGCGGGACGGATGCGCGCCGCGTACCTGCCGACGAGCCGCCGCGTCACCTCCGGCGCCAGCAACGCCGCGCCCACCGCCACGGTGCGGATGCCGTGCAGGAGCTGCGCCGGCGGGGCGTCCTTGAGCAGGAAGCCGCTCGCCCCGGCGCGCAGCGCCTCGTAGACGTACTCGTCCAGGTTGAACGTGGTCACCATGACCACCTTGACCGGGTCCGCCACCCCGGCGCCGGCCAGCAGGCGGGTCGCCTCGATGCCGTCGAGCACCGGCATCCGCACGTCCATCACCACCACGTCCGGCTTCAGCCGGCGGGCCAGGTCGACCGCGGCGCGGCCGTCGCCGCACTCGCCCACCACCTCCAGGTCGGGCTGCGCGTCGATGATCGTGGCCAGGCCGGTGCGAATCAGCGCCTGGTCGTCGCAGATCAGGACCCGGACCGGCGCACTCACGACGGGCGCCCTGCGGGGATGCTCGCCTGTACGACGAAGCCGCCGCCCGCCTGCCGGTCGGCCCGGAACTCGCCGCCCAGCGCGTCCACTCGCTCGCGGAGCCCGGCCAGGCCCCGCCCGCTCCCGCTGGGAGAGGCGGCGGCCCGGGAGCCGGAGCCGTCGGTGCTCACCGCCACGCTGATCTCCTCTCCGTAGCGCACCCGGATCACGGTGCGGCTGCCGTGGGCGTATTTGAGCGCGTTCGTCAGGGCCTCCTGCACGACCCGATAGGTCACGAACTCCGCGCTGCCCGCCGATGTGGCCGGGCTGCCCTCCTCGATGAACTCCACCGGCTGCCCGGCCCGGCGGGTCTGCTCCACGAGCGTGCGGAGCTCACCGGCGGAGGGCCTGCTGACGTCGGAGTCGTGACCGGGGTCGAGCAGGTCGAGCATGTGCCGCAGGTCGGTGATGGCCCGCCGGCCGGTGTCGGTGACGGCGCTCAGCGTCGCGTCGAGACGGTCGGGGGCGGCCGTCAGATAGCGTGCGGCCTCGGCCTGCACGACCATCGCCGTCACGTGGTGGGTCACCACGTCGTGGAGTTCGCGGGCGATGCGGGTGCGTTCGGCGGCGCGGGTGGTCTCGGCGAGGTGGCGGCGGCGTTCGGCCTCGGCGGCGCGGGTGGAGCGCAGCCAGGCCCCGATGCCCCACGCGAGGGCCAGGACCAGGTAGAACACCACGTAACCCGCCACCCTCTCGGTCGAGCCGGCCCTGCCGAGCGCGAGCGCCAGCGGCACGTACGCCAGGGAGAGCAGGACCACGGTGACGCGCCGGTGGCGCTCCAGATGGGCGCCCGCGCTGACGAGCGCGATGGGCATCGCGCTGCTCGCGAACACGTGGTAGCCGCGGAGCTGGTCGAGGACGAAGCCGAGCGACACCAGAGCCAGGCACACGGCCGGCCACCGCCGTCGCACGGCGAGCGGAAGAGACTCCAGGGCGATCACCACGAACGCCAGCGCGTCGAAGGGACGGGCCGGCAGGTCGCCGACCTGCGTCCCCTTGCCATGGAGCGCCGGCAGCAGCGAGGCGACGGCCATCAACAGCCCGAACGGCAGATCACGGACCACGACGTCGCATCGCCGCCATAGGTCCGTGATCCGCCGTAGATCGATCATTGGGTGAGCGTAGCGGTCGCGCGGCGCCGGAGCGGGACCACGTTGCCGCGCCGACGGGCCAGCCACATGAACACGAGCATCAGCAGCAGGCCGAACACCACCGCGTACGGGCTCGCCTCCGGCCCGAACGCGCCACCCGTGAGCAGGGCGGGACCCGACGTCACGCCGTGCAGCAGCCCCTCCGTCGCGCCGTTGCCCGAGACCTCGGTGCTGAAGATGCCGGACGCGGCGAAGTTCCAGCCGAAGTGCACACCGATCGGCACCCACAGGGTGCGGGTGGCGGCGTAGGCGGCGGCGAGCATGCCGCCCGCCTCGATCGCGATGGCGATCGCGCCCCACAGGTTGGCGTGCGGGTTGACCAGGTGCAACAGGCCGAACAGCACGGCGGTCAGCGTCAGCGCGATCCACGTCCCCGTGCGTTCCTCGACGATCCTGAACAGGATGCCGCGAAACAGCACCTCCTCCGTGACCGCGGCGGCGGCCATGAAGCCGATCAGCCCGACCGCGCCCCCGACCGAGCCCAGGCCCTCGATCCGGTAGCCGCCCAGGAAGGCGATGTTCACGATGACGGCCGCGAACATCGCGACACCGATCAGCGCCCCTCGCGCGACGGCGCGGGCGGCGCCCCGCGTCGCCACCTCCTCCGGTGCGCGGCGCTCGGACCAGCGCACCACCCGGGCGTACACGAGCACGGCGAGCACGGCCGTCGCCAGGCCGAACAGCAGGGTGAGGAGCGGGTTCCCCTCCACCGCGCCGCCGACCGTGCTGCCGATGAAGGCGACCACCGCGACGGGAATGAACTGTTTCAACAACCGCATGACGACTCCTTGCGTGGGGGGCTCAGCGGCAGTGCGCCGCTGCTGTGCCGACAACGCTAGGGACCCGGCGGTTCGGAATCGTCCCCGCACGGTGGACACTCGCGGGTAGCTCGCACGGGGGACAGCTCAAGCGGCGCCGCGCACCGTGGCACGGTCAGTGGGGTGTCATCAGGAGCACCTCTCGAGTGGTGCCGCCGTCTCGGGTGACCAGGCGGTACGTGCCGGCGTCCGTGGTCTCGACGCGCCAGACGGAGCCGCGCCCGCCGAGGGAACGGCCGGCGCGCGAGTCGGCGATCCGGTAGTAGCCCTCGTCGATGTGCACGAAGCGCCAGGTGTCCCCCAGCCGCTTCCGGTTGGCCGGGTCGGTGATCAGGACGTCGCCGACCGGCTGGATGCGGAACTGCTGGCAGGCCTCCCCGCGCCAGGTGAAGGTCCGCACGGCCCCGTCCCCTCGATCGCAGGCGTCGAGCACGCGGCCGGCCAGCTTGTTCTCTATGCGGGACCAACCGTGGTCGGTGGGCAGGATCCGGAACTTCTGGCAGTCGTTGTCGAGCCAGCCCCACTGCGCCACGCGAGCACCGTCCGCGTTGACGCAGGCGGCGACCTCGGCGACCTTGTTGCTGTGCCGGTTGAGGATGCTCGACCAGCCACCGCGATGTTCCAGGCGCCACTGCCGGCACGCGCCTCCCGCCTCCGGGGCTGTCAGCCGGATGTCCGCGCCCTCGTAGCCGCAGGTGGGGTTGTCGACCGAGCCCGCACCGTCGCGGCTCACCAGCGTCACGTACGCGGGGCCGCGCCCATGGCCGCGGTTGCCGCTGAGCGGGTCGCCGAGGCGCGGCCAGCCGCCGTCCCAGGAGATCGGCCGCACCGAGCCCTTGGGCAGCGCGCCGTCGGCAGCGTCGTAGTAGTGGTGGACGTACAGGTCTGGTCCATTGCCTTGGCGTAGCAGGACGTCACCGCCACCGGTGCCTTGGAAGCCGTTGTAGCCGCGCAGCAGTTCGGTACCACCGCCTTGCAGGAGCGGCAGGCCGTCGCGGTCGACGTACGGGCCGTGGAGGCTGGTCGAGCGGCCGACGACGACGCGGTAGTCGGAGTTGACGCCACGGCAGCAGAAGTCGAAGCCGGCGAAGAGATACCAGTACCGTCCCTTGCGGACGATCGACGGGCCCTCGACCGCCGCGCCGCCCCGGGAGGCGAGCGAGTACAGCGTCGTGTCCTCCATCGACAGCAGACCCGTCGACGCATCGAGACGGCGCATCTTGATGCCGTCCCAGAACGAGCCGAACGACAACCACGGCACCCCGTCCTCGCTGACGGTGACGTCGGCGTCGATCGCGTTGAACGTGTCGGACGTGCGCGAGCGCAGCACCATGCCGCGATCCACCCAGCGGTGGTCCGGACTGTCGGGGTCGAGGGTGGCGTTGGTGGCCAGACCGATCACGGAGTTGTTCGTTCCGAACGAGGAGGCGGCGTAATAGAGGTGGTACTCGCCGTCGAAGTAGGTGATGTCCGGTGCCCAGAAGTCGCCCGGCGTGACGCCGAGCTCGTCCACCACCCACTGCGGCGGCGTGGTGAAGACCGTTCCGAGGAACGTCCAGTGCACCAGGTCGGTGGAGCGGCGGATCGGCAGATAGGTGCGGGTCTCGATGTCGCCGGTGATGATCTCGTAGTAGTACCGGCCCTGTCTGATGAGGGTCGGGTCGTGGGCGATCGGGTCCGGAGAGGGCTGCGCCGGCAGCCCAGCCGCTGCCACCGCTGCCACCGGGGCAGCCGAGGCGGCCGGGACCGCCGGCACTGTCGGGGCCGCGCCGAGCAGCACCCCGAGCAGCAGTGCGGCCACGGGGCCCAGCACGCGGGGGCGGCGGCTCATCCCCGGCTTCCCGCAGGCTGCGGCCGGGTCGCGTGCGCCCGCTCCCGGCGTCGTGGGTGGCGGCGGCGTCATCGGGAACCTCGCCGTGCCGGGCGGTGCCGTGCGTAGCCGGTTCATAGAACCCCACTCAACGTTATCGTTAACATTCCGTCGCCAGGTTGGGAGTAGCGCCTTGACGGACCAGAATGGTGGCAAGTGTTAGCGCAAGCAGGACGGCCGTCAAGACCGAGATGAAATCCTGCGGGTCACGCGGACGTCCCCGGCACCCGGCTCCGATGACGACGTCGTCGTCGTAAGTGTCGCCGTCCCTATCCGTTCCCCTTCGCGGCGCGGCCGAGACGGAAGGCCGAGATGAGGAAGAAGACGCCGCCGGGGATGGCGTAGCCGGCCGCGTTGATCAGCGTCGGGCTGTCCGCGGAGGCACCGGCGATGAACGACGCACCGGCGAGTACGGAGATGCCACCGCTGATGATCATCGGCCACTGGCCGCCCATCGTGCGGCGAGTGACACCCACGATCAGCTGGACCAGCCCGGCCACGACCGCCCAAGCGCCCCACACGCGCAGCACCGCCGGGATGCCGGACGCGCAGGCGATGGCCACGCCGATGGCGGTGATCAGGCTGACCGCGATGTTCACGTTCAGCAGGGCAGGTGCTCCGGTGGCGCGCGACGCGCGGGCGTCGATGATGGCGGCGGCCACGTCGAACAGCGGGTAGAGCACGAGCAGAGTGACCGCGACCGGACCCAGTTTCGAGGCGGTCGTGAACATCACCAGGGCCCAGACGATGGCGAACGCGAACCGGACGAAGTACAGCCGTCGCAGCGCGGACGCGGTCCTGGAAATAGCGGGCGAAGCAGCGATAGTGCTCATGGTGCGCCTTTCAGTGGATGAGTCAGAGCGGGTCCCTCGGGCGGCCTTGTGCCGGACCTCTTACTAGACCGAACGTTCTGTCTCGGGTCAGCATGGCAACTTGCGGCACAGACTGTCAAGACCGAACGTTCTACCTACTAGGATGGCGGCATGCCTAGCCAATCCGAAGGCCGGCCGTCCGAAGCGCGGTCCCGGCTGCTCAACACGGCCACCCGGCTCTTCTACGGGAAGGGCATCCACGCCGTCGGCATCGATCGCATCGTCGTCGAGGCGCAGGTGACGCGGGCCACCCTCTACCGGCACTTCCCCGGCAAGGAAGATCTTGTCCTCGCCTATCTGAACGAGGTCGACCAAGCCATGCGGGGTCAGGCGGACGAGGCCGTCGCCGCCGGACTACCGGCCGCCGGCACCATCCGGGCCCTCAGCGAGTCCATCGCCCAGGGCATCCAGTCCCCCGGCTTCCGGGGATGCGCCTTCCTCAACGCTGCCGCCGAGTATCCCGACCCCGAGTCCCCGGTACGCAAGGCCGTGCTCGCCCACCGCCAATGGTTCCTGGAAACCGTCACGGAACTGCTGGCCAAGATCCAGGAGACCGGCGCCGAGCCCGCCGCCCGCCACTTCGTGATGATGCGCGACGGCGCCATGGCCGCCGGCTGCCTGTTCGACCCGGCGCTGATCTGCGAGACCTTCCTGCGCGGGGTCGAGAGGCTCCTGCAGGTTTATGCCACCACCGACTACAGCGGACCGGCGGGCGCCTGAAGCCACCGGCCTACGCTCAGAAATGAAGCGGCCGAGCCCCTGCCGGCCGTTGCCGGCGGCGTGCGCAGGCGCGGCCGGCTCGTCGCGGTGGCCGCCCGTCTGCGCGGCCGCCAGTGTTCGGGCACCTATCCTTGCTGCATGGGTGACGTACTGAAGGGGCGAGGTTGCGCGTGGGAGTTCGAGGACGGGGGGCTGCGCATTACGCCTGAGCCGGGTAAGGCGTCGAAACTGAGCATGGAGCTCGGTGAGCGGTTCGTGCCGTACGACGCGCTGGCCGACGTCATGCTGGAGCCTGGTGCACGCGGCAGGGTGGTGTTGCGGGTGGTTCCCCGGGAGGGAGCCGATCCGGTCATGTCCGCGGCAACGGGGCAACTTCAGGAGTCGCTCGATCCGTACCGGCTGGTGCTGCCCGCCGCCACGAAGACGCTGGCCGACCAGTATGCCGACGAGATGCGCGCGGCCATGTCCGAGCGCGGTCCGGCTGAGCGGTTCCTGATCGCCGGTCCTTCGGTGCCGCGAAGTTTCCAGGCATGGGACGGTGAGGCCGCCTTCGACGGGGAGGCTGTCACCTTCACCTGGTTCTCGTCCACAGCTTCCCCGGCCAAGTACGCGGCAGGTGACCGGCGCTACCCGATCACCGAGATCGAGGGCGTCGATTGGCATGCGCTGGAGGACGCTCGCGGGTCGTTGCGGCTGCGCATCCGCGGGCACCAGGCCCTCTCCAACCCCAACAACGATCCCGCCTCCGTGGTGTTCGGCATTGGCTGGGGAGCCACGCATCACTCCCTGCCCTTCGCCGCCGCCGTGCTGGCCGCCGTACAAGCTCCATGATCGAACAGGACGCGGCGGGAGGCTGAGCCGCTGTCCCTTATGTGACCCTTGTGCGCACTTGCGGGCCAAGCGTGGTCACGCCGGCGACGTGTCGGCGGACGGTCCTGGCCGATCCACAGGAGCGTGCCGTGCGGAGCACGGGTGGCAAAGTATGGAAGTACGTACTATTCTCGTCCTTCATAATGAAGGATGTAAACATCTTTGAGAGCGACTCTGACGGCCTCCTCTACGACCCTCGGGTCAGGGCCGCGATGACTCAGTTCGCCGGCAGCGACGAAGACCTGCGCACCTTCGAAGCGGGCGCCGCCGTGCGCACCGCCAACCAGGCCGTCGAGCGCATGCGCGCCCACGGCGCTCAGGGGCGAGGGATCAGCGCGGGCGCGCTCGACCTGCTGATCCGCCTCAACAACAGCGAGTACGGCATCAGCATCGGCGAACTGGCCCGCACCGCCGGGGTCAGCTCCCGCAACGCCACCGGCTTGGTCGACACACTGGAGCACAACGGGTTGGTCCGCCGGGTCCCCGACCCGGCGGATCGACGTTCGGTTCTGGCCGAGATCACCCCTGCCGGGCGAGCGTGGATGGAGGCGTTCCGCAAGCCGTCGCAACTCGCCATGCGGGCGATGTTCCACGGGTTCACACCTGAAGAGCTGGTCGTTCTGCGCGACCTGTGCCTGCGCCTGGCCGCCAACCAGCATGACCTCGCCGACCACCTGCGCCAGATCGGGCAACAGCCATGACCACGACAGCTCAGGAACGGACCCGTCGCACCGTGCGCGCCTGTCACGAGGCGCGCTTCCGCGGCGAGGTGCGCGAAGCGGAGGCCACGCTCGTCACCCCTCGGGTCGCGGTCGCTGCCTGCCGGTGAGGAGTTGCCCCACCCCGAGAGGAGTTTGGCGTCATGGCCTCCATCCGCCACGAGATCGTCATCGATGCGTCCCCCGAGCACATCTGGGATGTGCTGCGCGACGTCGGAGCCGTGCACGAGCGCCTGCTGCCGGGCCGTGTCATCGACACCCGGCTGGAGGGCGACCAGCGGTTCCTGACCTTCCCCGACGGGCACGTCATCCGCGAGCTGATCGTCACGATCGATGATGATTCCCGCTGCTTGGCCTATTCCGTCGTCGAAGGCGCGAGACCCGCGCTCGAGCACCATCACGCCTCGTTCGAAGTTCGCCCGGAGGGCGACGAAGCGGGCCGGCTGATCTGGACCACCAACGTGCTGCCGCACACGCGAGCCGCCGAAATCCGCCTGCGCATCGAACACGGCGCATGGGAGATGAAGCAGGCGATCGAGGCCGCCCACCGGTGAGAGAGCGAACGGCGGGCGGCCCGGCCGGGTGCGGCCAGGGCGTGATCAGGGAGCGAGCACGACCGTCTTGCCCAGCAGCCGCCCGGCGCCGGCATCCTCATGCACGGCGGCCAGCTCGGCCACCGCGCGGTGGGCGGCGACGTGGAGCCGGAGCTTGCCCGCATCCACCTTGGCGACCAGCTCGGTCAGCTGGGCTCCGTCGCTGCGAACCCACAGGCTCGCGCTGCGCACCCCCCGGGCGGGGTCCTCGGGAACCGGGCCGGCCGTGCTAGCCGCGACCCCGCCGTCGGCGACGTAGTTCGTCAGCCGCGCGAGCTCCTCCGGGGAAACGCGCACATGGTTCACCACGACCTGGAACGGGCCGCCCACGGCGACCGGGCCCGCGGCGAGGTCGAGGGGGGCTACGACCCGGTCCGCGCCGTAGCCCCGAAGGCGGTCGGCGTGCCGCGGTGCGTCCACCGCGGTCACGTGCGCCCCCGCGTCGACGGCGAGCTGCACCACGAGGCTGCCCACCGCGCCCCCCGCCCCATTGATCAGGACGGTCTGACCGGGCTTGAGCTCGGCGAGTTCGAACGCCGTCTGCCAGGCCGCCAGGCCGGTCAGCGGCAGCGCCGCGGCATCGGCCAGCTCGATCGTCCGGGGCGCCGGGGCCAGCGACCCGGCCGGGGCGAGCACGTACTCGGCGGCGCCTCCGGCGGAGTCGAGGGGCAGCATCGCCACGACCCGGTCGCCGACCTCCAGGCCGGTCACGTCGGCGCCGAGTTCAGCGACGGTGCCCGCCAGGTCGATCCCCGGCACGTACGGGAGAGTGATCGGGATCATCTCGGCCAGGACACCGGCGCGGATGTGGTCGTCGACCGGATTGAACGACGTGGCTGCCACCCGCACCAGCACCTGCCCGGCGCCGGGGGCCGGGCGCTCGACGTCCTCATAGCGCAGAACCTCGCTGCTGCCGAACTCGTGGAAACGTATTGCCTTCATGGCGCTTTCCTCCAGGGTGCATTGCTGTCGTCGCCAAGGGACAAGGCGATCAGGCCGGTAGGCGAGGCACTCAGGTCAGCTGTGCGGACCGGGGCGAGCCGCCCATCACTTCACTTGCCCTGGCAAGCACTTTCACTTGCCGAGGCAAGTGAAAAGGTAGCGCAGTAAGAGTTGCCCAGGCAAGTGACGCAAGTTGCCCAGGCAAGTAGGATGGGGCCCATGGACACCCAGTCACCTTGGCTCGACGACGAACAGCAGGATCTGTGGCAGGCGCTGCTCACGGTCGTCATCGCCCTCCCTGCGGCCCTCGACCGCCAGCTGCAGCGAGACGCCGGCATCTCCAACTTCGAGTACGGGGTCCTGGCCCAGCTGTCCATGGCCGACGAGGCCACGCTGCGACTCAGCGACCTGGCCCGGGTCTGCGACAGCACCCAGCCCCGCCTGTCGAAGGTGATGGACCGCTTCGAAACCCGCGACTGGGTCACCCGCCGACCCGACCCCGGCGACGGTCGGTACACGCTCGCCACCCTGAACGACGCCGGCCGGCAGAAACTCGTCGAGAGCGCACCGGAACATGTCGCGCAGGTGAAGCGGCTCGTGTTCGACCCGCTCAGCGCCGCGCAGCGCCGCCACCTCGAAGTCGCACTCACCCGCATCGCCGCTACCCTGCGCCGGGAAACCGAAGGAGGCTGAGCGGCCACCCTCTCGCGGCAGACCTCAGCCGTCGCGACGGTCCTCGTCGGCGCAGTGCGGCCGGCCGTCGCTTTTCCATGGGGCCGGCCGTAGCGTTCGATCATGACGCGGCGAGCCCTGGACCGGTGGAGCGAGCATCCTCAGCTCGCCGACGCGCCGCTGGCCGTGGCGGCCTGTACGTTCCTCCTGGTAGAGGTGAGCACGCCGACCGCGCTCATGCTCGTGCTGTACACCGCGGGCCGGTGGGCGTCCTCGCGGTGGCCGGTCGTCTTCCTGGCGGGCACGCTGCTGCCGGCGGTCGTGACGGTGGCGCGGATGTGGGCGGGGCCGGTGTTCCCCGCGCCTCCGGACGACCTGTTCGCGGTGTCGTTCGTGACCTGCGCGGCATCGGGGGCGCCGAGCGCGGCTGGGACGACGCGGGCGGCCACGGGCTGATCGGCATCCACGAGCGCGCCGAGGCGCTCGGCGGCACGGCGCACGGGGAGCCGCTACCGGAGGGCGGGTTCAGGGTCGAGGCGACCTTGCCGTGGGGGTGAGCCGCGAGGGTAGTAGCGGCCGAGGAGCGGCGGCCTGACCGGTGGTCGGTGTCACCGGCCGGACGGCCTATCGCTCGTACGAGAGCCTGATGTGTTCCAGCCGTTGCCGGAGTTGCTCCGCCGCGGGCTCCTCGACGCGCCCGACCAGGCTTTCCGCTGTGGCGATCACCCGGCGGACCGCGTCTCCCCCTCCCTCGGCCCTGGAGGTCGCGACCGCGAGGCTGCAGAGCGCCTGGACGGAGCCGAAGAGGTCGCCCAGCGTCTGGTATTTCCCGGCGGCACGCGAATAGAACGAGACGGCGTCCTCCAGCCGCTCCAGTTCTTCGCACGTCTCGCCCAGATCGTGGAGTATCTCCGCTTCGGCGTGCGCGTCGCCCACCTCCTGGCAGAGCGACAACGCCAGCCGGTGAGATTCGAACGCCTCGACGGCGAACCGCATGCGCAGTTTGACCTTGCCGATGTTGTTCAGGCTGACGGCCTGACCGTGCCGGTCATCGAGCTCGCGGCAGATGTGGAGGTCACCGAGGTAGCATTCGAGCGCTCGGGCACAGTCGCCGGTACGCCGGTAGAACTCGCCCAGATTGTTGAGCGAATCGGCCTCGCCCGGTCTGTCGCCCAGTTGGCGGCGCAGAGCGAGGGCCCGGAGAAAGCAGTCAAGCGCCCACGCTCTGTCGCCCAGTTCGGTGTGGGCGATGCCCAGGCCGTTGAGTATCCACGCCTGTGCCGCGAGATCGGAGATCTCCTCGGCCGCCGTCAGCGCCAGCCGCTGCGCCTCCCGCACCTCGCGCCAGCTGTTCCGTATCCGGTCGTAGCTGAAGAGGATGGTGGGGAGCTGCCAGGTCACTCGATAACGACCCGACTGGGCCGACATGCGGATCGCCGCGGCGAGATTGGGCCGCTCGATGTCGCACCAGGAGAGCGCCTGTTCGTAGGTCTCCAGCGGGTGGGGCTCGACGCCTTCGTCACTGGCCTGGACGATGTGCCGGCGGTGCGGGTCGAGCAGCCTGTCGGCTCTGTCGGCCGTCCTGACGTACCAGTCGAGAACGCGGCGTACGGCGGCGTCTCGCGCGTGCGGATCCACCTCCTCGGCCAGGCGCTCCCCGGCGAAGGCGCGCAGGAGGTCGTGGAACCGGTACCGCTCGGGTGAGGTCTCCTCCAGGAGGTGCTCGTCCAGCAGGTCTTCCAGGATCTTCACCGATTCCTGCCGGGGCAGGTCGGCGAGCGCGGCGGCCGAGTACGCGCAGAAATCATGTCCCGGGTGCGAGGCCAGCAGCCGGAACATCCGCCGGTGCTCCTCGCCGAGCTGGGCGTAGGACAACCCGAACATGGCCCGTAACGACCGGTCGCTGACCGACAGCTCGCTCAGGCGCTGCCCCGCGCCCTCCAGCCGGTCGATGAGAACGGAGAAACGCCACGTCGGGCGGCCCTTCAGCTTGCGGCCGGCGAGCATCAGCGCCAGCGGGAGTCCTCCGCACAACTCGGCGATGCGGTGTGCCGATTTGGGCTCGGCGAGCACCCTGCCCTCTCCGACCATCTCATCGAGCAGCTCCACGGCCTCGCCGGCGTCGAGGGGGGCCAGGGCGAGGGATCCGGCGCCGTCCAGCCCCGGCAGGGCGCGGCGGGTGGTCACGATGACCGCGTTGTCCGCGCTGCCCGGCAGCAGCGGGCGTACCTGCTCCTCGTTCGCGGCGTTGTCGAGCACCACCATGACCTTTCGCCGGTCCAGGCGGGCGCGATAGAGGGCGGCCCGCTCCTCCAGACCCGCGGGTATCTGCGCGTTCGGCACGCCGAGCAGCCGCAGGAAACTCTCCAGCACGGCGGAGGGCGCGGCCGGTTCGCGGTCCGGCGCGAACCCGCAGAGGTCGACGAACAACTGGGCGTCGTCGAAACGCGCCCGCTCCAGATGGGCGACGTGTACGGCCAATTTCGTCTTCCCCACGCCGGCCATGCCCTCGATCACGGCCAGCGGCATGCCGGTGCCGCCGTCCGGACCGCCCAGCCACCCACGCAGCCGGGCGACCTCCTCCCTGCGGCCGGTGAACTGGCGGATGTCGTACGGCAACTGCGCCACCGCGGGCACCGGCGCGTAACGCTGGGAGAGCTGGTTCATCCGGCGCGACCGGACCACCCGCAGGCGCGCGGCCCACGACCCGGGATCCTCGCCCAGGGCACCCGCGATGAGGCGGAGGTCGAGCTGTTCGATACGTCTGCCCTTGATGAGCATGTGGTGCAGGGACGAGGGCGCCATCCGGCGATCGGGATTGAGCTTGTTTATCTGCTCGGCGAGCTGCCGGTAAGACGTGCCCCGCTCGCGGCGGATCCGCTCCAGCGCCTGCAACACCCCGCGCACGTCTTCGAACTCATCGTGATCCTCGTTCATTCCGCCTGCCGCGCGATGGGTGTGCCGCTCCTCATCGTGCTTGTCCGAACGCGTACGAGCAAGTCCAACCTCTGTTGCCCGGGCCGACGGCACGTCAGCACCCTGTTCTGAACCCGTTCGCTCTGTGAGGCACATCGTGATGGACAACAAACGTCATCTCATCCAGCTGATCCGCTCCCGGGATCAGGGGATCGCCATCGAACACGCCGGAGGATCCATCACCTACCGCGAACTCGGGGAACGGGTCGATGAACGGGCTCTCGAACTGGAGCGGCACGGCGTGCGGGACCGTTTCGTGGCGATCGAGCGGGCCAAGTCGGCGGAGTTCGTGCTGGATCTCCTGGCGATCATCGCGGCGGGCGGCACGGTGGTGCCGATCGATCCGGACACGCCCGAGGATCGGCGGGCCGTCTTCCTCGACCTGGTCCGCCCCGCGTTTCTCCTGGACGAGAAGGAGATGGTGCGGCTCGGCGACGGTCCGCGCGGCGACGTTCCGCCCGACGCGGCCTTCGTCTATTTCACCTCAGGGTCCACCGGGCTGCCCAAGCCGGTGCTCGGGTCGGCCGCGGCGGTGCGCTCGTTCGCCGAATGGTTCGGCCCGGAGTTCGGCGTCGTGCCGGGCGACCGGTTCGCGTTCCTGACCGGGCTGAGTTTCGAGGCCGGCCTGCGGGACATCTTCCCGCCACTGGCGGCGGGCGCGACCCTGGTGCTGCCCGAGGCCGGCGCGGCGGGGGATCCCGAGGCCGCGGTCGCCTGGCTGGCCCGGCACGACATCAGCGTCGTCACGGTCGTGCCGTCGACGGCCCGCGCCTGGCTCACTCACGGGCGGCTGACCTGTCCCGCCGTACGCGCGGTGTTCTTCGTGGGCGAGCCGCCGGGCTCCGACGTGCTGGCCGGGTGGCGTTCGTTGTTCCCGAACACGACGTGCCGGGTGAACTCCTATGGCTCCACCGAGAGCGGGCAGGCGACCGTCTACCACCGCATACCGGACGGCATTTCGGGCGGCGACGACGCCGTGGCGGGCCGTCCGGTGCCCGGGACCTCTTACTGCTTCGTCGAGCCCGGCGCCGTGCTCGACGCAGACCTGGTCCGGCATCGCCTGGCGCACCCGGTGAACGCCGGTGAGATCGTGCTGGTGAGCCGCTCGTGCAGCCACGGCTACCTGGGGTTGCCCGAGGAGAACGCGGCCCGGTTCGCCGACCTCGGCGACGGGGTGCGGGCCTACCGGACGGGCGATCTGGGCCACACGGACGAGAACGGCGACCTGGTCGTCGTGGGCCGCGCGGACGACGAGGTCAAGATAAACGGCGTGCGGGTCCACCCGGCGGAGGTCGTACGGGCCGTTCGCGGGCATCGGTCGGTCCGCGATGCGTTCGTCACCGCGACCCGTTCCGGCGAAACGGCCAGGCTGACCGCATACGTCGTGCCCGCCGGCGACCTGACCATCGCCGACCTGCGGCGCGACCTGATGAGCGCGCTGCCGCCGGCGATGATCCCGGCACGTTTCGTCGAGGTCGCCGAACTGCCGCGTACCCGGACCGGGAAGATCGACCGGGCCGCTCTGACCGAGCGGGCGGGGCCCGGGATCGTGTTCGTGCCGCCGTACGGCGAGGTCGAATGCTGGCTGGCCGCCCAGTTCGCCGAGATGCTCGCCGTCGAGCGGGTGTCCGCGGCCGACGACCTCTTCACGCTGGGCGGCGACTCGATCACGGCCACCCGGCTGGTGTCCCGGGTCCGCCAGGAATTCGACGTACGGCTGTCGCAGCGCGACCTGTTCGCCGCGGCCACCGTCGCCGGGATCGGGCTGGCGATCACGGAGCGCCGGCTCGCCGACTCCGACCTGCTGGAACTGCTCGACGCCGTGGACGGCGGCGATCTCCACCCCGAAGGGACGTCATGACGGAGCCGTCACTGGCCGAACGGCTGAAGCGCCTGTCGCCGGAGCAGCGCGCCCGCTTCGACCGCCTGATGCGGGAGAAGGCGGCCGGTGCCGCACCGGCGCCGATCCCCCTGGGCGACCGCTCGTCCGGGCTGCTCCCGATGTCGTTCGCTCAGCGCAGGCACTATTTCCTGCAGCGGCTCCGGCCGGACAGCCCCGCGTACAACAACGTCGAGGCGGTACGTCTCCGAGGCCCGCTGAACATCGAGACCCTGCGCGCGGCCCTGGCCGCGACGGTCGCCCGGCACGAGGTCCTGCGGACGAGGTGCGTCCCAGGGGACGAGCCGATGCTCGTCATCGCCGGCCAGGCTCCGGCCATCGACGTCGTCGATCTCTCCGGTGACGGGACGCCTCCGCACGGCGAGGTGTTCGCGCGGCTCGCCGAACAGCCCTTCGACCTGGACCGCGAGGCTCCCCTTCGGGTGACGCTGGCGCGGCTGGGCGAGCAGGACCACGCGCTGCTGTTCGTCGTCCACCACATCGCCTCGGACGCGTGGTCGTGCCGGCTCCTCGTGCGGGAGATCTTCCGCGTCTACGCCGGCGCCGAACTCCCGCCGCTTCCCGTCCAGTACGCCGACTACGCCGCCTGGCAGCGGGCCGGCCTGGACACCGGGAAGGCGCGCGCGTACTGGCACGAGCGGTTGTCCGGCATGCCGCCCATGCTGGACCTGCCGCTGGAGCACCCGCGACCACCGGAACGCTCCGACCACGGGGCCGAGCTGCACCTCCATCTCGACGCCGGCCTGCGCCGCCGGTTGCACGAGAGCGCCAGGGACGCCTCGGTGACCCCGTTCGCGCTGCTGCTGACCGCCTTCGGGCACGTGCTGCACCGGCACTGCGGCACCGATGACGTGGTGGTGGCGACGCCGGTGTCAGGGCGCGATCGGGTCGAGACCGAGCAGCTGATCGGCTGCTTCGTCAACACCCTCGTGCTCCGGCTGGGGATGGGCCACCCGGGAAGCCGCCGCGAGCTGGCGCGGCAGGTGTGGCGGCGGACGGTCGACGACCTCGACCACCAGGAGTTGCCGTTCGAGCACCTGGTGAGCGCGTTCGGCCCGGAGCGCGATCTCAGCGCCGGCCGGCTCGCCCAGGTGATGATCAACTACTATCCGGCCACGGAGCTGGACGAGCCCGTGCCCGGACTGGACGCCGAGCCCCTCGACGTCGTCAGGGCCCGCGCCAAGTTCGACCTGACCTGCACGGTCGTCGATGCCCGCGACTCGTTGCGGGTGACGCTCAACTACGCCACGGACCTGCTCGGCGGCGACCTGGTCAGCAGGCTCGGCGAGCATTTCGCCGAGGTCCTCGACGCGCTGCTCACCGATCTCGACGCGCCGGCGGCCACCCTGCCGCCGGTCCCGCCGGGCGACCCGGCGCCCGCTCCGGCTCCGGCCGCTCGCGACGACGTGCCGGTGCTGGCCCGTTTCCAGGCCCAGGCGGGCGCGCATCCCGATCGGATCGCCGTACGGTGCCGCGACGACGTCATCAGCTACCGGGACCTCGACGAGCGGGCGAACCGGCTGGCCGGGTACCTGCGCGACCGGGGCTGTCCCACCGGCCGCGTCGCGCTGCTGTTCGAGCGGTCCGTCGACTACGTGGTCGCGATCCTCGGCGCGTTGAAGGCGGGGCTGAGCTACGTGCCGCTGGATCCCGCGATGCCGTCCGGCCATCTCGCGGCGGTGCTGGCGGCTTCGGACGCGGGGCTGCTGCTCACCCATCGGGAGCTGCCTGCCTATGAGGGGTTGCCGTCCGAGGGAGTGGCACTGGAGGACATCGCCACGGAGTTGGCCGGATACAGCGCGATCAATCCTGATCATCAGGTGGACGCCGACCAGGTGATGTACGTCCTGTTCACCTCGGGGTCGACGGGGACGCCCAAGGGCGTGGTGGTCGAACACCGGCATTTCTCCGCCTACCTCGCCTCGGTGCTGCGCCGGATGCGGGTTCCCGAGGGCCTCGGTTTCGCGATCGCGACGACCTTCGCCGCCGACCTCGGGCTGACCAACCTCTTCGGCGCGCTGGCGACCGGCGGCACGCTGCACGTGCTGCCGTACGAGTGGGCGGCCGATCCTGCGGAGTTCGCCGCGTACTTCCGCCGGCACCGGATCGACTTCATGAAGCTGGTGCCCAGCCACCTGCAGGCCGTCGCGGAGGCCGGCCTGCTGGCGGACGTGGTGCCGGCGCGGTTCCTCGTCCTGGCCGGGGAGTCCTGCCCGTGGGACCTGGTCGCCGCCGTCCGTTCGGCACGCCCCGGGGTGTCGATCTGGAACCACTACGGGCCGACCGAGACGACCGTCTCCGTGCTGGCCCACGAGGTTCCGGACGAGCGTGGTCCGGGCGTGGCCGTCCCGCTCGGCTTCGCGCTCGATCATGTCCGTACGCATGTCGTCGACCGGCACCTGCGGCCGGTGCCCCGAGGCGCGGCAGGAGAGTTGCTGATCACCGGGGCGAGCGTGGCCCGGGGCTATCTCACCCCTGACGGAACGCGCTTCATCAGTGACCCCTTCTCCGGCGACGCCGGCGCGCGGGCCTACCGTTCCGGCGACCGGGCCCGCCTGCGTCCGGACGGCTCGGTCGAGTTCCTCGGCCGGCTGGATCGCCAGACGAAGATCCGGGGGTACCGGGTCGAACCCTCCTATGTGGAAGCGGTGTTACGCCGCCACCCGGGCATCGCCGACGTCGCGGTCGCCGTACGGCAGGACGGCGACCCATCCCTTGTCGCCTACTACGTGGGCGATTCCGGTGTGCCGGAGCTGCTGGAGTTCGCCCGCTCGGCGATGCCGCCCTACATGGTGCCCGCCGCCTGCGTCGCACTCGACCGGCTGCCGCTGACGCCCAACGGCAAGATCGACTGGGCCGCGTTGCCGGAGCCAGGCCCGCAGGCCGTGCGGCACTCACCGCCGACGCCCCCGCGCCATGCCCGGGACGCACGGATCGCCCAGATCTGGGGCGAGGTGCTGGGGCTCGACCAGGTCGGCATCGACGACGACTTCTTCGAATCGGGCGGCGACTCGTTCACCGCCATGCGGCTGGCCCGGCGCCTCGGCGAGGACGTGCGCGTCATCTCCATCTTCCAGCACTCCACCGTACGACGGCTCGCCGACTTCCTCGGGCACGGCGACACCGGCGGCTACCTGTGGCGGCTACCCGGCGCCGAGCCCCGGGCCACGGTCACGGCGACTGTGGTCGCGGTGCCTTTCGGCGGCGGGGCCCCCGCCGCGTACGCCGAACTGGCCCGGGCACTGCCGCCGGAAATCCCCCTGTACGCGGTCGAACTGCCCGGCCACGACCCCACCCGGCCGGACCAGCCGCTGGAGGCGTTCGAGACGACCGCGACGGGGACCGTACGAGAGATCCGCGCGACCATCGACGGCCCGATCGTCGTGTACGGCCACTGCGTCGGCGCGGCCCTGGCGTACGACATCGCCCGGCGGCTGGAGGCCGGCGGCGGTGCGGTCGTGGGCGTGATCCTCGGCGGCGCCTTCCCCGCGCCCCGGTTGCCCGGGCGGCTGTTCGACCTGTGGGCGAAGCTCTTTCCCAGCGACCGCTGGCGCTCCGACCGGCTCTACCGTGACATGCTGCGCGGGATCGGCGGGCTCACCGGGGCGCTGGACCCGTCCGAGCAGGCGGCGACGCTGCGCGCGGTGCGGCACGACGCGCGGGAGTCCGAGGAGCTGTACTCGCGGCTGTGCCAGGAGCCCGGGAGGCGTTCGCTGCGGGCGCTGAGCGTGGTCGGGGAACGCGACCGGATCACCGAGTTCCATGAGGAGCGGTATCGCGAATGGGACCTGCTGTGCGCGGACACCGAACTCGCCGTACTCCCCGACGCCGGGCACTTCTTCCTCAAACACCAGGCCGGCGCGCTCGCCGGCATCATCGCCCGATGGCTGAACCGCCGGCTCGGCACCCCGGCCACCGTCCCACCGGCTGCCGCTCCACCCACCACCGCTCCACTCACCACCGCTCCACTCACCACCGCTCCACTCCAGCAGGACGTCACGGCCGCGACTCCCCTACCAGGCGCCGTTCCCCCCGCGACCTCGAGCTCAGAGCCTGAGCGGCCGTCCCGGAAGGCTCTCGTCGCGAACCTGCGCGGGTTCGCGCTCGTCACGTTCGGCCAGCTCGTGTCCCTGGTCGGCAGCAGGGCCCTGGCGTTCGCTCTGGGCATCTGGGTCTACCAGCGCACCGGCAGCGCCACCCAGTTCTCCGTCATCCTCGTCACCGCCCTGCTCCCCGGCCTGCTCGCCCTGCCGTTCGCCGGCGCGGCGGCCGACCGCTGGAATCGGCGGCTGCTGCTGATCAGCGCTGAAGTGATCAACGTCGTCGGCACCGGATTCTGCCTGGCGATGTTCGCGACGGGATCGCTGCAGGTGTGGCACGTCTGCCTCGCCGCCGCCCTCGGTTCCATCGCCACCGCCTTCCAGCAGCCGGCGTACCTGGCCGCCGCCGCGCAGCTCATACCGAAGCAGTACCTGGCGCGTACCAACGGGATCCTCCAGGTCGTGATGGCGCTGAGCCAGGCGGCCGGCCCCCTGCTGGGGGGCGCGCTGATCGCGCTGATCGGCCTGGCCGGCGCGATGCTGACCGACCTGGCGACGGCGCTCGTCGCGATCGCCACCCTGCTCGCGGTGCGTTTCCCGGACCTGCTCTTCCGCAGGCGCGAGGAGTCGATGGCGAAGGAGATCGGCGGCGGCCTGCGGTACATCACCCGGCGTCCCAGCCTGGTCGCCATGGTGCTGTTCTTCCTCGGCTACAACCTGCTGCTGGGCTTCGCGCTGGCGCTGCTTCCCCCGATGGTGCTCTCGTTCGCGGGTACGGGCACGCTGAGCCTCGCCACCGTGGTCGGCGCCCTGGGCGGGATCGCGGGCGGCGTGGCCATGGCCCTGTGGGGCGGATTCGACCGGCGGGCCACCGGCATGGTCGGCTTCGTGCTGCTCACCGGCCTCGGCATGATCGCCGCCGGAGCACGGCCCGCGCCGGTCTTCCCCGTCGTCGGCCTCGCGCTGATCATGTGCTCCATCGCGCTGATCAACGGCCACTGGCAGACCATGATCCAGCTCAAGGTCGGCATGGAACTGCAGGGCAGGATCCTGGCCATCAACCGCATGACCGCCAACCTGACCGAGCCGCTCGGCTACCTCGCCTCGGGCCTGCTGGCCGACGCCGTGTTCGAACCCGCCATGGCCCCTGGCGGCCTGCTGAGCGACGTGGCCGGCGGCCTGTTCGGCTCGGGTCCCGGCCGTGGCATGGCGGTCATGATCGTCCTCCTCGGCGGTCTCCAGATCGCCCTGGGCCTCGCCGGTCTGCGCTGGCGCACACTCCACCACATGGAGGACGTCCTCCCTGACGCGCTGCCCGGCGCGACCGCCACCTGGAACCGGGACGAACTGCAAGAACGCGCCGACGCACTCCTGAAGGCGTCCTCGCACACCGGCAGGACCTGAGCCGCACCCTGGGAGAAGGCGGTGGTGGCCCTGACACGATCCGGGCAACCCGCACCGTCAGGTGATCGCCGGCAGCGACAACCGCAGGTGCGCGGTAAGGTTCTGGCGGACTTTCTTTAAAGGTGGACGGCACGTGTGAGTAAGGCTGATGAGCTGATCGGCGCGGCGATGGAGGCCCTTGCCCGCGAGGATGAGGCAGCCTTCGACTCCGCCGCCGCCTTCCTGGCCGACCGGGACGACGCCGATCGCGTGCTGGTGGAGGTCGTGACCCTGGCGATCTCGGGGTTGTGGCGCAACGGCTGGCAGCCCGCCGACGTGGTCAGGATCACGGCCAGGCGGCTGACCGACTGGCACGCGCGAGCGGCGGCCGACCTCATCGCCTGGGAGATGCGGGCCTACGCGCCGGCCACGGTGGATGAGCGCTGGCGCGACCAGCTCGCCGGCCTGGAGGCCGTGGTGTGGTGGCAGGGCGGCTACCTGGCGGCGCGGCAGGCACGCGACGGGGCCGGCCGGCTGGCGACCGTCTCCGGTGGGCTGGAGCTGCTGGGGTTGCTGACCGGGCTGCCGCGGCTGGAGTCGTTGAGCCCGCGGCCCGGGGCCGCTCGCCGTACGGTCCAGGCACGCTCGCACGCGGTCAGCGAGAAGACGTTCACGCGGGTGCGGGCGCTGCTTGCCAAGGCGGAGTCGACGACGTACGAGGCGGAGGCGGAGACGTTCACGTCGGCGGCGCAGAGCTTGATGGCGAAATACAGCATCGACGCGGCGATGCTGGACGCGCAGCCAGGCGGAGATGCGGCCCCGGCGGGCATCCGGGTCGGCATCGACGCGCCGTACGAGCAGCCCAAGGCCGTGCTGCTCAACCTCGTCGCCGAGGCCAACAGGTGCCGGGTGATCTGGTCGAAGGAGCTGGGGTTCGCCACCGTGCTGGGGTTCTGGGCGGACCTGTCCTGGGTGGAGGTGCTGTTCACCTCGCTGCTGGTGCAGGCGCAGACCGCGCTGGTGAACTCGGGCACCAAGAAGCACGGCACCGGCCGGTCGAGGAACAAGACGTTCCGCCAGTCGTTCCTGTCGGCGTTCGCCTCCAGGATCGGGGAGCGGCTCGCCGAGGCCACGGCGGGTGCGGTCGCGCAGGAGAGTGCCAGCCGGGGCACCGACCTGGTGCCGGTGCTGGCGGCCCGCGAACAGGAGCTGGAGCAGGCGGTCGAGCGCATGTTCCCGAACCTGGTCTCGCACTCGGTCCGCACGTCCTGGGACCGGGAGGGCTGGGCGGCCGGCCGTACCGCCGCCGACCAGGCCAGCCTCGGGGCGCGAGACCGATAGCGCCTGTATCCCTGATGCTGGGGATTCGGTGGATGACGAGCACGGCGCTGGTATTTCGCGGTGCAGCTACGCAGCCTGGACGGGCACGTTGCAGGCCGCTGCGCTCGCCCTAGCCGACACCTCGCGTAACCGGCCGGAGCAGGCCCGCAGCCATGACGGCTTGGCACGCGCCCCTCTGGCGCTCGGTGGCGGCGAGCGGGCTCGGGTGGTGAGCCCTGGAACATCACAGGAAGCTCGGGGTGCGGAGGACGACGACCTGCGCGCCCTCCTCGACGCCGCCCCCTGACGCCGCAAACCCCAAAAAATCCGGGAAAGCCCCTCGTCCGCCGCGCTAATTCGCCAGTATTGTGCTGGGTTCGCGAAGACGACCATCGACGGGGGGACATGGGCGCCGTTCCAGTACATCTGCAGCAGTTACGCATGCGGCTGGCCCACGATCCCACCGTATTCGTCCCGCTGATCGAGGGCTACGCCGCCGAAGCCGACCGCGCCTGGGCGGCCGGGGACAGAGACGACTTCATACTGTGGCTGATGGAGGGCCTGGTCCTGGCCAACCAGACCCGCCACTACCTCCCGGCGAGGCTGCTGGCTTGGGGGCTCAACGTGCTGGCCGTCAAGGCCGCGGAGGCCGAGATCTACTTCCTGCAGGAGAAGCTGCTCGAAGAGGCCGTCTCCATTCTGCAGGCCGAAATCACCCGCGGTGGCCCGGTCGAGGAGGAAAGCGTCGACTACCTCGCCCGTGTGCTGCTCAACCTCGCTATGTGCAAGTGCAACGACGGCCGTGGAGCCGACAGCATCAGCCCCTTCCAGCGCTCGGCCGAGCTGTTCGGCCGCCTGATCAAGGCGGCGAGCGACACAGAGGATCTGGCCAAGTACCGGATAATCCAGATCCAGGTGCTGCAGCACCTCACCGATCAGCTCGACCTGCACCGCGGCCCGGAAGCCGCCTTGACCGCCGCCGAGCCGCGGACCGCCATCATGCGTGACCTGGTGCGCGCCTTACCCGGTCACGAGGAGTTGTTGGAGTTGCTCCGGGTCGCGCTGAGCCACCAGGCAGCGCTGCTGGTCCGCGCCGGTCGCCAGCGTGACGTCGTCCTCATCGCCACCGAGGCTCTGAACGTCGAGAGTGGTCTTCCGCCCGAGTATCAGAAGCCGCCGTGGCGCGCCAACATGCTGCACATGCTGTCTGTGTCCTACTACGCGACCGGTGATAGGGCCTCCGCCGTGGCCGCCATCGCCGACGCCGTACGGCTGCGCCAGAGCCTGGCCTTGACGGACGCGTCCCAGCGGGCCGAGCTCGAACAAGACCTTGTCGTGCAGAGGGAGCTGGCGAGATGATCAGCAACGGCGCGGTGGTGGACATGTCATGTGTCTGCCGGTCCAAGCATCTTCCCCCGCTGAGCGCGGAGGGGGCGTTCCTGTCCAGGTTCGACCTGGTCCGCGAGGCGTGGCGACGCCAGTACGGCCAGGCTCCGCTGACGCTGGTCGCCGACAACTCCCTGCGCCACCGGCTCACCCTGGCCGAGGACCGCGCCCGGCTGCGCCGGATGGAGGCCGACGGCGAAGTGATCATGGCTCGTTACGCCGACCCCGTCCTCCTGGACCTGGCCCGCGAGCAGCAGCTCCACGTTCTGAGCGCGGACCTCTACCGCGACGAGCGCCGCAGCAACCTGTGGATCCACGAGGTGACCGAGCGGTTCCTGGGCTGGCGTACCACCCGGGCCGAGGTACGGCTGGTGCCCGCCGGGGTCCGGCTGATGTCCCTGCAGAGCATGTCGCGCGCCGAGTCGGCCAAGGATCTCGACCGCAAACACAGGATCGACCTGCGCAACCGCGTCCACGAGCGGGCGCTGCGCTCGCAGTGGCGCTGCGTGGCGAGCTCCTGCGAGCAGGCCATGCTCTCCGATCACATCTGGGATTACCCCGCCTTCCGCACGGACGGCACCGTCGTCTGCGGCCTGTGCGGCACCGCCCTGGAAGAGGTCGGCCCGCGCCCTGCGCTGCGGGAGATCGTGCTGTTCGAGGCGCGCTCGAGGGAGGAGATCCTGCGCTTCCCCGTGCACGTGGGCCAGGAGGTGACCGTCGGACACGGCGTGGAACCGTACAGCGTGGACCTGGGCGACGAGACGCTGCCGCACCCAGAGGCCCGAAGGCGGGTGAGCAGGGAGCACCTGCAACTGGAGCTGACCGGCAGCCACGAGGACGCCCGCCTGGTGGCGGTGGATCTCGGCTCGTCCGGCGGTACCGAGGTGCTGCGCGGCACAGTCGGCGGCACAGGCAAGCGCAAGATGGACCCCGGCGAGCGGGTGAACGTCGGGCCCAAGGACCAGTTGGTGCTCGGCCGTCTGGTCGTGTTGCGTCAGTCGGGGCTGAAGTACTTCCCCGGACAGGTGGATTCCTCATGTTAGTGAGCCTCGTCCGGGTGGGCGCCTCCCGGCAGTCAGTCGCGAAGGCGGTGATACTGACCGGGGCAGACCACCGCAGAGTGGTGGCCGAGGCACGCCTGCCCGCGCCGCCCGCCAACCTCACTCCCGCCGTACTGGAGCCGGATGCCCGGCAGGCCGGACTGATCAGGGCCGGCCTGGATGGCGTCTGGCTGGGCACCCACAGCGCACGCGTGGAGGTCTTCTCCTACCTCGGTGCGGTGCTCGCCGCGCTGGCCAGCACGGCACGCGAGTACGGCGCGACCGTGCATGCGCCGGGCATCCAGCTCGGCACGACCCCCGCCGTGGCTGCGGGCGACGTGCACGCGCTGCGCACGGTGGACACCACCGAGCAGGAGGTGCTGACGAACCTGCTGCGCCGCCACAGCCCGGTGCTCATCGCGCTGGCCGGCCGCGCCACCATCGGACCGACCCAGGACAGGATCGGCTCGCGCTGGCTGGCCGACTCCCGCGAACACCTTGCCACCCGCTACCTGGCTTCGGCCGACCCCAGGCACCTCCACCACGTCAAGGCCGACCTGCGCCGCCGCGACGGCATCGCCGACCTGACCAGGATGGACGTCGCCCCCCGCGCCACGGAACCGGCCGAGGTGCTGGTGCGCTGCCTCGACGGACAGATCTCACTGGCCGACCTGCGCGCCCACGCGGTGCTGCTGGCCGCGCTCGCCCTGCACGCCCGCCGCCTGGTCAAGACCGGACGCCGTGAGGGCAACGTGCCCCAGACCCTGATCGAGGGCAACAGGGCGCGGGCGATCACCCACGGGCTGCGCGCCCGCTTCACCGAGGAGGCCGGCCGCCGCCCGGTCCAGGCCACCCGCGTGGCGCGGCGGCTGCTGGAGGACCTGCTGCCGGTGCTGAGCCTGCTGGAGGCCACCGCCGAAGAGCTGATCCCGGTGCTCGCGCCGCTGGAGCTGCCCGAGGTGGGCCTGCCGCCGCTGCGCACCCAGGACCTCATGGCGGGCATGACGCGCCAGGGCGAGCAGGCGTTGGCCAGGCAGGCCGAGTACGAGCTACATGACCCACGCCCCGGCGGCGGCCTGCTGCACTGGCTGCGCACCACCCACCCGGGCAGGACGGAGCTCGTGCTGGACAAGTGGCGCACGGCCCTGGCCGATGGCGGCGCCCGCCGTAAGGCCGATGGCGGCGCCCGCCGTAAGGCCGATGGCGGCGCCCGCCGTAAGAAGGGCGGAAAATGACCACCCGTCCCGACTGCCAAGTCGAGGCCGTGCTTGATCTGCGCCAGTGGGCCGAGCCCATGCCCAAGGGCCCCGACGGCTTGGTGGAGCTCTGGTCCTGGCTGGAGCCCACCCTGCTGGGCCGCGACCTGGTGCCCGGCAGAACACACAGCTGGCAGGCCGAGCACGGCACGATCTCACTGGAGATCCTCCGGCTCGCCCCCGGCCAAGGCCCGGTCACGGCCGAGACCAGGTTCGGCCTGGCCGCCATACGCGAGCAGGCAGAACTGGTCTACCGGTGCGCGACCTGCGCCAAGCAGGGCAGGACCGGGTACGCCTCCTTCCGCTGCCGCTGGTGCGCCGACGCGGGAGCGCCCGAGCGCTGCTGCGTCGAGCACGCCGTCATCCTCGACGGCGCGCTGACCCCGAGCTGTCCCAGCCACCACCCCGCCTGCCGCGACTGCCGCAGGCCCGCCGCCTTCTGGTGCGGCGGCGAGTCCTGCAGGGCCAAGGTGGCCTGGTGCACCCAACACCGCCGCTCACACCCGCACGACAACGACGTCGACTACTGCGCGGGCTGCTACCAACTCGCCTTTCCGGTTTGCCGGCAGCCCTCCTGCACGGCGGTGGGCACGGTGTTCTGTGACTGGCTCGACCGCTCCGGCGAGCCGTGCAAGCTGGCGGCCTGCACCAAGCACGCTCGCCGCTGGCAGGTGTTCGGCGCGGAGAAACTCGGCCTGGGCCTGTGCGGCAGGCACTCCGCGGTGCGCGGGCTCCCGCCCGAGGAGCTGCTCCTGCAGATCTGCTCGGCGGCGGCCGGTCGCCGCCTGCGGATGCCGTCGCTGGCCGCGTTCGGCTTCAACCTGCGCAACAGCGGCCATCGCGAGCTGGCCGTGGACTACCGCTCGATCCGCGCCAAGCTGGCCGCCCTGCGCCCCCGCTCGTCCGGCAAGCGGTACGGCGAAGCCCTCACCAGGGCCCTGACCAAGGCGGCCACCGACTGGGACCGCGAGCTGGAACGGCTGGGCGGACACGCCGCCACCGGCGAGCAGCTCACCGATCGGCTGCGCCGCTTGGTCCGCGAGGGCGACCCAGGTTTCGGCGACCAACTCGCCGCCGGGCTGCGGCTGGCCGAGTACAAACCGGAGCGCTCCGGCGGCCGGTCGGCCACGCTCTGGGTCCACCTGCCCGAGGACCTGCAGGGGGCCTTCATCGGCAAGGGCGGGGCGCGGATCAAGGACTACCAGCAGCGGCTCGGCGTCGTGATCAGGCTCGAGGGCAACACGCGGGGAGGACGGCGATGACCGCGCCGCAGTTCGGTTCCGTCAGCCACCTGCTGCATGTGGTGCTCGCTGGCGGCCCGCTGGCCGGCCAGCGGATCGGGGTGGCGCCGGGCGACCTGCCGGGCGGTGAGCGGCCCGCGCTGCTGAGCGTCGACACCGGGATGGGGCTTGCCTTGTCGCCCGTGCGGCTACTGCCGCTGGCCGAGGTGCCCACCGGGGGCCTGGCGGTCAGCGAGGAGCTCGCCCCGGCCGTCGGCCTGGACAGCGGCAGGCAACCGGCAGGCTGGTGGCTGGAGTTCCCACCGGTGACGCCGATCAGGCGGCTGCGGCTGGAGATGGCTACCGAGACGCAGCTGGACCACGCTGTGCGCGAGCTGGCCGAGTCCGGGCTGGCCGGCCGGCTGCTGTGGGTGCCGCCAGGCGAGCAGGGCGAGGCGTGGCTGGACGTGAACGGTCTCCCGTACCGGGTGCAGCATCTCGACGTGGCGGGTCAGCGGGCCGTCCTCGCCGAGCTGACCGCCGAGACCGAGGTCGAACTGTTCGCGCCCGGCGCGCGCAACGGGGTGGACATCGTCGTGCTCGCCGACTGCAGCGGCTCGATGAGCGTGCCCGACATCCCCCCGTACGGCGAGCCGGGCGACTACTCGCCGCGCACCCGCCGCCAGCGGCGTGACGAGTCGCTGCGGATGGCGCTGTACCACCTGCTGGACATGCGGCTGCAGATCAGCGGGCGCATCTCCCGGCTGGCGATGGTGGCCTTCACCGAGCGCACTACGCAGATCTTCCCCCGCGTCCCCGGCATGGCCGAACTCGATAGCTCCTCGGCTGCCGCGGCCGAGGAGTTCCGCATGGCGATCACCAGCCTGCGCGCCATGGACGGCGGCACCGACATCGGCAACGCCCTTCACCAGGCGGCCAACCTGCTCTACCTGTACGGCAAGCCGGGCAACGACCGCCTGATCGTGCTGGTCAGCGACGGAGCCCACTGGGCGCCCAAGGGCGACCAGGGCCTGGGCGAGGTGGTGCTGGCGGCCGAGGAGCCGGTCAGCCTCATGGAGCACCTGCACCGCGACATGAAGATCCGGCTGCACGCGGTCGGCATCAGCACCCCGCAGCTATATCACGACTACGTCCGCGCGGGCGGGACCCAGTCCAGCGTCCTGGAGCCCAACCACGGGCTGCTGCAGGAGCTCGTACACGTCGGCGGCGGCGACACGGCGGCCATCGGCGGGGTGGAGGTGCTGCGGCACTACTTCTCCGGCCTGGGCTCGGGCATGTCGCGCCGGGTGCCGTTGCGCGCCGCCGTACCGCATGCGCGGGTTCTGCCGCCGGAGGTGGCCGCTGCGCTGAGCAGGATCAAACCGGCTTCCGGCCGGTGGGAGCACACACTGGACCAGCTCGCCGACCGGCTGCACGCTGCCTGCGGCGACGTTCTCCTGCAGGCCGAGGTCCTGTCCTCACGCACCACCTCCGTCATCAACCGCAGGGTGCGCGCGGTGCAGGACCCCGACTTCATGCGGGACGTGGTCGCGGTCTTCCGCCCCAAACGCACCGGCAGGGAGGGCGCCGAGCCGGCGGAGGTCATGACGCACCTGGACTCCCACCTGGAGGCGCTGAATGAGCAGACCGTGCGTGACGTTGAGCGGCGCATTGCCTGGCTGGGACGGCTGGCCGAGTTGATCGAGGAGCTCGCCAGGCGGCTGGCGGCGGCCCCCGCTCCCGCTCCCGCGCCGGTTTCCACGGTCACCGACGCCAAGTCGGTGGGCTTCAGCTACCTGGGGGAGGTGTGAACGGTAGCTGGTCACCCGGCTGGCAGTGCGGCCCCGACGGGCGCTACGAACTGCTGAGCTACCTGACCACCGGCGGCGAGGGCGAGGTGTGGCGTGCCACTCGCCTCGACCACAACGGCCGCCGCTACCCGATCGCCCTCAAGATCAAGAACCCCGGCACCGAGGACGACAGGCGGCGCTGGGAGGACGCCCGGCATCGGGCCGCCCAGCTGCGCGTCGACGGTCTGCTCGCCCCCACCGACTGCTTCCTCGGCCCCGCGCCCCACCCGGCCGGAACCACCGGGGCGGGCACCGCCGCCTACCAGGTCACGCCCTGGCTGGGGGAGGCGGAACCCATCCTGCACTGGGCCGAGCGGCAGCCCGTCGCGCAGCGGCTGGAGGCGCTGGCCCAGGTGTGCCGCATCCTGGACGGCGTACACGACCAGGGATACGTGCACCGCGACATCTCCGGCGGCAACGTCATGGTGGACCCCGGCGGCCGGGTGACGGTGATCGACCTGACCGCGCTCGGCGCCGTCGAGCACACCACCGGGCTGGCTCGCGTCGCCACTCCCGGCTTCCACCCCGGACAGAGCGAGGCCAAGTCGGAGGCGGTCGACTGCTACGCGGTGGGGGCGCTGGTCCACCGGCTGCTGCTGCCGGGCGCACGCAGGCTGGACTCAGCGCAGCACGCAGCGAGCCTCGCGCACGAGGCGCTGGTGGCGGCAGGGTATCCGGTGGTGCTGGCCGATGAGCTGGTCCGGGCGCTCGACCGTGACCCCGAGCTCCGTCCACGGCCGCTGACGCCGTGGGCTCGGCGGTTGACGGCGCTGCTGGCCGTACAGGAGGGGGAACGGACGGGGGTTAGCCTGTTCACCGACGTCAGGGGGCGGCCGGTGATCGTCTCCTGCGGGCCCGCCGGGGTGCACTACCAGCACGAAGCCGACTACGACCGGCTCAACGCCCGGCTGCCCTCCCGCTCGGGCGGGCCGCGCGGGGTGCGTGAGGTGGCCACCGCGCGCGGCGGCGACGGCCGGGTGGCGGTGGCCGCGCTGACCGTCGGGGGCGCGCTCCACCTGGGCACGGAGGACGGCTGGCGTCAGGTGGCTGAATCGGCCTCCGGAGTGGCGGTGCTGGCCTCGCCCCAGGGCGACGTGCTGGCCTTTGCGGCCTCGCCGGGGGAGCTTGTGATGACGCGCTCCGGCTCGGACGCACGTCTGGCCTTCGCAGTGGCCGGGCGGGCGCGGGTTCTGGCCGCCGCCTGGGACGACAACGGCGACGCCGCCGTCCTGGTGCGCGAGGCGGGACGGCTGGCACACTGGCGCTGGCCGCTGAAGGCGCTGCCCTCCTCCGTCACCGTGTGCGAGCTCCCCGTCGCCTCGGCAGCCATCTGTCCGGGACCTTGGGACGAGCTCCAGGCGGTCGTCGTGGGCGAGGACGGATCCGTGCGCTGGTGGGCGCAGCATTCCGATGGCGTGTGGGAACCCGCGAGCGGCCCCGATGCCTCGCGAGCGCAGGACGTGGCTCTCCTGTCGGTGCGTGGTGGTCTCTGCGCGGCCTGGGCGGGACCCGAGGGGGTGTGGGTGAGCACCCCGTCGGGAACCTCGCACCTGGCCACCGCCCCCGCCTCGCGCGTCTCGATCGCGCAGGGCTCGGACTGGCGGCTGAGCGTGGCGGCACTGACGGGTGGCGAACCGGCGTGCTGGCAGGAGAGCTGGGACAGCCGCTGGTACTCGGTCCGCCGCTGATGCCGTTTCCGTAGGTCGGGATGATTGAGACATCTCCGGCGTGGCGTGTTGATCGTGTCGGGCCTGTGAGTGTGGGTGCCGAAAACCGTGTCACAACCCGCCCCGAACCCGATCACAGACCCGGGGCGAATCATCGACCCGACCATACGCCGACGAGACCAGCTCGGCGGAGTCCTCCACGACTACTCACATGCCGCTTGACCTGTATGGATGGAATCTTCGGCAGGCGCAGGGGCGCCCGAGCCGTCGCGGCCGTCCGGAATTGCATGTGTGGCTCCCCTGCGACAGGTACCTAACACACCCGCGAAGAATCTCTTCGCATTTCCACATGAAAGCGGAAATTCATGCCATTTCCCCTCCAGTTGAGCAGGCGTCCATGCGACGGTGCAGGTGGAGGTGGTTGTGATGGCCACGATGCCGGAAGCGTTCGCTCAGGCCGCGAGGAGACACGGCGTACCGGAGAGCGTCCTGCTCGCCGTGTCCTACATGGAGTCGCGCTGGGACTGCAACGGTGGCAGGTCCAGCACGGCCGCCGGGTTCGGCCCCATGCACCTCACCGACGGAGCCGCGCCGAGCAAGTCGCGGAACCACCACCTTGACGGGTACGAGGACCCGCGCGGCGACGGCTCCGGCCCGCCGCCGCATCCCGCCGAGCCGGCGGAGCGGCACAACGGGTTGCCCGTGTCCCTGCACACCCTGGCGCGTGCCGCCGAGCTGACCGGGGAGAGCGTCGAGCGCCTGCGGGAGGACCCGGCGGCCAACATCGACGGCGGCGCGGCGCTGCTCGCCGACTACCAGCAGGCCCTGGGCGCCCCGCCGAGCGCCGACCCCGCCGACTGGTACGGCGCGGTGGCGCGTTACTCGGGCGCTTCGGCCGAGGAGATCGCGGCGAACTTCGCCGACGAGGTGTACGAGGTCATCCGCGAGGGCGCCACCCGGGTGACCGACACCGGTGCGGAGGTGACACTGCCGCCCACTCCCGGGGTGGACCCGGTCCGCTCCTGGCTGACCCGGCTGGATCTGTCCCACCTGGACGGCGCCGGCGCCGTGGAATGCCCCGCCTCGATCGCCGGTGAGTGGATCCCGGCGTTCTACAGAAAAGTGCCAGAGAACACGTACGGCAACTACGACATCGCCGACCGCCCCACCAGTCAGACGATCCACTACATCGTCATCCACGACACCGAGGAGCTGTACGACACGACGCTCAACCTCATACGTAACCCGGCGGTCAAGGCGAGCTGGCACTACACGCTGCGCTCACACGACGGCCACCTCGCCCAGCACGTGCGCACCAAGGACATGGCCTGGCACGCCGGCAACTCATACGTCAACAGCAAGGCCATCGGCCTGGAGCACGAGGGCTTCCTCGCCACCGGCGGCACCTGGTACACCGAGGCGATGTACCGCACGTCCGCCAAGCTCGTGCGCTACCTGGCCGACAGGTTCGGCGTCCCGCTGGACCGGGCCCACATCCTCGGCCATGACAACGTGCCCGCCCTGCTGCCGGAAAAGGTGCAGAAGATGCACGAGGACCCGGGCCCGTACTGGGACTGGGCCCACTTCTTCGACCTGATGGGTGCGCCCCTGCGCGCCGACGGCGATTCCGGCACGGCCACGGTCATGATCCTGCCGGACTACTACCGCAACCGCCCGCTTTACACCGGCTGCGACAAGGACCACCCCGACGCCACCTGCCCATCGCACGGGTCGGCCTCGATCTGGCTGCACACCGAGCCGCGCGAGGAGTCGCCCCTGGTGAAGGACATCGGCAAGCACCCGACGGATGAGTCCACCTTCAGCGTGTACGACCACGCCGCCCGCGCCGTCACCGGCCAGCGCTACGTCGTCGCCGAGCGACAGGGCGACTGGACGGCCATCTGGTACCTGGGCCACAAGGCGTGGTTCCGCAACCCGGATTCCGCTCCTGTGGCCGTGCCCAGCCGTACCCGGATCGCAACGCCCCGGCCGGGCCTGGAATCGGTCCCCGTGTACGGCCGCCCGTGCCCGGAGCCCGCGGCCTACCCGGCGGACGTGGAGGTGCAGCCGATGTCCCCGCTGCAGTACACCTTCGCCGCCGGACAGTCGTACACGGTCGGCCTGACCACGACCGGCGAGTACTACAAGGCGACGACCTTCGACACCACGCTGCATCGCGTGGTCCGCGGCACCCAGAAGTACCACCAGATCCAGTTCGGCCACCGCGTCATGTTCGTCAAGAGCGAAGACGTCGTGGTGACCGAGACGTGAGGGTCCGGCGTCGGCCCCGCGATCAGCGCTCGAGCAGGGCGCTCAGGCGGCGGCCGGACTCCTCGACCATCGCCCGAACCGCCTCGGCTGAGGTTTCCTCCGGCCCGCCGGCCATGGGACTCAGGTATGTGGAGGGCGACACGGAGCCCAGTGCCCGCATCACCAGTTCCCTTGTCCGCAGGAAGGCCTCGGCGCTGTCATGAAGCGATGCCCCCAAGGACTCGAGCTCCGCGAGCAGGTTGTCCTGATCCTGGAGCGCGCGACTCTGACCGGACGATTCTCCGGCCGCCGCCAGAACGGCGAGGCAACTGCGGATCTCGTGCCTCGCGGCGCTCTGGAGCGAGCCGATGTCCTCGTGGCGGCCTTCGGCGCCCGGTTGGGTGAGAGCCCTCCGGATCGTTTCCGCTTCACGCTCGTAGAGGTCGAGCACCAGGTGCACGTATGCGCCCTCCGGTGCGGGCGACGGGTCGAACGCCTCGTTGATCCCGCGCAGCCAGCGCAGGAAGAGCCGGCCACCGGCTCCGAGATGTTCCGTTTGCTGTTCGAGTCGCTGAATGAGGTACTGGGCCCGGTCGAAGGACCGCCTTGCCTGCTGGGCGGGATCCGCGCTGGTGATCTGGCCGTACCGATCGGCCAATTCCGCGTATCGTGCGGCCACGGCGGAGTGGAACAGCGCCAAGCTGGTGTAGACGTGGCTCACGGTAAGGGCACGATCGATCGGCCAGCCGTCGCCCGCCTCCGGCCGGGCCCTGTTCCAGTGCGGACGGATCAGCGGCGACGCCTCCGCGTCGTAGTGCTCGCCCAAGAGAGAGTGAGTGTGCTCAAGATCGGTGAACTTGACGTGCATCGCCTCGTGGAGCAGATACTCGGCGGCCTGCCACGGATTGCTCAACACTGCGGTCGACAGGAATATCGCCCCTGGTATGCGCGGATGCGTGAGCGATGCGAAGCCGGGCGACGACTCCTTGCCGACGACGGCTATCAGATGCACATGGCTCAGCGCGCTTCGCGCAAGCCTGGGGCAGAGCGTGTACAGCAGTGCCGCTCCCCGCAGGAGCGTCTCACGCACGTGAGCGTCAGGACTCGTCAGAGTGAGCTTCTGGAAACTTTCGGAGAAGACGCGACGGAAGAACTCTCCCAGCGGATCCGCGTCGGCCCGGGGCTCGGACCACACCCACGGCCAGGCGGCCTCATGCAGCCTCAACAGGTCGGCCGCGCCTTCGGCGAGCGGCGGAACGTTCGCGCGAGGGCTCTGGGCGGCCGCGGTCTCCAGAACGCTTTCCAGCTCCTCCTCAGGCCATGGCGGCTCACTTCCGCCGCGTACGGCACTCAGCCAGCTGTCTATCGCCACCCGGACCGCCGGATCGCCCAGAGTCCGGTGGTGCCGGCCGTCGGTCGCCCCCTCCAGCGCGGAGAACAGAAGATGCGCGCCCTTGGAATGCTCTTTGAGCAGTTGCAGGCGGTGACGGTAGTGGATGCGGGTGCGCTGACGGATGTAGTCGCAGTCGCCGAACGGGCGATCGTCGGCGAGGATCGCCTCAGCCTGCTGCCTCGCCTGAGTGCTGTTCAGCAGGTGGATCCGCGTTGTGTTCACGGGACGCCTTATTGCTGTTCGTACATGGCCGCGCAGTACAGAACGGGGCACCTTACCCTGGCCAGGCTGGCGGCTCCCTCGCCCGGGTCGCTCAACGCCCTCAGGTCGTCCTCGGAAAGCTGGCTGTCGACGATCTCGGCCTCGGAGATGCGCAGGACCATCGGCCCTTTGATGTGTTGCCCCATCGGTACTCCCCTTGTCGGGCTACTGGATCGATACTTCTCCTGCTCGAAGTCGGGCAAGCGGGAACCATTGACTTCTTCAAGTTTGCCCGCGCGAAGGACGCGGGCCGGCGAAACGCTGTCTGACACGTATGATCCGGGACGGAGCCGCTGTCTCGCGCCTCGTCCCGGGGCGCAACCTGGAAAGGCACTATGCCGAAAGTGAACGGAAAGGTGATGACGGCGGGGTTGTGTTGGGTGCTGCTGGCGGCGTGCGGCGCTGCTGACTCGATTCCCCGATACACAGACATCGACCACTTCGGATATGTCGTGGCCAACGCCTTCCGCGCCTCGCACCCCGAGTACGTCGTGGGCTCCGGCGACTATGCCTTCGAGCGAAGGCCGGAGGAAATGGCCATCGACCTGCGCGCCTCACCCAACGGGGAGTCGAGCGGCGCCGTCGCGGCGTTCGGTATCCGGCAGGACCGGGACTCGGGAGATTTCTCGTACACGATCGGCGGCGACCGTGAGCCGGTGCCGCGCGAAGAGGCCGTCCGGCGGCTCGACACCCCCGAATCCCATGACTTGTCTGCCGCGCTGCGCCAGGTGGGGCATGGCCGCGGGCCGGCGAAACAGCACGTCGATGCCGTGTTACGGCAGGCGGGCCGCACCAAGGAAGTCACCGCGGTCGTGGAATTGACGCGGCCTTTGACGGCGGACGAAATACGCGGCCGTAAGCATCTGCCCGTGGACAACGGGGTCTTCTCTCCGGCGCTGGGTGGGACGCCGGTTTACTGGGACAGCCGGGCCGGCCTGTTCTGCCATGTGTGCGGAGGCGCGGGCGACGCGGTCACGCAGGACTTCCGTAATTGGGTGGGCTCCCTGCTGCCGTCCGACGAGCCCGCACTTCAGCACTTCGGGCTGGACCTTGCCCGGCTGAAAGACGCGGCACGGGCCGGAAGGATTCATGCCTACATTCAGCAGGCGGAGAATCCCGTGCTCCTTCGCAAGCTCCTGAAACAGGACTATGTCAAGACCATGTACGTCGTGCGCGTCGCCGACCACTGCTCCAGCGACGAACCCGACGAGTGCTCGTGGCCCGGCGACGACCAACTGTACGGCTGACGGACGGGCGCCTCGTACGGCGGCGTCCCGGCCTGCGCTGCGGTTGAGCGGCGTGGTGGTATTCGTGGATCGTGCCTACGACGACGGGTTTTCGGTGGATGGATCGCGGGTCGTTGAGGTCGGTCACGTCCTGGGCAGGCTGCGTTGCAATGTGCGGGGCCGTTGTCGCCGGGCTCGATGAAGACCAGCACGTACAGCCGGTTGAGCAGCACCGTTTCGACCACGAGGAAGTCACGCACAATGATCGCGTGGGCTTGAGCGGTCAGGAACTGCCGCCAGCCGGCAGACCGAAGCTGCTCAGCGCAGTACGGCCGTCAGCAGGTCGGCGCCCAGCGCTGTCAGATCGGGGAGATTGAGGGTGTGACGGACGTAGCGACCGTGCCGCTGGGCCGTGAGCAGGCCCGCGCGGCGCAGGACAGCGAGGTGGCGGGAGACCTCCGGGGGTGAGAGTGCCCAGGCGTGGGCCAGCTCACCGGTGGTGTGCGGGCCGCGGGCGAGGGTGCGCAGCAGCCGCAGCCGTACCGGATGCGCCAATGCCTCCAGCCGTAGCGTCACCGTTTCCAGCGATATCGGCTCCGATGGACTCGCCTCGGCCACGGGGTACTGCACCACCGGCTGCCACCCGCGCGCGTGGACCACCACCAGGTGCGGGCGGCCGAAGACGCTGGGGAGGAAGGTGACCCCGGCACCGTGGGCGGCGGTCGCGTTGTCCTGCAGCTTGTCCACGATGATGCGGTTGCCGTCCGGCGCCAGGGTGACGGCGCCGGAGACCGACGCGAGTGCCGCCTCGATGCCCTGGCGCTTCAGCAGGTCGTTCTTCAGGCGCAGGTCGGTGGCGAGTTGCACGGCGACGCCCGTCCAGGCGGCGTCGAAGAAGGCCTCGGCGCACTGTTCGAGGGTGTGACGCACCCGCGCCCGCACGACGGCCGGGTCCGCGAGCAGCCGTTCCGCGAAGGCCTCCTGAAGCGGGCCGCGGGCCTGGGCCAGGTCCAGGGCCCGCTCGCGCGCCGTCGCGTCGGCGAGCGGCGACGGCGCGGCGAAGTGGACCCGGTTGCTGCCGCACGTGGTGATGAGCGCGGCGGTCACATAGGTTTCATCGTCGATCCGGTCAACGTCGTCCAGCTCCTCGGCGAGGGTGGGCCGAGGACGAGCGGGGACCAGAAAGTCGGCTCGTGAGGAACGCCAGAGGAACTCCGCCTCCCGCAACCGCTCGGCCAGCTCCGGCCGCAGCCCGGCCCAGACGTCCCCGGCCCAGCCGGCGAGCTGCGGGTGATGCCCGGGTTCGGCCAGCACGTGCAGCATCGCGGTCAGCTCGGCCAGCGGGGAGGCAGCGAACCGCACGCGCTCGGACGGCAGGCCGCTGATGTCGATCCTCAACGTCATCCCTCCATCATCGCTGGTCGGATGGCCGGCGACGGCGTCGGTTGACGGTGTCCGTCAACCGACACAGTCGGCCCGGCGGCCGAACGCATCGTTGACGCCATGGCAACCACCACCAAGATCCAGCCGCGCGCCCTCGTCCGTGCTTCCGGAGGCCCCCGCTATGCCGTGGCCCTGGCCGTGGACGCGCTCGGCACCGGCCTGCTGCGGCCCTTTCTGCTGCTCTACGGGATGACGGTGCTGAGGTTGTCCGCGTCGGCCACCGGCATCGCCATGACGGCCGGCGTCGTCGTGGGTCTGGTGTGCATGCCCGCGGTGGGCCGATGGCTGGACCGGGGCGCCCGCAGCACGGTGGTGGCAGCGTCGATGCTGGTGCGGGTGCTGGGCGTGGCGCTGCTGCTGGCCGCCCCGGTGGGGCACGTCTGGCTGTTCGCGACGGCGGCGCTCTTCCTCGGCATCGGCAACCAGGCCTGGCCGGCCGCCCATGCGGCACTCGTGGCCACGGTCGCCGACGGCCGCGAACGCGACGCCGCTCTGGCAGCAGGCCGCGCTCTGCGCAACGCCGGCTTGGGCGTGGGCGCGCTCTTGGCCACCGCATGCCTGGCAGGCGGCACCACCGCATTGCAGGCGCTGGCAGCCGTCACCGGGCTGGCCTATCTCACCGCGGCGGCCTTGGCATGGTCGGTCCACCTGCGCGCGCATCCGGCCGCTACTCCGGCCAAGGGCAGGGCCGACGAGCCCGCACCTCGGATGCGCGCGCTGCTGGCTTCCAACGTGATTTACGTCTTCTGCCTCAACGTCCCCGAAATCGCGCTCCCCTTGATCCTGATGACACAGTTGCACGCGTCCCCGGTGTGGTCGGCAGCCATCTTCGTGGCGAACACCGTGCTGGTGGTCACCCTGCAGGTTCCGCTCACCGTCCTGATGTCCCGCTTCTCCCGGCGGACCGTGCTGGCTCTCGCCGGCGTGGTGATCGCCGCGTCCTACCTCGGCTTCCTCGCGGCCACCTCACTGGGACCCGGCTGGGGTGCCCCGGCGGTCGCCACGGTGTCCGTGCTCTGCACCATCGGCGAGATCCTCTATGCCGGCAGCGCCACCGCGCTCGTCACCGCCCTCGCCCCGGCCCACCTCCTGGGACGCGCCCTCACCCGCTTCCAGCTCTCCACGGGCTTCGGCCTCGCCGTCTCCCCGGCGGTCATCACCACGCTCGCCTCCCACGGCTCGGCCGCCCTCTGGGGCAGCCTCACCGCCGCGACGCTCCTCTCCGCCTCCGCCGTCGCCACCGAGAAAGATCGAAGAACGCGGCTCAGCGATTGCTGACACCAGGCGCGAGCAGGCTCATGAGCTCGGCGATCGCCTCGGGGGACGGCTTGACGTCATCGAGCAGCATCTCGGCGACACGCACATCGCCTGGCTCGGCCGGGCACTACCGGCCGCACTGGCGCGACTGCTGCCCACGCGGCTTCGTCTCCATCGGCTCGTGACGCCGGGCACCTTGTTGTCCTGGCGGTGAGCTGCTCGGGCTCGGCCATCGGATCGGGGAAGGGACCCGCCGGATCCTCGCCGCGGCCGGTCAGGACCCAGCGCCACGTCAGGCCTCACCGACCTGGCGACAGTTCCCCACCTCGCAAGCGAGGACCGCAGAGCGGCCTGAGAACGCCCAGCTCAGCAGCCTTATCCGCGTTTCGGCACCGCGCCGGGTGGATGGAGGGTGGTGATACCGATGAGAACGAGGTCGATGCCGGTGAGGAATTGTTCGCGGTCGTCGTGCTCGCGCATCTGGTCGGCGATGGCCCGGATGAACGGGTAGTCGTCGGGGTCGAGGTCTTGCCATGCCCTGGATGCGGTGTCGAGGAACTCGGTGCGGTCCACTTCGGAGCCGGGGACGCCGTCGACACCGGTGTTCTGGGCCGTCTGGGCGGTGGCGCCGAGGATGTAGTGGACCAGCGTCGAGGTCGTGGTGAACCAGTCGCCTTGCGGCACACCCAGCGCGCGGACCAGCCGGCCGATGCTTTCGAAGATTCGCAATGTCACCGGCCCCCAGGGGTTGCGGGTGAGCTGCACCGGGAGCTGGGCGGCGAGCCATGGGTGTTCGGCGACCGCGTCGAACAGGCCGAGTGCGACGGCGCGGATCTCGTTCCGGGGTGCGCCGGCCTCGGTGGTTTCCACGCGCTCGGCGGGCTGGGACGGCTGAGCGGATTGCCCGGCCAGGGCGGTGGCGACGACGGCGTCGGTCGCGGCCTCCAGCAGCTCGTCCATGTTGCCGATGTGCCAGTAGATCGCGCCGGGCCCGGTGGCCAGGCGGCCGGTCAGCGCCCGGACCGTCAGGGCGTTCTCCCCCACCGCGTCCAGCAGCTCGACGGCGGCCTCGACGATGCGTTCCCGGGTGAGCGCCTGCCTGCGTCGTTGTGATTGACGTGTCCGGATGGCCATGCCTGACATTCTGGCATGGTTGGAGCATCGATCCAACATGGAGTACCGTTCCATTCATGGAGCGATGCTCCATAAGCCGTCGGGGTTTGCCGGGCGGCCCGGATCGAAGGAGGCTCAACGTGTATGACGTGGTGATCGTGGGTGCCGGCCCAGTGGGCCTGTTCCTTGCCGGTGAGCTCGCGCTGGCGGACTGCTCGGTCCTGGTGCTGGAGCGGGATCAGGAGCAGACCTCGCCGTGGAAGGCGCTCCCGCTGGGAATGCGGGGCCTGAACGCTGGATCGGTCGAGACGTTCTACCGCCGCGGGATGCTGGAAGAGCTGCTGAAAGCCTCAGGCGCCGACAGGGAGCAGATCGGCGCGGACCTCGACGCGTACGATCCGCCGGCTCCTCGTGACGTGAGCCACTTCGCGGGAATGCGGCTCGACGCGGTTAACATCGACACCGCCGCCCTCCCGTTCCGGCTGCCCGGCCCGGCGATGGAGGGCATCATGACCAGCCTCGACGCGGTCGCGACGGTGCTGGCCGAGCGGGCGGCCAGGCTCGGTGTGCGGATCCTGCGGGGCGTTCCCGTCGAGGCCGTGGTTCAGGACGGCGACACCGTCGTCACACGAGCCGGCGGGCGCGATCACCAGGCGCGCTGGCTCGTGGGCTGCGACGGCGGACGCAGCACCGTGCGCGACCTGGCGGGCTTTGACTTCACCGGCACCGAACCGCTGTTCACCGGCTACGCCGCCCACGTCACCTTCGCTGATCCGCAGAAGCTGGACCTGGGCTTCAACCTGACACCGACCGGCATGTACCTGCGGACGCCCTTCGAGGGACACCTGGGCATGATGGACTTCGACGGCGGCGCCTTCGACCGTTCCCAGCCGCTGACGCGCGAGCACCTCCAGACGGTCCTGCGCCGGGTCTCCGGCACCGACGCGACACTCACCGAGGTCCATCTCGCCTCCAGCTTCACCGACCGCGCGATGCAGACCACGACCTACCGCGACGGCCGCATCCTGCTCGCCGGCGACGCCGCCCACATTCACTCCCCGCTCGGCGGCCAGGGACTCAACCTCGGCATCGGCGACGCCATGAACCTCGGCTGGAAACTCGCCGCCACCGTCCACGGCACCGCGCCAGAGGGCCTGCTCGACACCTACACCGCCGAACGTCACCCCGTCGGCGCGGCGATCCTCGACTGGTCACGCGCCCAGGTCGCGACCATGAACCCCGGCCCCAACGCCCCGGCCCTGCGACGGCTGGTCCACGACCTGCTCGACACACGCGACGCGACCACCCACGTGTTCCGCAACACCTCAGGGCTGTCCCACCGCTACGACCTGGGCAGCGACCAGCCACTCGTCGGCCGGACCGCCCCGGACTTCCGTCTCGCCGACGGCACCCGCCTCGGCGACCTGCTGCGAGAAGGTCACGGCGTCGCACTCGACTTCACCACCGGCCAGCGCCTGCACGACGCGGCGATGAGCTGGAAAGGCCGGATCCGGTACGCGACCGGGCCGGTGCGCAACGACCTCGGATTCGGCGCCCTGCTGATCCGGCCCGACGGCATCGTCGCCTGGACCGACGACCACGACCCCGGCCCCGACCCCGAGGTGTTCCGGCACGCCGCGACCAACTGGTTCGGCGACCCGGCAACCTGACAGGACGCCTCAAAGCCGACCAGCACGCGGCGGGCGAACCAGCCTCATGCCCCCCAAGTACGGGGCACCTTTGCAAGAAAGGGAACTTCCATGCCGAGCGAAACCCCGGCCCAGCCCGAGCCGAACAAGGAAGTGGTTCGCCGCTTCTACGAAGCCGTTCTCCGAGCACCCGGCGGCCCGGACTTCGCCACGATCAAAGAACTGACCGACGAGCAGGAGATCGAGCTCAACTGGGGCCACCCCGACAGCGGCGTCCACAGGGGAGCCGCCATCGGGCCGGCGCGGCATCGCATGCACGAGCTGACCGGATTGGACATCTCAGCCATCAGTATTGACGAGCTCATCGCCGACGGTCCCACTCGCGTGGTGGTGGTGGCCACGAACAGTGGCACCGACATCCACGCCAACCCGTGGAGGATGACCGTTCTGGAGCTGGTCGACGTGGTGAACGGCAAGATCACCAAGAAGCGGTCGTTCTACCAGGACACTGCGCTTCTCCGGGACATCTCACTCGAACGCGAGGCGGCACTGGCGCAGAAGGCCGGAGAGGCATCCTCGGTGTGACCGCCCCCGGATGTGGTGCAGCTGATGCCAGGCGTTCAGGGGATGCGCATGTCAGGATTCGACTGGACATGCACGTGTCAATGCCCTGGTTGTAGGGCGCGTCGGGGGTTGAACAGGGCGTAGGAGTACGAACAGCAGGCCGCGACCATCGAGCAGATGCACCGCGCCCTGACCGCTCGGAAGAGCTTCTGGGACAAGATCCTTCCTGGCCGGATCCTGATCCTCAGCGAACGGCCCGCCGCCGCAAGCTCTCGATGTCGGCGACGAACCTGTGCGCCGCTCGCACATCGCTGTCGTCCACGTTTCCGCCGCTGTGCCCGATCGTCCTACGGCGTTCGCTCTCCACCCAGGCGGCGTTCGCGGTGAGGTGCTCGTGCAGGGCGGCGAGGAGCGAGTCCGCGCGGCGGGTGATGGGGCTGTCCGGCGAGACGTCGTACTCGATGCTGAACACCGTCGCCCGCCCTGCCGCGAGCTCGCTCAGGCGGTAGCAGAGATACAGCCCGCCGAACCCGGCGTACATGTTGAGACACACACCGAGCGGCACCAGGTCGGCATCCCGCGCGAGGACGGCGGCCTCGAGTTCGTCGGTCTCGTCCTCCTCGGGACCGCCGTGATCAGGCGGGACGGCGAGGTCCCACGGCTGGTAGGTGTAGTCGAACATGAGCACCGGCTTGGTGACGAGCACGAAGAACTCGTCGGGGAACGCGACGCCGTAGCACTCGCGCAGGACCTCGCGGGGCCCGAGGCCGGTCTCGTACAAGGCACGCGCCAGGCGGGTCATCGACGCGTAGTCATCGCGAACGGCCTCCGCGCGGAGGCGGTCGAGTGGGTTCTCGGTCACGAAGATCCGCCTCCGCCCTGGTTCTGCTCACTCATGATGGTGTCCAGCAGCCGGTGCAACCGGCTCCACGTGGCCCGGAGGTCCTCAGCCGTCATCGCGTTGATGATCTGCTCGGCCACGTTCTCCGCCGTGCGGATGGCGTCCACCATCGCCTTCGGCTTGCTGTCCCTGACCGCCTTCTTCGCGATCTTGTTCGCGGTCCTGTGCAGCGACTTGATGCGTGAGGTGACCTCGCGGCCATCGGCGGCCAACCGGGGGTTGTCCGTCATGATCAGGACGATGTCCTCGACATGGCGGAAGAACGCGTCCTGGAGCTGGGCCTGGAAATCCTTCCTGACCTGCTCCGGCAGGCGCATCAGGTCGGCGTCGGCCTTGACGAGCTCTCTGGCCAGGTTCTGGGCGCTTGCCGTGGTCTGGGACTGCAGGATCAGCACGTAGGCCTCGTGCGCGACTCGGATGCGCTCGTTCGCGAGGGTCATGCCCTGCTTCGCCGCGATGGCGTGCGCAGGGGTGACCTCGAGCCCACGCGGGATGTTCCCCGGCGCCGAGCTCGTCACCGTGCTCACCTCCGGCGCGAAGTGCAGGGTGAACTCGACGCCGAAGACCCGCATCAGCTTGTTGCGCAAGAACCGGCCCTCGGCCTCGCCGATGCCGAAGAGCCCGCCCTGGACCCGCAGCAGCGCTCTCGTCCGCAGCTTCTGGAAAAGGCCCTTGACCGCGCCCTTCCTCAGGTCCAGCAGCTTGATCAGCATGTTGGGCTCAGTGGGGTAGAGCATCTGCGGGTGCGCCTTGTTGATCGCCGCCCGGATCGCGTGGTCCACCTCGTTGGACCACAGCGTGAGCTGCCTGCGGCGTCTGGCGTCGCCCCGCCGCCACTTGAACCCGCCGAACCGGTAACCGCCGATCACGATCAGCGGGTGCCGGCCGAGCTCCTCGAGGACCTGCACGTAGGCGGCGAGCACGCCCATCGTGTTCTTCGCCGTGACGGAGGTGTCGGCGTCCTGGCCCACGCCGTACACCACGTCGTTCATCTTCGCGAGCACGCGCGTCGCGGTCCGCACGTAGGACGAACCGAGCACCTCCTCGCGGAAGAGCCCGAACGGCAACGCCTCCTTGGCGCGCAAGCCCTTCTCCCTCTCCTGGGCGAGAGACTTCTTGCCGGCCGGCAGCTTGGCGAACTTCCTGCGCACTTCGGAGAGACGGACGCGGGTCCTCTTGCCTTTCTTGACGCGGACCCAGTTCGGGGTCCAGAGGAAGCCGAAGACGGCCATGATGAGGTCCGGTCGCGTGTCGACCTTCCCGATGGCCGTGTCGATCTCGGTCTTTCCCTTGCTCGCGTCGAGGTGTTCCATCGCGTTGATGCCGATCACGACCGCGGTCCGCGCCGCAGCGAGATCCTCGCTGCCACCCTCCCATGCCGTGGTGATGTACCGCACGGCCATGTCCGACTTCACCTCTGACGGGATGGTGGCGATGGTGACGACGAACCCGATCCGCCGGTCGCGCCCTTCCATCGGGATCACGGTCGCCTTCAACTGGCTCACCGCACCCTCGCGCCGCTTGATCGTCATGCCCTTCTCGGCCTTGTCGATCTCGTAGGGGAAGTCCTCCTCCGTGAGCTCGACCTTCGGCGTCTCCTCGGCCGGGTTTATGGCGACCCGGATCGCGTAGTCGTCCTCACCGAACTTCTTGAGCTGGATCGACGTGAGCCGATGGCGCCGCTTGATGCCGGGGAGCCCTTCGCGGACGGACTCCTGGGTCGCGTCCTCCGCGCGCAGCAACTTCAGCGCGTCACGGACGGCCGCGTCGAGCGCGCGCTTCTTGGCCTTGTCGGACCGCTTGTCGGGCTTGCGGTCCGTACGGCGGTCGGGGCGTCTCTTCTTGGGGCGTCTCTTCTTGGGGCGGCGCCGGTCGGGGAGGCGCGGTCGGGTACGGTCCCTGACCGGCCTCCTCGGCGGCTTGGCCGGCTTCTTCGGCCGCTTCTTCCTGTCCAGCGCCGCCTTGAGCTTCGCCCAGAGCTTCTTGACCAGGCCGACGATCTTGTCGATCACCCAGTCGATGGCACGGTTCACCGGGCGGGCCAGCTTCTGGAAGACCTCCCGGACCTTGCCCGCGATCCCGCCGATGCCCAGCAGGGCCGCCAGCGCGCCGATCAGGACCGGGATCGACTTGGCCAGTGCGCGTTCCACCAATGCGGGCACGCCGCCACTGCCGCCCCGGGCGATGGCGATCACCGCGTCGAGGACGGCGTTGACGAAGTCGACGATCTGGCGGGCGTTGGTGACGATGAAGCGGATGATGTCGATGATCATCTTGCAGGCGCGGATGAACGCGGACGCCGGGTTGAACAGCGACACGATCCAGGTGATGCCGGCGATGACGATGGTGGGCAGCAGGTAGGAGACCAGGTTGCCGATCAGGTCCTTCTTCAGGTTGCCCACGCGGTCCTTCAGGTCGGGCCACATGCCGGCGACGCCGCGTTTCTTGGTCTCCGACACGATCGGGATGCTGGTCTCCGCCGCACTGACGGCCTGCTCGGGGACCTTGCGGACGAGTCTCGCCCGGATGTTCGCCCATGAGAGGCCGAGCAGCCCCGCGAGCATCGTGAGGATGCCGACGATGTCGAACCCCGTCGCCAGTTGCAGGCCGGCCGAGGCCCCGACGCCCAGCAGCCAGGCCAGCACGCCCTGTTCCAGGTGCCGGCCGGCGTTCTTGGCGAACAGTTTGAGACCGCCGCCGACGCCGGTGACGAGGTTGCCGAGGAAGCCGATCGGGTCCTTGAGAATGGCCTTGACCGCCGAGGCCGCCTTGCGGAGCACACCCAGGAGCAGGGAGCCGAGCTCTTTGATCGTGCGGATGACGCCGCCGATCGCGTCGGCCGCCTTGGACACCAGGCCCTTGTTCTTCTCCCTCTCCGCCGCGATCTCGTCGTCCACCGACTTGACGGCATCCTTGTACTTGGTGGCCAGCGTGTCGACCAGCGCGGTGCCCTTGTCGTCAACCGTGTCCCGCAGCTCGTCGAACTTGCCCTCGAAGTCCGTGGCGGCTTCGCGGCCGATCGCCTGCAGATCCTTGGGCAGCTTGTCCACTGCCGCCTTGAGGTCCTTGCGGCCGGTGGCTATGCGGTCCTTGGCGCGTCTGAGCTCGCGCTCGATGGTGTCGGCGATGTCGGCGATCACCAGGCGCATCGCCGCCAGGTAGTGGTCCTTGGCCGTCTCGTAGATCCGGTTGGCCTCTTCCGGGAGGTCGGCGAACAGGTCCTTGAACCAGCGGGCCTTGCCCTTCAGGCCGGAGTAGCGGCGGTCCTTGTAGTCCGCCATGCCTCTCTCGTGCTCGGCGGTGAACTTGTCCCGCGCTTGTTTCTCCTGCTTGGTGAACTGGTCGTCCACCATCTTGTCCAGGTCTGTCAGAATTTTCTCCACGTCGCACTTGGTCTTGTCGAAGACCTCCTGCAGGACCGCGGTGACCTGGGTGCGCTTCTCCTCGTCGGTGGTCCTGGTGCTGACCTTGCCCGCGCCGACGTTCTTGCCCGTGGTGATCCTGGTGGCGTGCATGGCGGCCATCGCGGCGGCGCCTCGGGTGGCCGCCACGGCCTTGACCTGCTTGATCTCCTTCGCCTCGCCGGCCCGCAACTGGCCGGGGGAGGTCGCCGAGTGGGCCTCCATGGCCTTCTTGTCCTTCACCGCCTTGGAGAAGGTCGGCTCGTTGGACTTCGTCAGCTGCGGCTCGGTGACGGCCGCGTCGGCCATCTGCTGGTTGACCTGCGCCGGCCCGGCCGACATGTCCGTCGCCGACGCGGGCAGCGGGTCCGGGGCGGCCTGGTCGGGGTTGGGTGCGCCGGGCTTGCCAGGCGGCTTGTCACCGGTCAGCGGCACGACCGGCTTCTCGTCCGGTGCGAGCTTCGGCCTCGCCCGGGTGGTGTCGGCGATCTCCTTCGCCGACGTCTCCTTGCCCTCGCCTACCTTGCCCTGGACTTCCTGCTTGACCTGTTCGGCCTTGCCTGACTCGCCGAAGGTGTCGGCCTCGTCGAGGTTCTTGGGGGCCTGCTTGGCGACCGCGGCCTCGACGGCCTGGACGAACTCGGTCTTGCTGAACTCCTTGGGCTGGGCGGCGTCCATGTCCTCGGCGTGTGCCGCCTTGCCGCGCGCCTCCCGGTCATCTCCGGGTGGCACCGAGGCGGCCTGTGCCGCGCCGGCCTCGGCCTTCGCCGGCGGGTGGCTCGAGCCGACACGCCGCTTCTTGGCGCCGACGTCCTTCTTCAGCGTCTGGAACTTCGGGTCGGCACCCGGCGAGCGCGGGCCGGCGGCGTCCTGTTTCCCGTCCGCGCCCTTGTCCTGGACTTCCCTCTTGGCCGAGCCGGGGTCCTTCTGGTCGGGCGCGGGTGCCAGTGGCGCGGTCGCCTTCTCCAGGGGCGCGACCGGCTTCTTCTTCGCCGGGGCTGTCCCGGACTTCTCGGCGACGGTGGCCGGTGTCGTGGGAGCCGTCGCGAGTGCTGTGGGGGCGGGTGCTGTGGGGGCGGGTGCTGTGGGGGCGGGTGCTGTGAGGGCGGGTGCTGTGAGGGCGGGGCGCGTCCCGGCCAGGGTCGCGACGGCCTGGTTGCCGACGAGGTTCTGGCCGGCCAGCAGCATCTCGCCCCGCCAACCCGATGGCAGCGCGTCGGTGCCGGACGGCAGCCCGCCCATCGCCGCCGTGACGGCCGCATTGCCCGCGGGCGTCTGCGCCCGCACCACGTCCGCCGACACCGGATCCATCGCGGTGCGCGGGCCGCGGGTGTCCGGCAGTGCTGTCACGGCCGCGGCGGTCCTTGGCCGTGACGTGTGGATCTTCAACGGAACAGGCATCCAGCGTTCCCACTACGAGCGGTACTCCGCCAGATGATGGCACCGTGCGCGTCGCGCACACGCTGTCCCGGCGTCACCCAGGCGTCACCGCGATCAGACTGCGACGGCGCCACGGAACGGACACCGCCGCCGGTCCATCAGCTGTCGCTTTCGATTCGTCGAGCGCCGTCGAAGCCCTTCAACTTGTTGATGACGACCTCGCCGAGAATCTGGCGGTGGAGTCGGCATGAAGTTGTTTCCGTACTGCGCAGGGACCCATTCTCGAAGAACTTGTTGGACGTGTACGCGCCTCCGCAAATGTCGAAATACGTACATTTCTCAGCGCAGGCCGCGACCCCGTGGGAAATTTCCTGAGAAAAACGGTCGAGGGCCGGCCCCGACAGGAGAGAGTCCAGCGATCCCGGAGAGTTGATATTGGCGATGACGAAGTCATTGAATTCTTCGCTCTTCCCGCCGGCCAGCTCAGGGCTCGAGGTCGATATGTCGCCATTTTTTTGGATAGTGATAATCGCCAGAGGTTGAGTCTCGTATGGTATACGCTGATAGCCGGGATCGGAGATCTTACTTTTTATTACGGCCAGAAACTCCGATATTTCCCTTATTTCGATGGCGGCGGGATCCTCTCTCCATCGATCGAAGATTCGATCCGCGAAGGCACGATACTCTGCGGCGATCGCATCGATCTCTGATCTCTCACCGCTCAGCGATGACACCATATTGCCGTTTTCTATCTCCTCCACGTTGAAGCCGACGCTCTCGAATCCGTTGTCGATGAAGAAATCGAATATCTCATCCGGGTGCTGGAGGCTGGTCCGGGTGAGCACACAGAGCGCACCCGGGCGGACTCCCCGCTCCTTGAGTTTCCGATAACCCCTCATCACCGCGCGGTGAGAGCCTTTCCCCGACCAGTTGACCCTGTTGGAATCATGCAGAAACTGTGGCCCGTCTACACTTATGCCGACGGACATGTCATATTTTGTGAAGAGGTCACACCAGCCATCATCGACCAATGTTCCGTTTGTTTGAACCGATTTCCCCACATTGAGGTTTTGAATGTTATGAAGCGAGATCAGGCGCATGGCTTCTTCGAAGTGTTCTACGCCGGCGGTCAACGGCTCGCCGGCGTGCCAGATGAACTGGACGTCCGGGTGGGCAAGAGGGCTGTGCAGCACCTTCTTGATCGACGCTTCCAGCGTGGCGAGCGACATCATGAAGCCGTCACGTCGATGTGGCACATAGCAGTAGCCGCAATTCAGGTTACACAAAGACGTGGGCTGCAGGACAACCTGTCGTATGACCGATCTCATCGAATGTCAACCACCTTGAATGAGCCTTGTGCTCCTGGAAATCCAGAAGCACAAGACTTGACCTTTGTCGATTCACCTATCGCATTTTTGTGAATGAATCCCTGAAGGACCTGCTTGCTTCGAGACCCCCAGACCGGATGGTGAGTTCGGTCAGCTCTTCCGGGTTGATCCCCTTAAGCTTTTCCAGGAGCTCTATGCAAGCCTCGACTGATTTCTCGTTCGTGGACATGGTGATCCCTTTCCTTCTTGCGGCGCTCCCGAAACAACGTGTACATTGATACCCCGCGTCGATACGGCACAACGGGCGGCTCGGAAGATATATCATCAATCTCCCGCAATGCGAACCTTTAATGGCGATGAGGTTCCGATGTCATGGACGGACGTTCGCGACACGACGTCGCCAGAAGAGCGATTTCGTCCATCGCTGTTCGGCGGCGTAGTACTTCGCGCGCTCAGTCAGATAGTCCCGGGCCAACTGATCGATGGCCGAAAGATACGATTCGACGGCGTGCGGGTTCCGGTCCATGGCGCCGGCGATCGCCATGGCGGCCCGATGTCCGGTGGAGATCGCCGTGATGATGCCCTGAGAGGACAAGGGGTCGGCTGAGATCGCCGCATCGCCGGCCGCAAGCCAATGTTCGCCTCCAGGAGGCCGAAGCACCGAGCTGCAGGCGGAAAAGATTTCCGGTCCGACCAGCGGCTGATACTGGAATTGCTGATGTACCTGCCGCATGTGCTCGGTCTGCCTCAGTCGTGCCAGCCAGTGATCCAGATCTCGCATGGCCCTGACGTCAGGGAGGTCGCCGTCCGTCAGGTAGACGAAGATCCGGCGCCCTCGTGGGAGCAGCGCGGTGTACCACCAGCCCTCGGGGTCCGCCTCCACCATCGTCATCGCATCGACGTCTCCCAGGATTCCCGGAGTGTGCAGCACCGAGATGGCGACGAGTTTGTCCTCGTGGATCCGGCGCGCGCCCAGCCGCTGGGCGACGACCGCGGCACGGCCGCTGCAATCAAGTACCGCATCCGAGTGGATCACCATCTCTTTCGTGGTGTCCCTGAGGCTCATCACCCCGCCGGCGCCGGTCGGTTGCCACACGACGTGCGTGGCGCGGGCCAGCACGGCACCGCTGTCCCGTGCGGCATCGACGAACATCGCGTCGAACGCGCGTCGATCCACATGCCAGCCGTGGCCATAGGGGCTGAAGATGAAGTCGGTGTCGGTGAGTTGGGAATCGCCCCATGCGGAACGGTTGCCGTACGACGGGAGATGACCGCCGGCCAGGAATCGCTCCCAGAGGCCCAACGTCTCCAGGAGCGGTTGCGCGGTGGGCGGCAGACCCTCACCGATGCTGATCGACCGGCTCCGACAACGCCCGACCAGCAACACGCGGGCGCCCTTACGAGCCAGGCACAGTGCCGCGGTCGCTCCGGCCGGGCCGGCACCGACCACGACGACGTCCACGCGCAGAGGTTTCGGCACGAGAACCTACCGGTGCTGACGCGTCGTCGCGATTGTTTTCCCTTTCACTAGTGGCACGCCCCACCACCCGGTCCGTAGTGGCGGCGTTCCATCCCTTGGAGCTGTTCCGCCGTCAGAGGCGCGGAGTTCAGTGTGCGCGCCTGGACCACGGCGGCGTGGGGTTCCGCGGGATCTTCCGCCGATATGGGAGCGGCAGCGTGGACGTTGGTCCTCGGTACGGGGACCGCCTTCTTGCGAGCTATGCGCTCATCCTGCTCCGGCAAGGGACAGCCAGCGGCAATCCAATCGATGATCACCTCACGAGCCGACCGATCACCGAGCTCCGGTATGGTCTGGATCAGGAAAGCAGACATACGCCGTGGTTGTGCCAGCAGTTCCTGTACGAATCGGCTCTCATCCACCTTCCCCGGAATGATCCATCCGTTGTCGGAATCAGCCAGAGCGGCCATCAGCCGTCCGGGCTGATCAATCTGAAACCACCAGCTCACCGGCTTTGTTACGTGCTGTTCATCCCCTTGGGCGGGATCGACATAGGTACCGGCCAGTTCGAAGCCCACGTGGTCGGGGACCGCCATGGCGCGTGGCCTGAGTTCACGCAGGAGAATGCGCATCGCCCCAGCGGGGTCCAGGCCGGTTCCCAGAGGCGCCGGAGGCAGGGAGTTGATGTACTGGGCCAGAAGTTCCTTGTCCTGGGAGCTGAATACCTTCAGCATCGGGCCGCCGAATTCCATCATCGAGAAGATGCGGCTGTTCTTCGCGTCACCCGGTGTGATCAGATCCGATTGCACAAGCTGCTGAAGGAATGCGTCGGGCTCGTCGAACCAGTCGTTGATCAGGTTGGGGCCGAGGCGCCTCGTGCCGTGATTCAGCTGTGCATAATGCCGCTTCTGCCCAAACATGTCCCAGACGCGATCTTCCAGCGAGGGAGGATTGGTGAAGATATACCACCAATCCCCGCCGCCTACGAACTTGAATGCCAGATACCCGTTCCAGACGCGACGCCAGTGCTCTTGCATCTCCCGCTCCCCGCTCTCCTCGCGCACGTGGTCGAGATAGCGGATGACCGCGTCGCGGGCTTTGGCTCCGTGACCGCTGACCGCATTGTCGATCGCCACATGCAGCTGGTAAAAGAGCGGGTCGTAACCGTGATAGTCGTACAGCTTCACCATGGCCGGCAGGAATATGGCTTCCCACTCCAGGTAGAGGGTCATGCCCAGCAGTTCGGGGGCGTAGGTCTCCGGAAACTGAGCGATCGCCGACTGGTAGACCGGGCTGATGTAGGACGAGTCCCAGATGCTCGGGTCGTCGGCGTACGCTCTGCTGGCGATCGGCGGTAGGCGGATTCCGGCGCTGTGCAGCAGATCGGTATAAACGTTGGCATGGTTCTGTGCCGGGTCGCCGTTACCGATCTCGTCCGACCAGATCTCGAACAGATACCCTTGAACCTCGCTGCTGGGCCCGGCCTGCGCGATCCTTTCCAGCCACGATCCGTCAAGCTGGTTGAAGGGAGCGAGCTGCCGAATACGCTCGATCACCTGGTCCGCCGTCTTGAAGAGCGGCTCACCCGCACCCGTGGCCGGGTTGTAGGCCTCGGCCGCACGGCGTTCGCGCTCGTAGATCTTCTCGAGACGGGCCCGGAAGGTAACCGCGTCATAGGCGAAGTAACCGTATTCTTCCAGCTCGACGTATTTGTCCAACTCTTCCCATGCCAGCCGCAGGTACTCGTCGGCGAGCTCCCGAGCCTTGGGCAGGAAATCCGCGTGCTGCTCCAAGTTCAGGAGATAGTAGAAGTAGTCTCGGAAGGGCTGGAGCTCGTAGCGACCTCGTTCTCCTTCCACATAAACCGTCTCGCCGAAGGCGTTACGTGGAACCACGAAACCGAGACGGCTCCAATTGGGCATTCCTTCGTGGTTCTCGGCCACCAGGTCATTCTTCCCCCGGTGACGTGTCCGTCGACGCCACTCCATATCGAGCAGGCTTTCCCAGACGAGCCTGCCCGCCGTCTCATCCGCCAGGCGGGCGGCGTAGTCGTCCAGTGTTTCCGTCGGCTCTGGGTCGGGAATCCGGGTCTGTTCCCGGAGGAACATCCGGATTGATCCGTAGACGGTACGGCGCTCCGGGTCCGCGATCGCAGGACCGCCGAAGTACTGGGTCAGCGTCCAGTCCGGGTTCTTCCTCGGAAGACTGAAGGGGGTGTTGGCGTCACGCGTGAGGCCTGAACGGTCCAGAAATTCCTGCAGGCGGCGTAGGTAGGCACCTTCGAACTCTCCCTCGGCCGGGAACGGCACCACCGCCAGGTAGGCGCGGACGAAGTTCGCCAGCTGTCGCCGCCACAACATCTGATAGGCCGCCGCGTTCGTGATGGAGGCCCAGTCCGGCGACGCTGGATCCAGCGGCGGCCAGGACGACAACCGCGGGCGTGACGGAAGCTTCAAACCGATGCCTCGTGCCCACGGCCGGCGATCGACGAGAAGGCTCGCGAGGTCTCCTCGCCCAGCTTCGCCGGGGAACTCCTTGAGGATTCGCTCGTAGTCGTCAGCCGGAACGACGTCGTCAGGCCGGATCGACGGCCACCAATGGTCGCGACATTCGTAGAAGTCGGCCTGCCACGGCAGCGCCATCCAGCGGGTGATGTCACCCGCTGCAAGCTCGTCGCTGAAGCGGAACGCCTCACTGTAGGTCTGTGCGTAACGAATGACAGAGGTGAACTCGATGCCGGGGAAGAACCCTCCGCCCTGGCACGACTCGAGGCTCGCGCGAGTCAGGGCAGCGGGTTGCTGCGCTATGGGCACGACATCGAGGGACGACGGCGGTGCCAAGGGCAGCGGCGTGGACCCGTCCCAGTCGTTGACGAAGTCTCCTTCCTTCCAGCGGGCGAGCTTCCGATACTGCATGACGGTCAGCGAGAGCCACGTGCTCGGCGCCTGGTGGTTGGTCTCGGCGTCATAGATGGGATGAGTCAGGTCTCCCTCGTCACCGGAAAGGGGCGGCATGAACGACAGATTGGCCTGATTGATCGCCTCCTGGCTGGAAGGATGAAGCTCATCGACCGCAGGTTGTCTGGTGTCGAGACCGGGATGATGCAACAGGGGAGTTCGCAGGCGCGCGAAGATGCGGCGGTGCGGCGATTGCGCCGCCTTGGCCAGCCCCGGGTCAGCGAGAACCTGGAGCGTCCCCAGGTCGACGAAGTCGCCTGGCTTCGCCGACGAGTGGCCCCGACGCGCCCGATCGCTGACCCATTGGTACATGCCCAGCCGATGAAGAACCGGATAGACGTCACGGACGAACATCACCGGATCGTCCTCGGCCGGTCGGGGACCCAGCTCCGCCTCTGACCAGGCAAGGTCGTGCTCGACCGCGGCCTGGGTCATGACGTCATAGCCCGTCACGACGTTCTGGGTATGCGGTGAAAAGTGCGGAGGGGCGACGATCACCCAGGCACGCCCACGAACCGGCAGTTCCTCGCCGGTATTCAGCTTCACCGTCACAGTGACGGGGCCATCGGCGGTGTCGTCATACCAGCGATCGTTGTTCGCATAATGCGCCAAAGGATTGTCTGGAAGGGCACTGGCTGACCGACCTCTGCCACCCAGAACCAGGAGGCGGCCGGAATCATCAGTACGCAGTTCACCTAGATGGACCTTCTCCGGCCAGGTGAGAAAGCTTCCGTCCAGCGGCCCCGATCGTCGGCCACGCCCGCTTACGCCGGCCGACACGGGTCCTATGACAAGTCCCTTCCTGCTGTCCCCATGCACGTCTTCATTGCGTCGGCGAGCTTGTTCAAGGTTGCCTTTGAGAATCTGATCGACGCGCTCCGCGCCGGCGAACTGCCACCACTCGGCCTTCCTATTGGCCAGTTCAACGCCCCAGGTGATGTCGGCGACATCCGCATGGTCGGAGTTGAGTTCTGCAACGATCCGATCATGTTCGTCGAAGGCATAGACGCGAAAACAAGCGGCCTGGCGCTTGACGCGGCCCTGCGCGTCCTTATAACAACCTCCGTTGGGAGGTACGAGTCCAGGCACCTCCGGACCCACAAAGTACTCATCGGGGCTGTTTCCCAGCCGTGCGATCCCGATGGGCGGGAAAATCTTACAGTAGGAAATCCTGCCGTCTTGAGCGGCGGGATCGTCAGAGTGGCGGAGCGTGGATTCCCGGACGGTTTCATCTGAGCCCCGACCCGCAGCATCTTCCTTCATCGGTTCTTCCTTCAAGCTGAATCTCGCAATAATGTTCCGGATGGCGCGAAGCGAGCATCGCGCCATCCTCGTACGCACTCATTCGCTTTGAACGCGTCCTCGCCGGCAGGAAGGAATTGCAGCGTGATGCCGGCGGCCGCCCACCCTGGCCGAAAGCGACCTCCATGGTGGTGCACCTGGGACCGTTGCCAAGATGCCCGATGGGATACCGTCTCAACCCAGCTGCAACACATATCTGTAGGAAATCGATCGCCATTTTAAGGATCGGATACGGTTGCCGCGCAGCGGTCCGTTGTCGCCGTAGGCTTCGTCCGCGGCCACCCGGCCGAAGGACACGCCGGCGGCGAAAGCCCGTTCGATCATGGTCTGCAGCATGAAGGACTCTGCTGGTCAACTCGTTTCAGGCGGTCAAGGCTGACGTGGAGATTCTCGCCCTGCGTCAGCAGATCACCGTGCTTGCACAGCAACTCGGCACCGACCCTAGGGTGAGATTCGCCCCGAGGACCGGGCTTTTCTCGCCGCGGTTCTGACCTCACCGCCCCGCGAGGTCCTGCACCGGCTGCGGCTCCTCGTCCGGCCGGACACCCTCCCGCACTGCGCGTACGAACACTTCTACGACCAACACCGCGCCCACCAAGCCCTGACCCCCGCTGCACCCCGTCCCGGACCCGATCACAGACCCGAGCGCATCACCGACCGGGAACATACGCCGACGAGACCGGCTCGGCGGAGTCCTCCACGACTACTCACAAGCGGCTTGAACTGCACGGATGGAGTTTTCGGCAGGCGCAGAGCCATCACCCGCGGGCAAGGCATGGCAGGATCACGGCCATGTCCCCCAGCGTTCCCCGCCTCCGGATCGGCTCGACCGAGATCATCGCCCTCGCCGATGGCGAGGGCCCCTTCTTCTCCCCGCGCGCCGAGGCCTTCCCCGAGGCCACGGCCGCTCAGTGGGCCGCGGCCGACCGCTACGACCCGGGCGCGGTCGACGCCGAGGGCCGCTGGCGGCTCCAGTTCCGCGCGTACGCGATCCGCAGCGACAAGGGCCTCACCATCGTGGACGCCGGGATCGGTCCGGCGGACGGTCCGGCCCGCTCGTGGGCGCCCGTGCCCGGTACGCTCCCCGACTCGCTCGCCGCCGCGGGCATCGACCCGGCCGAGGTCGACACCGTGGTGCTCACGCATCTGCACACCGACCACGTCGGATGGGCGGTCGTGACCGAAACGGCCGTCCCATCAGCGGGCGACGCGGTGGGCGGCAACGCTTCGGCCAGCAGCGCGGTGGGCGGCGCTCCTGCGCCCGGCAGCGCGACCAGCGACCGCCGTCCCTACTTTCCGAACGCCGAATACCTGCTCCAGCGGGCCGAGTTCGACGCCCTCGACGCGCTCAACCCGCAGCTTCGCGAGACCCTCACCGACCCGCTCGCGGCGGCCGGTCGGCTCCGGCTCCTCGACGGGGACACGCCGCTGCGCGCCGGGCGCACGGTCGCCACGCCCGGTCACACGCCCGGCCACCAGAGCGTGCTGGTCGCCGACGGGCGCGAGCTGGCGCTCGTCACCGGCGACCTCCTGGTACACGCGCTCCAGCTGCTCCACCCCGAGCTCGCCTACTCGCACGAGATCGACCCTGAGGCGGCCAGGCACTCAAGGAAGCGCATGCTCGGCCACGAAACCGCCACCACGCTGCACCTGGCGACACCGCACCTGACGGAGCCGTTCATCTCGGCGTGATCGCGGCCGTCCGAGCCGTTCGACACGGGCCAAGCGACCACCCCGAGAATTCACCGGCAATCAGAGACTGCCAGCGTAGGAAGATCACACCCGAACGACGGTTACTCAAGCGCCGTCAGGTGGACACAACCGCTGTCCGCGGGACGCCCACCAGTTCCAGAGAAACTGCGCGAACTGAGGCGATCAGGCATCTCCTGATGGGCCTGGAAGATGCGGGCTGCCGAGCGCGCTTTCCCTGAACCAAGCAGCCCCGCTGCGCCCGTCCCCGATCCGATCACAGACCCCGAGCGAATCACCGACCTGAACATACGCCGACGAGACCGGCTCGGTGGCATCCCCCACGAGTACGCACATGCGGCTTGAACTGCACGGATGGAGTTTTCGGCAGGCGCAGTCCTGAAGGAAAACCGGCATGCCGCCTGACCTGGCCGGATCATTAACCGGCACCCGCAGCGTCGGGCGACAGCCGGCGTGCCGCCTCCAGGACCTCACTGGGCTCATATCCAGCGCGCAGAAAAAGTTCGCGTTCCCCAAGCACGGATACCCCGGCTTCCACTAACTCTTTCCATCCAAGTCTGAGGCGGCAAGGAAATACGGAAACAACGCGTTTGACGACACCCTCGCCTCGATCGACTTCGGAGATAGAAGGAGGTAGAGGAAAATCTTCATCGACAACTTCCTGGAAGTCAATCCGGACGTATGAGATGCCCTCCATGCGACCTCTGATACTCCACAGGAGTCTCTGCAGATGCATTATATCCTCAGCCCTCCATCCGACACTCCTCAAATAGACGGCAGGGAGAATGTGAAGCTCTTTGGTGACTTGGAATATCACCTTGAACTCTTTGGCCGTCAACTGAACGGACTTATTCACCGACGAATCACTCCAAAGCATCAAAGTAGTCCTTTCAATTTTCTGGCGTGAACACCGAACCATCATCGCCCTCTTCAAGAACTACCGCCCTCTTGTCCGGATTCCAGTGCGTTCAACTGTACCTGCCGATAAATTACGTCCGCCCAGGCATGACTCTGCGAGGGCTTCGCGTGGCGTGCGCGAGTTCCGGCCACCTTGAAGAGGAGAACGCGTGCGGCAGGATGGTCAGCCGTGCTCCTTCGCCTGGCCTACCTGACCGTCGAGAACGCCTTCGCCGCGCTGCGGCTGCTGCCCCTGAGCGACCGGGACAAGGATGTGGAGATTCTCGCCCCGCGTCACCAGATCACTGTGCTTGAACAGCAACTCGGCGCCGACACCAGAGTGCGATTCGCACCCGAAGACCGGGCCTTTCTCGCCGCGCTTCTGACCTCTCTGCCCCGCGAGGTCCTGCACCAGCTGCGGCTCCTCGTCCGACCGGACACCTCTTGAACTGGCACCGCGATCTGATGAAACGGCGTCAGGCCCGTACCTGCAGGCCAAAACGTGTACCGCGTCAAAACACAGCCACGATGGCTGATGTTGCTGGGCCGCAGCCAATCGTCGAAGGACATGGAAATCATGGTGTTGCGTCACGAGGTGGAGGTGCTACGGCATCAGGTCGGACGCCCGAAGCCGGGACTGGGCCGATCGAGCCGTTCTCGCGGCGTTGGCGCGGTGAGCACCACGCGGATGCCCTCGGTCGTGAACACCTCATCGAACAGAGCGGTGAACTTGTGCCACCGATCCGATCGCCCAGGTCAAGTCTCAGGTTGCGGGCGTGCTGGGTCACTCAGCCGGCAGTGGGGGTTCGCCGTGACACCCAGCACGTGCACCCGCCGGGTGGCGTGCTCGACCACGGCGAATCAGTACAGCCGCGCAAGCATGACCGTCTCCACGCTGAAGAAGTCACAGGCCAAATCCCGGACGCCTGAGCCTGGAGGAACTGAGCCCAGGTCGGACCGCTACGCCGGGGCTGGATCGAAGCCGGCCCTCTTCAAGATCGCCCACACGGTGGCGGGGACACCTTCCGGCCCAGGCCGGCAGTCTGCCCAGCGATGCGCCGGTATCCCCAGTCCGGATTTTCGGCGGCCAGGCGCAGCACCAGGGCTCGAATGGTGAGTCGGATCGGTGGCCGTCCCGGCCCGTGCTCGGGGTAGGTCCAACGTCGCTTCACCAGATCGGCGTGCCAGCGCAGCAGCGTTCGCGGTGTGACGAACAGGTGACACCGGCGGCGTCGGGACAGGAGTCGCGCGAGCGCGGAATGCTAGCCCGGTCCGCCCACGACGGCCTGTGGCTGGCGGCGAGGGCGGGCATCGACGTCGCGATCGAGCGCCTCGATGCCCTGCTTCCAGTCCACGTACCGCTTACCAGGAAAGATCGGGCTGCGGCCGTGGCCTGCTGCTCAGCGAGCCGTCCATTCCCGCCTGAAGAGCAGCCGTCCTGGAGGGGGGCACCGGCGGCCTCACCGAAGCGGATCGAGGCCGCCTGCTCGACTTGCGAAGCCATCCGTCTACCGGGTCAGGACGACATGCAGGGCCGGGTGGTCGGTGTATCTCATGCCGACGGTCTCGGTACGGGCGTAACCCATGTTGGCCGCGAACACGTGCTGGACGCTGCCGTCCCCCTTCCTGAAGAACGGCGACGCGTTGCAGTCCTGGACGTTGGGACCGATCAGCGGGGCGTACTTGAGGTTGAAGTCCCCGGCCAGGAACGTCGGCTTGCCCGCCAGGGCCTTGTCACGCAGCATGGCGATGGCTGACTTGCACTGCGCCATGGCAACGCTGCCCGTGGTGGACAGGTGGGTGCTGCACCCGATGAGATCGGTGAATTCGGCGCACACATAGACGCGCTTCTCGCTGCCGCTGTCCTGGGTGGCGTACACGCCGGAGATGACGATCCCCGCAGCAATTGACTGAAATATCAGCCCATTTCCGTATTCATCACCGTTCGTGCAGCGCACCGGCGTGCCGTCGGGCCGCCGAGCGGGCGCGAACGTGCTGAACCCGTTCCCCATGGCTGCGGCGAGTTGCGGGAGGTCGTTCCTGCAGATCTCGTTGAGCGACACGACCTGGGGTTGTTTGGCGATGATGACGGCGTTCGCTTCCTGGATGGTGGCGGCGCCGTTGTAACAGGAGGTGTTCACCCCGCTGTGGCACAGATTGAGTTGGAGCACGCGGTACTCCTGGGCCGCATCCGCAGGGGACGCCACCGAAACCACCGCGATCAGGACCACGACGGGAAGTCGGATCAGCAGGCGATGACGCATCAGCTCTCCCTCGGCAGAGACACAGCAGCTCGACAACGAGTTCAACAGAACCGCCGGTCCCGGGCAACCCTCCAGCCACCTCACGGGCCGCCACCAGCGCCCTGCGGGCTCGATAACTCGAATCACTACCAGCGCAGAGCCCCTTGTCCGGTGGGCGGAAGGGGTCAGGGCACCGAGCGGCCGGCCCGAGTCGGCGAGGATCACGTCCACGGCGCCTGCTCTCTATGCCCGCACCGCTGCTACGCCGCGACGTCTCCAAGAAGGCGGAACTGCTGGTGCTTCGGCATCAGAACGCGGTCCTACGCCGACAGGTCCCACGGGTGCGGTGTCACCCATCCGATCGCCTGTGGTTCGCGGCGCTCTCGCACCTGATTCCAGCACCGGCCCATGCACGCCGTATCACCGCTACGATCCCGGAATGCGAAGTGGTGCCCTACTTGTCGGGTTCTGGGTATGTGCGGCCGTGCATCTGGTGCTGGTGGCCGGCGAGGTGGCCCCGTTCGGGTCCGTGACCAAGGCGATGTTGATGCCACTGCTGGCCGTGTGGGTGGCCTCTGCCGGAGGGTCACGAGGGCTGGTGGCGGCGTTGCTGTTCTCCTGGGGCGGCGACGTCTGTCTTGACATCGACGGGTTGTTCATCCCGGGCATGGCGCTCTTCGCCGCCGCCCACGTCAGCTACATCACGTGCTTCGTACGCCGGGGCGCCCTGCGGAGGGTGCGGCCCGTGATCCCGATCGTCTACGGGATGGCCTGGCTGGCGGCCATCGTGGTGCTGTGGCCGGGGCTGGGCGACATGCGGGTGCCGGTGGCCGCGTACTCTCTGCTGTTGTTCTCCACCGCCGTGATCGCCTGGGGCATCGGCCGGCGGGCCGGCGCGGGCGCCCTGCTCTTCCTGCTGTCGGACGGCCTCATCGGCGTCGACCTGGCAGGACTCCCGCGGCTGCCTCTGCAGGGCGTCGTCGTCATGGCGACCTACCTGGCGGCCCAGTACCTGCTGGCCTCGGGGCTCATCTCCGCCCGGGCCACGTCCGCTCCCGGACGCCCCGGCGTCCATCCGCGCCAGTAGACGGCTCACGAGGATGCCCGCGCGGCGGGAGTGTCGAAGTCCTGCCGGCAGGTCGTTAACGATGCAGGTCAGAGGGTGTGCTGTCTGAACCTCTCACCACGGAGGTACGCCGTCCCCATGCCCTGGACGAGCGAGCCGCCTCTCCGTAGTCACTCTTCAGGGGGTGGACAGGTGTCGATCGGCAGGGATAGCGGGCAAGTGATCCCGGCGGAAACGATCAGGGCAGCGCGGGCGGCCAACCCGTCCGGCACGGCGGCCATGTGGATCCGGGACCGGCTCGCGGGCATCTTCACCGAGGCTGACTTCACCAGTTGATTTCCGGCCGATGGACGGCGAGGCTTGTCACCGGTGATGTCAGCCCTGGTCAGCGTCCTGCAGTTCGCGGAGATCCTGACCGATCGCCAGGCGGCCCTGGCGGTGCGGTGCAGCACGAAGTAACGGTGCTGCACCGCCAGGGCACCGCGCCAAGGCCCACCTGGCCGGACCGCGTCCTACTCGCCGCACTATCTTGACCACTGCGCGAGATCGGTCAGAGCTTGATCCGCACGAGGTTGCGGGCCTTGAGCGCGTAGAGGGTGCGGCCGTCCGGTGAGGCGGCCAGCATCGGGTCACCGTACGTCTGGGCGGCCAGGCCGGACACGACCGTGGAGACCGTCATCGTCCTGGTGTCGAGGCGGTAGATCTCCATGCCGTCGGTGCCGTAGATCTTGCCGCCGGCCTGGATCAGCGTGCCGGTGCCTCCGGCCGTCACCGGTACCGGGACGGTCCTGGTGACCTTCTTGCTCCAGGGGTCGAACTCGAAGGCGACGCCGGTGGAGGCGATGCCGTACAGCTTGCCCCGCTGTTCGGTCAGCGCGGCGATCCGCTTGGCGCCCGGGACCGGCGTCAGGCTCCACCGGACCTTCTTGGTGAGCAGGTCGAAGGCGGCGAGCTTGGCCTCCTGCTCGACCGGGGTGGTGCCGAGGCCGCCGTAGATCTCGCTGCCGATGTAGGCGGTGCCGAGCAGGCTGGTGATGGCGCGTACCGACTGGTTCGGGATGACGTCGCGGAAGGCCTCGACGGCGTTCGTGCGCGGGTCGTAGAGAGCCAGAGCGCCGCCGTGCAGGCCGTACTCCGGCTGGGTGCCGACCAGCAGGCGCCCGGTGAGCTTGTCGTAGTGGGCGCCGAGCGGCCGGTTCTGCTCGGCGCCGACGCGGGTGAGCCGGCGCAGGTCGGAGCCGTCGGGGCGCATGCGGAACAGGTACGCCAGGGTGTAGACCGACAGGTAGACCTGGTCTCGGATCGGAGTCATCACCTTGGCTTCGCCGGGCAGGAACGTGCGCGTGCTCGTGCCGGTCGCCAGGTCGTGCACCTGAACCCCCGCCTTGCCGCTGACCAGCACCTGATCCTTGGTCGCCGTGATGGCCATGGCCAGCTCGGGCGCGGGCGGCATCCCGGCCTGGGTGAGGTCGACGCCGGTCAGTTCCTTGGTGGCCGGGTCGTATTCGACGACCGAGCTGGTGAGCACGCCGACGACCTTGCCGCCGCGCAGGAAGATCCGGCCGAAGGACGCTCCGTCGTACGGCACGGCCAGTTTCTCCGTCGTGGCGGTGTCGCGGTCGTAGCGGTAGAGCGTGCCCGAGGGCCGGGTGCCGAAGTAGACGTCGTTGTTGGCCGCGTCGATGCCGATGGCGGTCACGTAGGAGTCGCCGGGTGCGTCGACCAGCGTGTAGGTGGAGGGGTTTGCGGTCTCCATGAGCATCATGTCACCGGTCGCCGACAGTCCCGCGGCCAGCAGTCCCTGCTCCAGGGCGAGCGTGCCGACGAAGGTGCGGTCGGCCAGCTCGGGCGGGAGGATCTCGCGCTTGGCGCCGGTGGCCCGGTCGATGGCGATCAGGTGTGCCTTGGCGCCGACGCCCGCGTAGATCGTGGTGTCGTCGACCGCGATGCTCCGGACGTACTGCTCCCCGGCGACGGCCTGGCCGAAGTCGCGGGTCTTGCCGGTGGCCGGGTCGTACTCGACCACCCGGCCGCCCGGATACGTGCCCGCGTACAGCTTGCCGTCGCTCGCGGCGTCCAGGCACCAGATGAAGTTGTCGGGCTTGACGTCGGCCACCTTCACCGCGGTGCCGGTCGTGGTGTCGATCTTGTGGAGATCGCCGGGCGTGTACGTGCCCACGTACAGGTCGGTGCCGACGGCGGCGGTCGCCCACGCGCCGTCGCCCGAGGGCAGCTCGGTGATCGAGGTGACCTTGCGCTGGGCGGGGTCGTAGGCGCCGATCTTGGTCGGCTTGATGCCGCCGGTGGCCACATAGAGCTTGTCGCCGACGAACTCCGACCCGCTGATCGAGGTCACCGAAGAGGCGGGCCCCAGATCCTCGACGACCGGCGCGGGCGCTCCGGTCACCAGACCGACGGCCAGAGCGACCGCGACGACTGCGTTGAACGGCATGGGGGATGCTGCCTTCCATTTACGGACTGGGCCGATATTTGCGCAAGTCGTATCACGGAAGGCGAGAATCAATCAAGGTTGCGCAACACCGCACGGCGCATCTCATCGATCATGGCCGGTCTCCGATCTTGCGCACGTTGCCGGCCACCCGCAGGCACAGGTCACGGAGGACGACCAGATCCCGCGGGGGGAACCGGTACCGCTCGAATATTGCGTTACGAGCCCTGAGCTGTGGTTGAGCGGCGTGGTGGTGTTCGCTGATCGTGCCTGCGGCGACGGGTTTCCGGCGGATGGATCGCAGGTCGTTGAGGTCGGTCACATCCCGGGCGGCCTGCGTTGCGATGTCCGGGGGTCGGCGATGTCGGCTGTGATCATGGCGGTCGTGATGAGCCGGTGCAGGAGCGTTTCTGTGGTTGGTCGAGTCCGGCGCTGGCTGCGGCTTGTGGTCCGTGGCCGGCCACGGACCGCACTATGGCCAGGGCGACGGTGGTGGCTTCTGCGAGCGAAGGACCGGGGTCAGGGCCCGCGTGTCCGAGTGGAGGGCTTGGGCGCACAGCGTGAGCGTTTCCGCGAGTGTCGTGCGGTCCGGGTCGTCGATCTCGGCGAGCATGACGGCTTCGATGCTGTCGAGGGAGCGGTCGCATCGCCGGAGGGTGCTCAGGCCTTTCGGGGTAAGGCGGGTGCGCAGAGCGCGGCCGCCACGGGGATGCGGGTCGCGGCGGATCAGGCCGCGTTGTTCGAGGTCACGGATGACCAGGTTCATCGCCTGCGGGGTGACGAAGGCGATGCGGGCCAGGTCGGCCGAGGATGGGGCGTCGCGCAGGCGCAGCTCGCTGAGCGCCATGTATTCGGTGGTCGTCATGCCGTGCCGGGCGAGCGCTTCATCCAGGCAGGCGCGGATGCGGCGTTCCAGCCGGAACACCAGGTAGCTCACACGGGGCGGCGGTGCGTCCGGCGCAGCGGCCGCGGGGACACCCGGATCGGTCACCAGGAGAGGATATCGCGCCCCGTCAGAACGGGCCCCCATGTAAGTTTCCCAAAACCCGTATCAAGGACCTTGATAGCAAGTTACTTGATAACCAGGGGAAACAGCTCTCTGCCAGGTGAACCGGTGGTCATGCGCGCCAAGCGGGCATTGACGGTGGATTGTGGCCCTTCTATTGTCCAGCGACCGATGTCAATACGCGGCGGACCGATCCGCGGCGCGCCGCGGATATGGACAGGAGGAGCGCGAATGAGACGATTGACCACGGTGCTGGTTAGTGCCTGCGCCGCGGCGCTCTTTGCCGTCATGACCGTGGTACTCGGATCGCCGGCCGTCGCCGCCACCCTGGTGGAGGTGACCGGCTTCGGCAACAACCCGGGCAACATGCGGATGTACGTCTATGTGCCGGACTCGCGCCCGGCCTCGCCGGCGATCGTGGTTGCGATGCATGGCTGCGGCGGCTCCGGTCCCGGCTTCCACCAGAGCAGTGAGTTCGCCTCGCTGGCGGATCGATATGGCTTCATCGTCATCTACCCGACCGCCACGCAGTCGGCAGGGTTCGGCAACTGCTTCGACACCTGGTCGGACGCGGCCAAGCAGCGCGGCGGCGGCAGCGATCCGGTCTCGATCACCTCAATGATCGACTATGTCGAGCGGAGCCATCAGGGAGACCCGAACCGGGTCTACGCCACTGGAAGCTCGTCCGGCGGCATGATGACCCAGCACATGCTCGCCGTCTACCCGGACGTGTTCAAGGCAGGGGCCTCCTTCATGGGTGTTCCCTTCACCTGCTTCGCCGGCGCCTCCGACTACCCGCCCGGAAGCAGCAGGTGCACCGGCGGGAGCATGGACCGAACACCCCAGCAGTGGGGCGATGCGGTCCGCCAGGCGTACCCGGGATATTCCGGCCCCCGCCCGCGCATGCAGTTGTGGCACGGCACCAGCGACACCCTCGTCCCCTACTCGCTGCTGCGAGAGTCGATCGAGCAGTGGACCAATGTGTTCGGGCTGAGCCAGACCCCGACCAGCACCGACACCCCGCAGGCAAACTGGAACCGCAGCCGGTACGCCAATCCGTCCGGCACCGTGCAGGTGGAGGCGTACAGCATCCAGGGCGCCGGGCATGCACTTCCGCAGAGCGGTATGGCCCTCCACGCCATCGAGTTCTTCGGCTTGACCACCAGTCAGACCGACACCACGCCGCCGACCACGCCAGGCACCCCGGTCGCGTCCAACGTGACCGCCGCCAGTGCCACGCTGACCTGGACCGCATCCACCGACCAGGGCGGCTCCGGCTTGGCCGGCTACAACGTCTACCGGGAGCAGGGCGCCACGGACCCGCAGCTCGGCCAGTCCACCACCACCTCGATCACCCTGACCGGGCTGAGTGCCAACACCCAATACCAGGTGTACGTACGGGCGCGTGACGGCGCGGGCAACCTGTCGGGCAACTCCGCGCCGGCCACCTTCACCACGGCCGCCACCGGAGGCGACACCACGCCGCCGACCGCCCCGGCGGGGCTCACCGCCTCGGGCACCACCACAACCGGCACCAGCCTGACCTGGACGGCCTCCACCGACGACACCGGTGTGACCGGCTATGAGATCCTGCGCGCTCCCGGCGCGACGGGCGGCACGTTCACCCAGGTCGGCACCTCGGCCACGACCTCGTTCACCGACACGGGCCTGACGGCGAACACCACCTACCGCTACCAGGTCCGGGCGCGCGATGCCGCCGGCAACGTCTCACCGGTCTCCAACACCGTCCAGATCACCACTCAGGGAGGCACGACCGGTGCCTGCTCGGCCACCCCGACCGTGCAGTCCCAGTGGGGGAACGGGTATGTGATCCAGCCGCTGACCATCACCAACACCAGCACCTCGACGATCACCAGCTGGACCGTCACCTTCACCCTGCCGGCCGGGCACACCCTGACCGGCTCGTGGAACGCCACCGTCACCACCAGCGGCCAGACCGTCACGGTCAGAAGTGTCAGCCACAACGGCACGCTCGCGCCGGGAGCCGGCACCACCAGCTTCGGCTTCCAAGCGAGCAGGCCCAACGGCAACACCGCCCTGCCGTCCGGCTACACCTGCGCCTGACCGTCAGCGCGCTTCCCTGATCACGGCCCCGTCATTGACAGGTGGGACCGGGCCGTGATCAAGGGATCCGCGCCGGCGGGAGAACCGGCTGCGTACGGCCATCGTGCTGTGGCAGGGCCGGGCGACCAAAATCCCGCGCGAGCCGGCTCGATCGCTCCGTTCCGCAGTACGGCCAGCGGAACCGGTGACCGGGACCGCGGAAATCAGGAGAGGAGTTGTGCGGTAGTGGAATGCGGCCAGCTCCTTGAAACCTGTGGGGGCACAAGAACTCGAATAACTTCCAGCGCAGAGCCCTTCGTCCGGTGGGCGGAAGGACTCAGGGTCGCCGAATGGCTGGTCCCGATCGCCTGGAATCACGTTTCGTGATCTTGTCTACGGTGTACGCCGTCACCCGGCGTCTGTTGCCTTTGCCCGCGCTGCTGCTACGAAGGAGCGTCTCCAAGGAGGCGGAACCGCTGGTGCTTCGGCATCAGGATGCGGTCCTGCGCCGTCAGGTCCCGAGGGTGCGTTACGAGCCGACCGATCGCCTGTGGTTGGCGGCGCTCTCGCACCTGATACCCCACCACTGGCGGAGGATCTTCCCGGCAACCCCGGCCACGTTGCTGGCCTGGCACCGCGAACTCGTGGCGAAGAAGTGGGACTACAGCAACCGTCGCCATCCCGGACGGCCACCCACCGCGGCTGCGATCAAGGCACTCATCCTGCGCATGGCCGCGGAGAATCCCCGCTGGGGCCACCGGCGCATCCACGGTGAACTGACCCGCCTCGGCCACCAGATCTCGGCTTCTACCGTGTGGAACATCCTCAACCGGGCTGGGATCGACCCCGCCCCGCGCCGCAGCGGGCCGACATGGAAGCAGTTCCTGACCGCCCAGGCCGAGCACATCGTCGCCGTCGACTTCCTACACGTAGACACCGCTAACCTCACACGCCTGTACGCCCTGAGCATGCTCGAACACGGAAGCCGCCGCGCCCACCTGCTCGGCGTCACCGCCAACCCCACAGGCCCATGGACCGCCCAAGCCGCCCAGCGATTTGGCCAACCACCAAGTCCACCGCAGAGCCATCCTCGGCGGCCTCATCAACGAGTACCAGATCGCCGGCTAATCAGATGGCCAGCTGACACCATTCGAGAACCGGCAGGTCAGACACCACATCCTATTTTTGAGCCCCACACGTCCCCAAGGACGAGAACGGAAGATGGGGTGGAACCACTCGCGGCGGGCTCGGCCACTCCTACGCCAACGACCGGATCATCGCAGAAGACGCCTCCTTCATCCGTCTCTACAATGAGAAGGGCGACCGCATGAATTCCGATTTCACTCCCGAGCAATCACCCGACGGGCTCGGAGGTGCCCGGTTCCATCGCCCGCAAAGGGGCGCTGGAGCCAGGCATCGGCCCTCTTGACCGGAGCACGACGATGCTTCAACCCCTCGACCTCGTTCGCGACACCGTCGGCGTCGACCACTCCCAGTTCCTGCTCGCCTCGTGGATGGGCGGCTACGCCACTCCGCCGGAATGGCCGTCGTGGGACGATACGACCGAGCAGGCCGATGCGGACAACTGGTTCTTCGCGACAGCGAACCGGGCGATCGTCATCAGCGGCGCGGGCTTTCACAAGGCGCAGGCCTCAATGGAACTTTGGGACCGAGAGCCTTCCGGCGGTGGGGAGCGATGGGCTCGCAGCCGCACTGCCAGGTTCTACTCCAGCTCCGGCTTCGCCTGCCTCGACGAGGTATACGGTCGCGTACGGTACACCTTCCTCGACATGCGCCTGGAAAACAGGGAGTGGTGGGTCAGGGCACAGGTGCGGCCTGGCGAGAACCCGAGATCTCCCGTCGACATGCTGCCGGAAGGTGTGGAGGAATGGCAGTTCCAGTTCTGGCCCGTGAACACTTCTAAGCCTCCTCTCGATCAGCTCGCCAAGAGACCGTTGCCCTGCACAATCACATCCGCCTAGGTCAGGTGCGCGGCGCCGAAACTCGTCCACGACATCTGACCTGTCCTTCATCCTCGGCAATCGTGTTCCTACACCTGTTGTACCTATTGAGGGTCCGGTTGTTCGGCTGCTTGACGCTCCTACCTGGGCCTGCCAATAATCACATCCGCCCAGGTCATGTCGCTGCTAGGGCTTCGCGTGGCGTACGCGAGCTCCGGTCACCCCGAAGACGGAAGCGCGTACGGCAGGATGATCCGCTGTGCTCATTCGCCTGGCCTACCTGACCGTCACGAACGCTTTCGCCGCGCTGCGGTTGCTGCCCATGGGCGATCGGGACAAGGACGTCGCGATCTCGTCCTGCGTCACCAGATCATCGTCCTTGAACGCCAACTCGGCGCCGACCCCAGACCGAGATTCGCGCCCGAGGACCGGGCCCTTCTCGCCGCTCTCCTGACCTCGCTGCCCCACGAGGTGTGGGTGCCGAATAGCTGGCCCGGGCCATCTGGGATCATGTTTCGTGATCTTGTCGATGGTGTCCGCCGTCACCCGGCGTCTGTTGTCTGAGGCGCCCGCCTCCAGCTCATGCTGAACGCCGGTAGCGCCGCCCTGGCCGACCTGCCCGACATCGAGCCGGCCCTTCTGGAGGCCATCGAAGCCTGCCTGCCATCCGGTCGGCACATCGACCTCGACCTTGGGATCGCCGCCCTGTCCACCCGGCTGACCGCCCACCGCCTGGCCACCACTCAAGACCCGGCGCGCGACGAACCGCGCTCCTTCTCACCCATGCCAACCGCCTGCGCAACGTCGGCCGGCACCAGAACACCCTAAGCCTCCCAGCGGGCCATCGACCTGTACGACGAGCTGACCCGACTTATCCTGCATTTCCCCCGCACTCCGGACACAGATGGCAAAGACTCGTGTGCGGGTCAGCAGGCGATGCGGGTGTGTGGATGCGGCGACGGGACGTCAGCGAGGCGTGACGTGTCCGCGTCTGCCGGTGGATGACGATCACGGCAGCTGGTATTTCGCGGTGCAGGTACGCGACCTTGACGGGGAACGGCAACGCGTCCGCCAGGGCGGTTACGTCGACCCCGAGGAAGCCCAGCGGCAGGCCGAGCTTTGGCCGCTGCCGACCGCGACGGCGCGGGGCCGGATGCACGCTCGGCGGCTGGCACGCTGGCTGGCCACCAAGGACGCCCTTCGTCCGTCGACCCGGCAGGGCTACGCGACACACATCCGTCTCTACCTCATTCCACAGCTGGGACGGATCCTGCTCCACCAGCTCACCTCTCGCGACATCAACGGACTCCTCGCGACGCTCGCGTCCCTCGCCGACCGGTCGCCGGTTGTCGCCGGTGACCGTGGTGCGGATCCACGCCACCTTGCGGACCGCGCTGAACGCGGCGGTCCGTACCCGGCTGATCCCTGTCAACGGCGCCCGAACTGCCTCATCCGCGGCGACCGCATCCGGTCGTCTGGACCGCCGGGCGGACGGCCCGCTGGCAGCAAGCGGGAGAACGTCCGGCGGTGGCGGTCTGGACCGAACAGCAGCTCGCGACGTTCCTGGCCGGCGTCGCGCAGGACGACTTGCATGCCGCTTGGTGGCTGGCCGCGCTGCGCGGCCTGCGCCGGCGCGAGCTGGCCGGGCTGCGCTGGACGGACGTCGACCTACCGGCTGCGGAGCTGACCGTGGCGCAGCAGCGAGTGCACGCCCACGACCAGGTCGTGGGCGGGCCGCCGAAGAGCACCGCCAGCTGCCGGGTGGTGGCCCTGGACGCGGAGACCATACGGGTACTGATCCAGCACCGCGAGCGGCAAGAAGAACTGAGCGCGCGGCGGGCACACGCTGGCAGGACTCGGGATATGTGTTCACCACCGCAACGGGTGCGCCGCTGCGGCCGGACTACCTCACCGGCCGGTTCCGCCGGCTGGTAGCGGCCTCCGGGCTGCCGCCGATCCGGCTGCACGACCTGCGACATGGCGCCGCCACGCCGCACTGGCCGCGCACACCGACCTGAAAGTCGTCCAGGCCATGCTGGACCATGCCAGCATCGTGCTCACCGCCGACACCTACGTCTCGGTGCTGCCCGAGGTGGCCCACCAAGCCGCCCGGGAAACCGGCCCGGCTGGCGCTGAACGCCGCGTCTGCGCTGGGGCGGCGGCGCGGCGGCTGACTCAGCTTGGCCCCATGTCGCCGCAGCAGGCGGGGCGGCTGGAGTTTCCGCTGGTGGAGAAGCGCGCCCTGCAGGATTCGGACCTGCGACCGTCGGATTAGAAGGGGAGGCCTCCGGCTCCCTCGGTGCTTCTCTTTCAGAGCAGCAAGCGAACACAAGGCGAAAGGAGCCGGGCAAACTAGATGACCTGCTCGGATGACATTTATCGGCAGTCGCAGCCTTCATGAGGCCCGCTCGTCTGGCAGGCCGATCGACAACCGGTCAGTCAGCTGCGGCATCAGCTGGATGCCCGCTCGATGATCTCCTGTTCGGTAAGCGGATCGGGGGGATGATGACTCAGGCACTGGCGTGCTCGGATGAGCACCTCGGGTATGCCCTCGCTTGCGGCATAAAACTGCCCGGTATCCAGCCGTCCGACGCGGTCGGCGTGGCCTCCGCGTGCTCGCGCCAACCCCTTGACGACTTCGATCTGCGTGGGGCTGTTGATTCTCCCGATGAATTGGGTCGTGGCGTTTCCCGCGATGTGGTTGTGCAGGCCGCGGGGTGTCTGGGTGGCGAAGACAAGGCCGAGGCCGTACTTACGCGCCTGTGAGGCCAGGGTCAGCGTGCTGGCCAGCGCTTCGGTCTTCGGTGTCGCCGGTACGAGGGCCTGCGCCTCGTCCATCACGTACAGGCCGTTGAGGGGACGGCCGCGGGCCGGATTCCGCTTGATCCAGGAGAACAGGGCCATCTGGAGCTGGCTGACGAATCCTGGTCTCGCCTCATCACTGAGACCGATGAAGCTGATGACGGAGACGCGTGCCCGCTTGCCCGTGGAGGGGCTGAGCAACTGCTCGGGGTTCGCTGGCTCACCGCGGCCCGCGAAGAGTGGGTCGTTGATCGTCGCGGCGGTGAGAAGTTGTCCCAGTTCGGCGGCGATCTGATCCGCGCGGTCGATCTGGCTGACTTCAAGCGGCAGGGCGGCGAGCAGGCCGAGAAACGCGGCGAAGTCGCCGCCTCGCGCGTGGGCGAAGTAGCCCAGCGCCTGGCGGAGAATGGCCTTTCCCTTGCGCGCCTTGGCACTTGCCCCGTCTACGTTCGCCCGAGGGGCGAGTGCTTCGACCGCCAAACCAAGCGCGGAGTCCAGCTCGTCACGGTCATCGAGCACGGGCGCGAAATCGGGGAGCGGCTGGAAGGCCAGCGGGCGCCCACGAGAACGTCCCGGGGTCCAGATCACGACCTCAGTCTCGGCGAAATAGCGAGCCGCCTTGTCCACGTCCTCGTCGCTCCAACCAGAGGGCGGGCTGGGCCAGGGATCGCCCAGCCGGGCGAGGTCGTTGTTGGAGTCGAGCACTATCGAGGACACCCCGTGCAGCGCGCACTCCTCGATGAGCCGCCGCAGGAACACGGTCTTGCCGGAGCCGGAGCCGGCGAACACGGCCGTGTGGCGGGTGAGGGTGCTCAGCTTCAGTTCGAGATCGGTGCCGGTGTCCAGACGCCTGCCGACCGAGATGACCGCGGTGCGGCCGCCTGCGGATTCCGGAAGGTCCCTTGCCGGCCGTTCGGATCCTGCGGTCGATGGCTGAGGCGGCAGTGAGGGATAGGTGAATGTGAGCGCGCCGAGCAGGCTGGTGAACAACTCGGTGCCGCTGGCCGGGCGGCGAGCACGCAGCCAGTTCTCGAACTCCGGGTCCTCATCGGCTGCCATTTGCCGCAACGCCTCGAAGACGCGCAGGTCGTCACCACGGACGGTGAGTGATTGCCCGCCCCACTCCTTGAGCTGTGTCAGGCGAGCTTGAGTGGCCGGCCCATCCGACCATGCGAGATTGCGCAGCACGACGAAACACCGGTCGGGCGTCTCCGGGCCCAGGCCGGACGCCGTGATGCCGTCATTCAGCCGTTTGAGTGCCGCGATGTGGTGCGGCGCGCCGATCATCCGGAACGTCCAATGCCGCTGCTCCTCGAAATCGGAATCCAGCACCTGCCGCAACCTCGCGTGCAGGCTGGGCCGACGGCCCGGCGGCGGATCGACGGAGAAGGCGTCGCACGCCTTGTCCTGCTCCTTGATCCAGGCGTTAAGACCCGAGGCCAGCAAGGGAGGCGCGAGTTCGTCTTCCTGTTCCGGATCGAACGCATTCAAAACGTCAGCCCGTCGGCGCAATTCGGCGAATCGCGCGTCAAGCGGGGCCAGGTTGGTCTCCGGCAAGGCGGGAGCGGCCTCGATGAGAGGTGTCACAGCGGGAACTGGTTCTCCCTGATCGAAACGTTCCAGCGGACGCACTTCGTCTTCCGCCCGGCATGTCGCAATGTGTGCGCTGATGAGCCGTAGCAGTGTCCTGGGAGTATGGCCCGGCGCTGTTTCGAACGCGGTAGGGGCGATGGGCCATGCGGGGCTGGGCGCGGTGAAGCCCGCGTGGGCGAAAGCCACGGCGAACCTCCGCTCGACCAGGACCCGGGCGATGTCCGCGCTCGCGATCGTAGTGAGGATCAGGGATGGCCGGAACCGGTCCTGTGCCGTTCCGATGGCCCGTTTCCTGATCAGATTCCACGACGAGGGCAGGCAAGCCACCAGACAAAGCGTTCTCTGAGTGGCGTGGACAAGGGCCATGAGGCCGCTCGCGATCTCGTCGATCACGTCCTTCCGCGGTTCGGCATCGGGCGGCAGCGCGGCGGGGTTCGGGGCGGCGGCCACTCGGGAGTGTTCGAGGAGCGCGTCGATCTGATCCACCGCGATGACGCTGGGGCCGGTCAGCGCGAGGATCATCGACAGCTCGATCGCGATGTCGTGCGGCTTCTTGACTCCTCGGCTCATTCCCCAGGCTTTGCGATCGCCCTCCTCAGCCTCCTCGGTCGACATCAGGTGATCGTGAGCGACGTCGAGGGCCGGACCCGAGGCGGCGGCATATAGGGCAAGCGCCCGGATGGTGTCGCGGCACCGCAGCAACTGCCGGTTCCTGGCCACCAGACCACTCACCAGAGCATCGAGGTCGCTGCGGGTGATGCCCGATTCACCCTCGATCGCGGCCCTGATCTGGTCATCGGCTCCCGCGAGGGTGGCCAGGGCGCGCAGGGCCACCATCGCCTGGCTCGGAGTGTCCGGGCCCGCGCCCGAACGGCCCAGGTCCTCGACCATCGCACTCGTGGTCCGATGCCAGAAGTCGTCTCCCGCGCTGAAGTCCACGAGGAAGAAGTAGCCGCCAGCTTGCGCGATCTTGCCCCTTACCCAGCCGAGCAGGTGAGTCTTGCCGGCACCTCCCTCACCCTGGATCACGACGCCGAGCGGACTGGTCCGAGAGGCGACAGACGCCTCGTCGATGCCGTCGAGGATCAGCTGTTCCGCCCGCGAGTGTATGCCGTCGACGTGAAACGGGGGCGGGTTCCAGGCATGCTCGGCCGTTGTCGCCCAGTTGAGGACTCTGGAGATGGCGTGTAGCGCCCGTTCCTCGTTCTCGTTCATCGGGCCTCAATCGCCAGCAGGTGCTTGCTCACACCGCCTATTACGACGGCCGCTTTCCTGTCCTCGTCGGTCAGGGTCTTCTGGTCCGCTTCCGGTGCCAGATGAACGTCCGGGAGCTGTTCCAGTTGCCGCAGCGCCTCGTCGACCTCCTCGCGGCGAGCGTCTTCTAGTTGTGCTCGGAGATGTGTCAGGAGCACCCAGTCCTGCGGTTCGCGAGCCAGATACCAGTAGGCCTCGCGGATCGCCTTGGTCGGATCGCCCGCGGCCGCGGCCCCGCCTTCGCGGGCCTTGACGACGAACTCGGCCAGGCTCAAGTCAGTCGCGTCGAGGTATCCCTTGATCACGCGGAGGACACCGTACAGGGTGCGGCCGAGCGATCCTCCACGTTCCGGAGCCGAGCCTTCCAACTCTGTCACGCACCAGGCCCAGCCGTCCTCGGTGAGCGTGTGGTGGTAGGACCTGCCCAGCTTCTCGCTCGAGACAAGACCACGCTTGTTCACACGGCGCCGCGGCTCACCGTCGAGCGCGTCCCCTACGTGGGCTCGAAGCTCCGGGTTGGACGCCGTTCCGCCGAGTGTCATCAAGCCCACGAGCAAGGCCCGCTCCCGGGTTCCGAAGGCGGTGTTCTCCATGGTCAGCTCTCCTCGAATCGATCGTCCACAACTTTGCTGAAGCTGGTCGCTATGAGTTCACGGCGACCGTTGACGGCCATGAGCGTGCCGACAGCGCGCACGAGGATTCCGTTTCGATGCGCATCGACGGCTACGTCATAAGCCGCCTCATCGGACAGGCGCACCCATATGGAGCCGCGCGGCTCGCCGTCTCCGATCGACACCTGGCCGCGTACGTGAATACGGAACCGGTCCTCGCCCCCGTTGTCGAAGAGCGTGCCGATGAGGCCTGTGACCGAAGCGCTTTCGCGGTGGAGACGCCGAAGCCTATGGGCGACGCGACGTAGCAACGTCCCGCTCTCGGGCTCGAAGACCACCGTCTGCTCGGGTACCTCAGAGGGCAGTGCGCGGGCCGAGCGGAAACCGACCTCGAAACGGGTTCCGGGATCGGGGCCGGCGAATCGGGCGAGTGCGACGCACAAGTCGGCCGACACGCCGTCCCGGACCATGCCGTCGAAGACTCTGATGTCGCCAGTTCTGTGTACCTCAACACTGGCTTCGCTCAGGAGCAGCGTGGCGCGTTGGAGCAGGGTCAAGGTGCGGCGCGCCAGCGGAGGCTCACTGGAATTTACATTATCTAACGGGATGCGTACGGTGAGGAGGTCTGCGGACGGCACGATCGGCCCGATCCATACGCGAGTGAGCAGATCACGCACCGCTTTGGGTGCTGTACCGTCGAATACCGGCCGAGGTCCGCTCAGAGCGGCACGCGCCGCCGCGCTCAAGACGGCTTGGGCGCTGTTGAGAGCTGTGACCGCGTCGACCAACCCGAACTGCCCATTCATGGGGACAATGGGCGCGCTGTACCACTGGACATCGGCCATGGGCGAACTGATGTCGGACGCGATGTCCTCAGCAGAGCGGCCCTCCACCCTCGCTAGAAGCGAGAAGATCTCTCTGAGACGCCGCGGCCCGTCGGCCAGATCGTCCGCCCCGGGCACCAGGATCTCGTGATCGCCGTCATGCACCCAGACAGCCGCACCTCTCCAGCCCTCCGGCTGGCAAACCCAGCCAGTAGCGGCCAGATAGCTGCTGACGTCGGAAACCGACACATTCCTCATCACGCCAGTGATCCCGTGGGCGCCCCGACGAGCTCGCGTAACGCACGGACCGTGAGAACGTTCCCCAACGGCACCTGGAGAGGGACATGCCGTTTGGTACTCGGAGAGGCGATGGATTGCTCACCCTCGAACCCGCGGTAGTAGCAGAGCCGACTCAACGTCAGCCCCTCGGTCTCCACACGTGCGTAACGGTCGCTTTCGGACGGGACCACGACGAGGAACAGGTAACGCGGAACGAGAAACGGACCGGCGACGAGCTTGTTGTACTGCACCTCGTTCAGTCCGCGGAACTGCAGATCCGGGCCCTTGCACAACGGCGCCGACCACGACTTGACCTGTACCTCGATAGCAGGCGAGGCAATATATCCCGTCCTTCCGGGGTAACGAAAGCCCAGGTCGATGCCGTCATAGTCGAGATCGTCCTGATAGACGAGGAGGCCCGCAGCCGAAGCAAGTACCCTCACGTAGTCTTCAGCGAACTTGCCTTGATGGTTCCGCTGGTCCAGCACACAGTCTCCCTCACCACCGACCGCCAGATCCGCACGCTAGAGAGTATCTTTCACGTAGCCAAGAGGAGAGTGGTTTCACTTTGGCGACGTATGAGGAGCGCGCCTCTCCACCCTTTTACGGTCATCCTGAATAGGCGAATTCGTTCGAGGCTGAACCGCAGTGACATGCGATTACCTGAAGCCAGGCGTTCACCACTGCAATCGCCCTACGCCACCGTGACGTCCGTGCCGAGGCAGACGTCTTCCTGTACGACGTGCAGCAGCCTGAAGGGTGTCAATACTTCGTACACGGTGTTGAGCTGCGGGTTTGTCGTGACTCCCCGGTCGAAGCAGCGATCGGAGTCAGGCACGCTCAAGCGACCCGACCCAACCGGAGGCTCCCCCCACGCGATTCGTGCTTTATCCCGCCCAGTTCGCGTACGTCCCAAATGCCCCTTACCCCGTCCGATCCTCTCCGTCCTCGCACATTACGGCGGGCCGCAACCTGCCATAGAGCAGTTCTCGGATATCGCGGCTACAACAAGACAGCAACCCACCTGTGTCTCGAAACCCTCCTGTACTACAGCCGGTTCATTCAGCACAGCGCACGTGAGAGTCTTCTCGGGATTTCCCGTTCACGGTGCAGGCAGACAACAACTATTCGTTGCAGCCAAGAGCCAACTACTGCAAGTACTACACCCAGGGCGTGTACGAGCAGTACGGCTGGGATTGGGATGAAACTCAGTGCGACGAGTATCCTTTCGCCTCCACCCAGGAGGGGGCGGCCAAGGACATGCTTAACTACTCGGTCCAGGAAGTTCGCTACCGCCACAACAACGTGCACGGCAAGGCGTTGGCGATGTTCTCCGGTTACTACCGGCTGCTCACCTACGATCCGGTCAACACCCTCACCAAGACCAGCGACAGCCCATTCTGGGTTAAGATCGTCGACTGACAATTAGCAGATGAAAAACGGGGTTGCACGGCCCGGAGCCGTGTGACCCCGTGGTCATGAGAAGAGGACATATGGTGACACCTGATTTCAGGCAGGACCTCCCGGCGGAGAACCAGTGGGACCTGCTGGCCGAGTACGGGCAGGGACTGGAGAACGCATTTCACGCCCTCTGGGTCGAGGGTGACGATCCCGAGGAAGTGGCCGTGCTGTTCGGGGTTGACTCGGGGTCACGCGTGGAGTGCGGATTGGACACCCTGGGGACCAGCGTTTACCACGGGCACCCGGAGGTGGGGATCTGGATCGGCCCACACGCACCCGGTTGGACACACCTCTTCGCTTTCAACCTGCACTTGCATCCACTCGGGCTCCCCAATCTGGGAAAGCGGCGGGTATTCGAAATCGACTACACAGGGGAAGTAGGTCCGGGGCTTTCGCCGCTGCACCTCTACTACGACGGTGAGATGCTCGGCGACGTCACTCCGCCGCAGGAGCCGGGTGAACCCGTGGCCCTCCCCGAATACCAGCCTCTGACTGAAGGGCTGGAACTCGGCGGACACGACGCGTACGACGAGGATCTGCACAGCTATTTCTGCATGATGGGCCGCATCACAGGCCGTTTCACCGACCAGGAATGGTGGACGGCGACCCGCACCTTCTACCCCATTCCAGCAAAGGTCAAGCCATACGACGGCCCGTTCTCGTCCGGCCCGTGAGCCGAGACCACGCCTGCCGAAAATTCCATCCATGCAGTTCAAGCGGCATATGAGTGCTCGTGGAGGACTCCGCCGAGCCGGTCTCGACGGCGGATGGTCAAGCTCGCGATTCGCTCGGGATCAATGATCGGATCCGGGACGGGACGCAGCGGGGCGTGAAGGGTGTCAATACTGCGTTCGGGGTAGTAGTTGCGGGTTTCTCTGGGCTTCCTAGTTGGAGCAGTGGCCTGGGTCCGGCATGCTCGAGGCTCTTGACGCTCTCGCGCCGGCCCGCCAGGGCACCCGGCCCATCTCCGCAGCTTCGCCTTGGCATCCTGCACTAGGGCAGGCGCGGACTGGCCTGCTTGCTGTAGCGGTGGCAGGGAACGGCGATGGGGCCGGCCTCGGTTGCGGCGGGGTAGCGGTAAGGGCCGTCGTCGGCCCATCCGTTGCGTGCGTAGAATCGCCGGGCACGGGTGTTGCCACTGGCAACGGCGAGCCACGCCCGCTCGTGGCCGTTCGCCGCGACCTGGCATGTCGCCTTGTCGAGGAGCGTGGCCGCGACTCCGGTGCCGCGCTGCTGCGCGGCAACGTAAACCTGCTCGACCTCGTCGTCGACCACCATGACGAAACCCATGACCGTGCCTTCGACGACCGCGACCGTTGTGTCGCTGATCCGCTCCGCCGCCCGCACGTGAAACGATTCTGCTGTGCGAGCGGCGGCGAGCTCGCGGGGGACGTGGCCCAGGTGTCCGTCACGCCATCCCTGGTGCCAGATGCAGGCGATGGCGTCCGCGTCGCCGGCGCGGGCGGGGCGTAAAGTCATGGGTCCATTATCACTCATCGGCGGGAGGCTCCCAGGAATCGTCCCGGCGGCGGCCTCCTGCTCGATCCGTAGCTGCTCGGTCAGATCCGCCAGCTGCTGGTTGCGTTTGGCCAGAGCCGCATGCCGCTGGCGAAGATCAACATCCGGCCCACCACGAACGTCGCGTTGATCAGGGCCGACCAGAAGACGGTGGGCAGCCACGAGTTGGCGTGCGTCCACTCGATCAACACCAGGGCGCCGCCCGGCAGCGCCGCCCACGGCGAGCGATGCACGACCACCGAATACAGGGCCAGCAGCGGCCCCATGTTGTTCTGCCCGTTGTGGTAGCCCAGCTCGTGGTAGGCCATGGCGGCGGCGCAGGAGACCAGCAGCACCGTCACCGGCATGCGCCGGCGCCAGATCAGCGGCAGGTTGACCAGCGCGCTGAGGCCCAGGCCGAGCGCATCGGGCAGCCGATCCGGAGGCTGCGGATCGATGAGGGACAAGATCCACGACGCGACGGTCAACCCCAGCGCGACGACCACGTCCACCAGCTGCGAATGCCGACGAGCCAGGACCACCAACCGTGCGGGCACCTGCGCAGGCTAGGCGCTCACCGCATTGATCACATCAGCCGCGAAGCCGGCCTTCGCTACGCGTTCCGACGGATCGGTGGGACCTCCTCAGGCGTCGCACGCTTGATCACCTCTGCGCCGGCGCTTGTCAATCCGTTGGAAAGCAGAACCGAAGATCAGCGCCGCCTCCGATGCGGGCTGCCCCTCTCCCGATCAACGATTGCCGAGTACACCGGACCCCACGGAGGTTTCATGAGAGTCAAACGCGTTCTAGTCGTCCTGGTGACAGCCATGGCCACCCTGGCCCCTGCGGCCGACGCGCAGGCCTCCGATCTGTCGTGCGGGCGCAACCTGTGGCCCTACAGCTTCCCCGGAACCAACGACTGGGTGGCCAAGAGGTCGGGCCCGAGCGGCTACGGCTGGGTCCACCTGTACCGCAAGCTCACCAACCAATACGGCTGGATCTACTGGGTGTGGGGTGACCAGCTCAGTGCCGGTGACACCGTCTCCCTGGACTGGACCTACAAGGGTGAGGTGAAGAACTGCCACGCCACCGTTGGCGGCGGGTACGACTCGGTCACGTCGCAGGCGGTCAACGAGGGCACCGAGGGCCGCTATTTCCGCGGCTGCGTCAAGACCACTGCGTGGGATTGCACCCCCTGGGGCAACAGCACCGATCCGGGCCCGGGCTGGGATCTGGACTAGGTGCTCACTCGGGACGGCCGTGGTGGACAGGACCAGCCCAGCAGGTGGATATCGGCCTCCTGCTGGGCTGCCCGGCGCAGCGTGGCGACGCGCTCTCGGTTGACGCCGAGCTGTTCGGCGGCCTGCTCGCGCGCCTGCTGCGGGACGGTCGGCCGGGTGTTGCGTCGTGATCTGGAACCAACGCGGGCCCGGCCGGAGCTGGGGTCGACGTCGGCCGGTGGCAGCGGGACGCGGGCGCGCCGGTCGGTGAGGAACACCGGCCCGGAGCAGCGGCCGTCGAGCAGGCAGGGCAACAGGCGGGCGGTGGCCGCTTGCCAGACGATGCCGCGCCTCCGGTCAGATCTGGTTCTGGTGAGGGCGGCCGGTCGGATCAGCGCACCGTGAAAGGGTGCTTGGCGAGCAGGGCTTCGAAGAAGCCTTGGAGCATCGCTGTGACCGAGGCCTCGTTCCTGGTCAGCTCGTGGCAGGTATTTCCGCGGATCGCCTATCGCGGTGAGGATGCACTGTGGCCGCTTCCGACAGAACGGAACGGCGTCACCTTCGGGAAGGGTTCGGGACGGGAGTGTGTTGAGGCGAGGGTGCCGGGTGGGCTGAAACGTTCATCGCCGGTCGCGGAATCCGGCTGACGTGAGTGGTTCGGGACACGATGACGGCGGGGTGGGCCACGCTTCACCCCAGGAGGGATGGGATCCGATGAGCCTTCGCCAGTTCGAGTACGCCCTGGCGGTCGCGGCGGAGGGCTCGGTGACGGCGGCGGCGGAGTTGTTGCAAGTGGCCCAGCCGTCGATGTCCCAGCAGATCCGCAACCTGGAGCGTGACCTCGGCGTGACGCTGTTCGCCCGGACGTCGGCCGGACTGGTGCCCACCGCGGTCGGCCGGGCGTTCCTGAAGGAGGCGGAGGTCGCGGTGAACGCGGCTCGGCGGGCGCGGGCAACGGCGCGGGCCGGCGCGGATGACCTGGTGGGGGAGCTGGTCGTGGCGGCGCAGCTGGGATTCGGCACGCAGCAGCTGCCGGGCGCGCTGAGCGTGCTGCGGCGCCGCTTCCCGCGGCTGGAGGTCACCGTCTTCGAGGAGTCGAGCTCCGCTGAACTGGATCGGCTGTGCCGCAGGGGTGCGCTGGACCTCGCCCTGATGGCCGCGTGCGAGCAGAGCCCCGCGGACGCCCACCGCCTCGGCGAGGAGGAGTTCGTCGTGGTGCTGGGCGCCGGGCACCGGCGGCTCGCCGCGGACCGGGTCGAGCTGCGCGATCTGGAGGGGGAGCCGTGGGTCAGGTTCGACCGTGACAGCGCACTGGACGGCGTGCTGCTGGAGGTGTCGCGGAACGACGGGCTGACCCCGGCCACGGTCGCCCGCGTTTCCCAGACGGCGACAGCCGTTCGGTGGGCCGCCCACGGCCTGGGGGTGACACTCGTCCCGGCCTCCGCGGTGCCCCGCGGTTACGAGCACCTCGCACGTCCGGTGTTCCCGGCCGTGTCCCAGCCTGTCATCGCCGTGGTCCGGTCCGACGCGGGCCCGGCGGCGACCGCTCTGCTGGAGCTCCTGCGTCAGGAGACCTGGGACAGCTCCGCCTCCTTTCGCCGGTCAGGCGCTGGGGCCGGTGAGCCGCACGATGAGGTTGCCGCGGTGAATGCCGCCGAACAGCTCGTCCTGGGCCGTGATCGCTCGTTCCAGTGAGGGTCCGAGGACAGTCTGGGGGAAGGTGATCCGGCCCGCGGCGTGTCATGAGGCGTAGTGGCTGGAGCGTGGAGCCGGTCAGAGCTGGGTGACTCCGCCGTCCACGGCGAGCTCGACACCCGCGGTGTACGTCGCGTCGAAGGCGAGGAACGCGGCCGCGGTGGCGATCTCGTCGAGGGTGCCGAAACGCCGCATCGGATTGTCCGCGACGCGCTCCGCCTTGAACTGCTCGGCGTCCTCCTTGGTCATGGAGCGCTCCAGAATCCCCGTGTCGATGGGACCGGGGCTGATCGCGTTGACGCGAATCCTGCGCGGAAGCAACTCGCGGGAGAAGCTGCGGGCCAGGGAGCGCACCGCCGCCTTGCCGGCCGCGTAGACACTGGTGTCCAGCATGCCGACGGCGCCGGCGACCGAGGTGGTGAGCACGACGCCGGCACCCGTGTTCAGCAGCGGGGCGAGCTTCTGCACGGTGAAGAAGGCGCCCTTGACGTTGATCGCGAACAGCTCGTCGTACACCTCCTCGGTCGTCGACTCGAAAGGCGTGAGGAGTGTGATGCCCGCGTTGACGAACAGGGCGTCGATCGTGCCGAGCTCGGCCTTCACCCGGTCTGCCAGGGCGTCCAGGTCGGACAGCGAGGACACGTCGCCGCGGAAGACCACCACGTTCTCGCCCAACCGCTCCCGTGCGGCGTCGAGCGTGGCCTGAGAACGGCCGGTGATCATCACGCGGGCTCCGCCGTCCGCCAGGAACTTCGCGATCGCGAGCCCGATGCCGCTGCTGCCACCGGTGACCACTACATTCTTGTCGCTGTATTTTTCCATGCCATGATTCCTTCGTTGTCTGATGTGAAAGTGCGCCGCCGTATTTCCCCTCCGGCGTCAGTTCCTGGGGTATTCGCCGCCGTCCACGGAAAAATAGGTCCCGGTGAGCCAGCTCGCCCGGTCGGACACGAGGAACAGCACCGCGTTGGCGATGTCGTCAGGCCGGCCGTCGCGCCCGAGCGGAGGTGTGGCGGTCGCGCCCGATTCCGCGTTGTCGCTCGCCCACCGCCTCCGCGTCTCCTCGCCGCCGGGTGTGGCGGTCCTTCCGGGGCCCAGGGCGTTGACCCGGACTCCGAATGGGGCCAGCTCCGCCGCCAGGGCCCGGCTGTAGCTCTCCAGCCCCGCCTTCGCCGCCTGGTAGTGCGCGAACGCCGGCACCGGCGGGAGGAGCGCGGCCGTGGAGATATGCACGATCGCCCCCGACCCCCGTTCCCGCATCCCCGGTGCCAGCAGCGAGTTCAGCCGCACCGCTGCCAGGAAGTTCAGCTCCAGCGCGTCCTGCCAGTCCTCGGCGGGTATCGTCATGGCGCTGCCGCCCGCGTTGGCCCGCGCACCACCCGCGTTGTGGACCAGGATGTCCACCCCGCCGAGCGTCTCCTGCACGGCCGTGGCCAGCTCCTCCGTCCCGGCCTGTGTCCGGATGTCGGCCGTCACGAAGGCGGCTCCCTCCGGCGCCGTGTACGTGGTCGACCTGGCGGTGGCCAAGACCTCGGCGCCCGCGTCCAGGAGCTGGCGCACGACGGCCGCTCCGATTCCGCGGGAACCACCTGTGACCAGGGCTCGCTTTCCTTTGAGCTCTCGCGGCTCAGCTCTGTTCTCGACCGTGGTCATGCTGCCATTCCTTTCGATTGTTCGCTCATTCGCTCGGCGTGGGCACAGCGCGAATCTTCGAGCAATCGCGGTGTGCACCTCGTCGACCCGATTCACGGTATGTCCAGAAAAGGACTAGAGGCAAAGATGAAATATCAGCAGCTGCCATAGGGAATTCCTATGGGCCTCGCGGCTACCGATGCCGCGAGGCCTGCTCTCGCCATGGTGTTGGTCCCGACTGGGCCGGGGATGCCCGGGTGGTGACGTCGGTGGCCTGGCCGCATGCATGCTGCACGCTCTGATGCGACGCGTGGTATCCGGGCAAGAGACCGTCGTGACGGCGGCTCGTTTGAGATCATCTGACCGAACAAGTCGTGAAGGGTGTCAAAAACTAGGCCCAAGGTCCTGACCTGCCTCTTTCCTGACTGAACCCTGTAATGATCGGCGTATTCGGCCAGCACGATACGGAGGTGCTGTTCGCCGAAGATCAGCAATCGGTCGGTGCACTCCGTGCGGGCGGTGCGTACCCATCGCTCGGCGAAGGCGTTCGCGCGAGGCGCCCGCGGCGGGATCTTCAGCACGTGAATGTCGTCGCCTGCGAAGACCTCATCGAAGCTGTTGGTGAACTTCGTGTCCCGATCCGGGATCAGGAACCGGAACGCACCGGCTCGGTCCTTCAGATCGGTGAGGAGGTTACGGGCTTGCTGGGCAACCCACGCGCCATCAGGGTGGGCGGTCACGCCGAGCACGTGCACGAACCGGGTGCCGACCTCCACTACGAAGAAGACGGACAAGCGGCGCAGCGTGACGGTGTCCACCGTGAAGAAGTCACAAGCCGGCGTGCTCGCAGTGTGGGCGCGGAGGAAATCACGCCAACGGTCGTCGGCCCGTCGCGGCGCCGGACCCAAGCGCGCTCGTTTCGGGATACGGCGGATCGTCGCGCTGCTGACTCGGTGGCCCAGATGCCGCAGTTCGCCGCGGATACGCTCGTAGCCCCAGCGAGGATTCTCCCTGGCCATCACCACCACCAACCTCGTGATCGATGCCCTGCTCTGCGGCCGTCCCGCACACGCACGGGACGGAGAGGTCCGCGAACCAGAACCACCACCGCATCACACGCAACTCATAGTCGCGCTATGGTGGACCGAACGTTCGTGCGGAGAATGGAGCAGAGATGGTCGGGCGGCCACGGGATGACCGGACACGGAACGCGATCCTGCGCCGGGCGGCCGACATCGCCTCCAGAGAAGGGCTGCAGGGACTGTCGATAGGACGGCTGGCCGGAAACCTGGGGATGAGCAAGAGCGGGCTGTTCGGCCATTTCGGTTCCAAAGAGGAGCTACAGCTCGCCACCATCCGTACCGCGATGGGTATCTACATGGAAGAGGTCATCCAGCCCGCGTTGGCCGTCCCGCCCGGCCTGGACCGCGTGCGCCGGCTGTGCGAGAGCTGGCTGAGCTATTCACAGCGCCGAGTCTTTCCCGGCGGATGCTTCTTCTTCTCGGTCACCGCCGAGTTCGACGCCCAACCAGGCCGCGTACGAGATGCCATCGCCGTCGCCGGCCTGGACTGGAACCGGCTCGTGGCCCGCACCGTCGAAGACGCCCGCCAACTCCACGAACTCACCGACGACACCGACCCCGACCAACTCGCCTTCGAGCTGATCGCCTTCATGGAGACCGCCAACGCCATCTCCCTCCTCCACGACGCCCCCCTCGCCTACGAGCGCAGCAGAGCCGCCATCCGCACCCGCCTCGACACCGCGTCGCGGTGAGTCGCCAGCCAACCTCAACCCCCGCTGCCGCGTCCTTGGACTGCGCCGGCATGCCTGTCGAACCGGCCTCCGGCTGCATCGCCGACCTGCTTACCTGGGGAACCTGCTTACTGGAGAATCCGATGGACATCCTCAAGAGTCCCGCAGACCGTCACCGGCTCGCCGATGTGCTGGCCGAGCGGTGGGCGAACGCCAGCCGGCCCGGCCACCGCGCCGATGGCCATCGAGTCGCCCTGGCCATCGAGGGGGGAGGGATGCGCGGGACGGTCTCGGCAGGTATGGCGCTGGCCCTGAGCGAACTGGGCCTGCTGCCATTGTTCGACGCTGCCTACGGGGCCTCGGCCGGGGCGATATCCGCCGCCTGGCTGCTGAGTTCGCGCCCGGAAGGCCTGCGTGGCTGGACCGACCCCGCCTTTGCCCGAGCGCTGATCCGCAGACGCAATGTGCTGCGCGGCCGCCCCCTGGTGAACGTCCGGCAACTGGTCGAGGTGCTCTACATCAAAGACTTCCCGCTGGACTACGCTTCCGTGCTGGCCGGCGCCATCGAGTTCCATTTGCTGGCCACCGACGTGGTGACGGGAGAGGCGGTCAACCTCAGGCACCAGGTGAGTGACGAGGTCAGCCTACGCCTGGCGCTGCGGGCCACCGCGGCACTGCCGCTGCTCTCCGGCGGCCCGGTCCGCCTCGGCGAACGCGCCTACTACGACGCCGGGCTCTCGGAGTCGATTCCCTTCCGGCAGGCGTTGCGGGATGGAGCTACCCACGTGCTCGTGCTGCGCTCGCGCAGACCGGCGGACCGGGCACGCACAGCGGCCAGGCCATCGCGTGGCAGCCGGCTGATCGCGGGCATCGGTCTGCACGGGTACTCCCCCGAGCTAAGAGCCGCCTTTCTGGGCAGGGACATCCGGCTGGCCGACGACGACCGCCTGCTGGCCCAGCACGACCTCGACAACGTCTCCCCCGGCCCGGCCGTCATGTCGATCCGCCCGCCCGATTCCGCTCCCTACATCGGCCGCCTTGAAACGGACGGCGCCCTGCTGCACACGGCGTTCGAAGCTGGTCGCGCCGCCCTGAAGACCAGAATGGCCGACCTCGGAATCGGGTGAGAATCCGCCTGCGGCGGCCGGGCCGCGGGCCTGTGGGGCTCAAGAACTCAAATCACTCCCAGCGCAGAGCCCTTCGTCCGGTGGGAGGAAGGGCTCAGGGTGCCGGATGGCTGGTCCGGGCCGCCTGGGATCAGGTTTCGTGATCTTGTCGACGGTGTACGCCGTTACCCGGCGTCTGTTGTCTGTGCCTGGGCTGTTGCTACGAAGGAGCGTCTCCAAGGAGGCGGAACTGCTGGTGCTTCGGCATCAGAACACGGTCCTGCGCCGTCAGGTCCCGCGGGTGCGTTACGAGTCGGCCGATCGCCTGTGGCTGGCGGCGCTCTCACACCTGATACCCCGCTCCCGATGGGCGGAGATCTTCCCGATCAGACCGGCCACGTTGCTGGCCTGGCACCGCGAACTCGTAGCGAACAAGTGGGACTACAGCAACCGTCGCCGTCCCGGCCGGCCACCCACCGCGGCTGCGGTCAAGGCTCTCATCTTGCGCATGGCCGGGAGAACCCTCGCCGGGGTCACCGGCGCATCCATCATGACGAAGCTGAAGTTCCTGATTCGCGACCGCGGCGGCCAGTTCACCGAAGCCTTCGACGCGGTCTTCGCCGACGCCGGCCTGCGCGTCCTCAAGAGCCCACCACAGGCCCCGAAAGCGAGCGCACACTGCGAAAGGATCATCGGCACCCTAGGCCGCGAACTCCTGGACAACATGCTCATCCTCAACGAGCAGCATCTGCGCCGGACGCTCACCCGCTACCTGGCGCACTACAACACGATCCGACCCCACCGCGGCATCGGGCAGTTGTCCCCATCGCAAGCCGAAGCAGGACCGCCCACTCCCATCGACCTGGCCGACCACGGTGTCCACCGCAGAGCCATCCTCGGCGGCCTCATCAACGAGTACCGGATCGCCAGCTGATCAGGTGGCCGGCTGACACCACCCGAGAACCGGCAGGTCAGACACCGCATTCTCTTTATGAGCCCCACAGGGTCGCATCGACATGGCTACCTGTCCATCCCGCGGCCAAGACGAACACGACGGCTTCTCCCACAGGCGTGATCAAGGACAGAAGTCATCAGACACTAACCGGTCGGCACCGCGCGAGTTCAACCAGCAGAGTCCTACAGGGCCCTCTCACCAGCAGCGGGAGTAGTACAACGACGCCGTGAGCGTGGCGCTGATCAGAGTCGTTCTCGACAACGACACCATAGTCATCCTAGATGATCTCGAGGTTGGCCATCATCCCCATGTCCTCGTGCTCGGCGTTGTGGCAGTGGAAGAGGTAGCGGCCGCGGTAGCCGTCGAAGCGGGTGATGATCTCCACTGATTCGCCCGGCCGCAGAGAGACGGTGTCCTTGAGTCCTGCGTCGTGCGGCAGCGGCGGCCTTCCGCGGCGCGAGAGCACCCGGAAGCCGACCAGATGCAGATGGACGGGATGGTGGACGTCAGCGACCAGCCGCCATATTTCGACGTCGCCGAAGCGGGTGGTGACATCGGAGCGGGCGGGGTCGAATGGTTGGCCGCCGATCAGCCATCCGTGCCCGCCTCGCATCTGCCCGGCGCGGAAGGCGAAGTCGCGCACCCTGACGGCGTCCGACCGTCGCCAGGCCGGCAGGTCGTTGGAGAGCGTGCGCGGGACACGGCTGTCGTCGGTGGCTTTGCGGGCGATGCGGAAGGCCATCACGTCGCGGGTGCGCCCGGAGCCCAGCCGGTTGAGGATCCTGACCCGGCCGCCGACCGGGACGTCCGCGAAGTCGATGATCACGTCGTAGCGTTCGGCCGGCGCGATCGGCAGCAGCCGGTGGGTGACCGGCGTCGCGAGCAGCCCCTGATCGGCGCCGACCTGAACGAGATCGAGCCCGCGCCCGTCGTCGGTGACCGCCTCCAGTTCGTAGTGGCGGGCGTTGGAGGCGTTCAGGACGCGCAGCCGGTACCGCGCCGCATCGACCTCGTGCACGGGCCACGGCGCGCCGTTGACCAGGATCACGTCACCGAGGACTCCGGCCAGGTACGGCTCGCGCACGCCCGGCCGGTCCCGCAGGCCGGGGTCGAGAGCGGGATAGACCAGGCCGCCGTCGGCGGCGAACGCCCGGTCGGCGATCATGAGGGGCAGCTCGCGCCGTCCCGCGGGCAGGCCGAGCGCGTCTTCGGCGTCGTCGCGCACGATGTGCAGCCCCGCCAGCCCTCGCCAGATCGCGGGGGCGGTGAAGTCCATCCGGTGGTCGTGGTACCACAGCAGTGTCGGCCGCTGTTCCAGCGGGAAGGTGTAGTCGCGCCTCAGCCTGCTCAGCACCGCCCGCGGGTCGAGCATCCTCCGCATGCCGGCCATGTCGTGTATGTCGTGGGCGGCCTCGGGCCAGCTCGCGGGAAGGACGAGGTCGGTCGGGTACCCGTCGGAAGCCGGCGGGGTCCGACCGCCGTGCAGGTGCACGACGGTCGGCACGGGCAGCTCGTTGCGGTGCGACACGGTGACCGGCCGGCCGCGACGTGACTCGATCGTCGGCCCGGGGAAGGCGCCTCCGTACGTCCACAGCGGTGTCCTGACACCCGGCAAAATCTCCGCCGTCACCTCACGCTGGATGATCTCGTAACGGTCGGTGCCGCCCGAGGTACTGACCGGCGCCAGTACGGACGGAACCGGCAGAGGCACCTGGAACGCGGGCGGCAGCGGCACGGCGCTGCGCAGCTCGGCACCGGTGACCGACGGACGGCGGGCCAGCGCGGCCGAGGCCCCCAGACCGGTGCTCGCCATCAACCCGAGCGCCCCGCCGATGCCCAGGAACCGGCGCCTGGCCATGCCGAGGGCTCGCTCCGATCGATCGTCAGGTCGCTCACGCATTGTCGACTTCTCTCTGCTCAGGCTTCCGCACGGTTCTGACCCGTTTGAGCCGCTGGATGGGCCGGCGCCACGCGGCGATGAACTGCACGACGAGCGCGGCGACGGTCATCACGCCCAGCGGGATGTGCAACCACAGCTCGCCGTTCAGCCCGGCGAAGTACTGCACGGTCTCGGCCGCCACCAGTGCCAGGGTGGCGAGGAACGGCCGGGCCTGGCGCAGCCGTACCCAGATCATGATCGCCACGATCACCTGCAGGTAGCCGAGAGTGGTGACGATGTCGGCGCCGACCGCGTGCCAGCGCAAGCTGTCGTAGTCACCGCTCAGATACACCCCGGCGAACACGGGCTGGCCGACGATCGCCGCCATGTGCGTGCTGATGACGGCCCGGAAGACCCACCCGCTGAGCGTCGTCCGATGCGTGACATCGGATCGGGCCGGCACGGCCGGGCGGAACCTGTTAGCTGTCGGAACCATCGGGCGTCCTCAACTCTGTTCTCGATGTGCGATCACGCACGACGCCGGTGACGGAACCCGCGCGAAAGTGACCCGCTGTACTGCGGATCTGACGCGAGCCCACTGCCGCGACGAATCTGTCCGCGCTTCGGCGGGCGGATCGTTGCTGATCTTCATGGAGCGGCCCTCCCTCTCCGCCGCTAGCACCGGGCCGTCCGGGCTTGTCCCGGTCAGGTGTCGCACGGCCACCAGCCGTAGGGGCCGATTCGGCCCCAGGCGACGAGCGCGGCCTGTCAGGGCTCGAGGTCGACCACTGCTTTGCCGCTCATGTCGATCGGCGCTGAGACCTGGTCATGCGTGATCAACCAATCGCCGTCGATCTTCTGGAAGCCATACGTGACCCTGACCCACATACCGCTCGTTGCCGTCCCGTTCTTCAGGGTGCCGCTGAGACGAGCGAAGGCATGCCCGAACGCCACTTCATCGCCCACGGCGAGTGTCAAGTCTCGGAGCTCATAAGTCATACTCTCGAAGAACAGGAACGCCTTCGCCCAGTTCTTGAGCTTCGCCTCCAGCCCCACATGCTGGAGCGGTGGCTCGACGTCGAAGGACACGACGTCCTTTGCGTAAGGCTGCTTCAGGCCCTCGAGATCCTTGGCTCCGAGTCCTTCGACGATCTTGTCGACCTGCCGGCGAATCTTGGCTTCGTCTACCTCGCGTCGCGTAGGCATCGCTACCCCGTCCTTCCCTCCGCCGTGAAATCTTGTCTTCTGACACATGCGAAACTATGTCTTGAGCGTTATCTTGTCTAAGATCAATATTGGTATGCTGTTATGCTCGTGGAGGCATGATGGAGCTGAACTCGCTCAAGCAGTTCCTGGTGGTGGCGCGACTGGAGCACCTCAGCCGGGCAGCCGACGAGCTTCACGTCGCCCAGCCGTCGCTGAGCCGGACCATCGCCCGATTGGAGAGCGAACTGGGCGTACCACTGTTCGATCGCAGCGGCCGGCTCCGGCTGAACGACACGGGCAAGCTCTTCCGCGATCACGTTGAACGTGCCCTCGGGGAGCTCGATGCGGGACGACGAGCCGTCGCCGAGGCCACCAGCGAGGGCTTGGGCACCGTGAGACTGGCGTCGGAAACCTTCCTCACGCTCACCGGGCCGCTGGCGGCCTACAAGCGAGCCCATCCCACCATCGAGATCGAGCTCCACTGGTCGCCGGCCGATGACATGGCCCGCCACGTGCGGGCCCAGAACGTTGATCTGTGTGTCGCCTCGCAGCCGATCCATGCCGAGGGCCTGGAGTCCGTGCGACTGTTCGAAGAGGCCGTTGGAGTAGGCACGCCACTCGATCACCCGCTGGCGGGCCGTACGTCTGTGAGCATCGACGAACTCGCCGACCAGCCCTTCATCACCGCCCGCAAAGGGCACTGGCTACGCGGACTACTCGATCGGCTCTTCGCCGCACGAGACCTCACCCCAAAGATCGTCTGCGAGACCGACGAGCACAGCGCCATCGCGGACCTGATCGTCGCCGGACTCGGCGTTGGTCTCATCCCCTCCGTCGCCCGCCGCTTGGCCCACCGCAGCGCCGCGCCTCCTCCAGCCACCTGGATCGCCGTCGACAGCCCCGACTGCCGTCGGGCAGTCACCCTCTACTGGGGCGCCGACAGCCACCTGTCCACCGCCGCCCGACTGATGCGCACCACGATCACCAACTGGGACTGGACCACCGACTAACCCCCGAGAAACGCCGGCGCCACAGCGAAGTACCTGGTCCGGGACCGCGACAGCAGGTACACGGCCGCATTCGACGCGGTCTTCGAAGGCGAAGGCATCGCCATCGTCAAGACCGGCATCCTGTGAGGCTCAATAACTCGAATCACCTCCAGCGCAGAGCCCTTCGTCCGGTGAGCGGAAGGGCTCAGCGGCACCGAGTGACCGGTCCGGGTCGCCTGAGATCATGATTCGTGATCCTGCCTACGGTGTACGCCGTCGCCCGGCGCTTGCTGTCTTTGCCCGCGCTGCTGCTCCGAAGGAGCGTCTCCAAGGAGGCGGAACTGCTGGTGCTTCGGCATCAGAACGC
>NZ_JBSFVA010000025.1:0-150677 GCF_053592075.1 Nonomuraea sp. NPDC002799
GAGCCGGTCGAGGACGTGCGCGAGCTGCCGCCCATCGGGATCTACAGCATTCCGGAGATCAGCTTCGTCGGGAAGTCGGAGGAAGGGACGAGGACATCAGGACGTTCGTACGTCCTTCGCGACCACGCCGTGCTGCAGCACGAGCACGACGTTGTCCGGCTCGGCGAACAGGGCGGGGTTCTCCAGGGGGTTCTCCGCGAACGCGACGATGTCCGCCTGCTTCCCGACCTCAAGGGTGCCGATCTCGCCGTCCAGCCCGAGGAGGCCGGCGTTGACGCGCGTGGCCGCGATCAGGGCCTCCATGGGTGACTCGACCGCTGCCCGCAGGGTCAGCTCCGCACCCCGGCGGCTCTGGTCGGGCCCGATGAGGTCCGACCCGAGTCCGACGCGGACGCCGGCGGCCTTGGCGGCGCGCAATCCGTCGATCATCGCGTCGCGCACCCGCGCCGCCCGCTCGGCGAAATGACGGGGCAGGCCGAGCCCGTCGACGTTCGAGATCACCGCCTCGACGGCGGCGAGTGTGGGCACGAGGGAGACGTGGCGGTCGGCCATGAGCGCGGCCGTCTCGTCGTCGATGCCGGTGCCGTGTTCCACGCAGCGCACGCCGGCCCGGACGGCGTTGCGGATGCCTTCGACGTTGTGGGCGTGGACGGTCACGTAGGTGCCCCGGGCCGCGGCCTCGGCGACGGCCACGGCGATCTCCTCGACGCTGAACTGGGTGTCGGTCAGCTTGTCGTGATGGGAGATGACGCCACCGGTGACGCACAGCTTGAGGAACTCGGCACCGCCCCGGAAGGATTCGCGCACGTTCTTTCGCATCTCATCGGGCCCGTCCGAAAGCGTGGCCAATGTCCGCAGGCCGGGAACCACCCGGCCGCGCCACATCTCGGAGGGCTCCCACTCGGAGGCGTATTGGCCGTGTCCTCCGGTCTGGCAATGGATGGGGCCGCACTGCACGATCCGGGGCCCGGCGACCTTGCCAGACGCGACGACGCGGGCGAGGCCGGCGTCGATGCCCCCGCAGTCTCGCACCGTGGTGAAACCCGTGCGCAGGGTCTGGGCGCAATTGGCGAACATGTCGGCGGCGATCTCCGCGACGGACATGCCGAACCCGACGCTCGCCTCGAGCCGGCTGGCCAGACCCATGTGAACGTGCGCGTCGATCAGGCCGGGCGTCACGGTGAGGCCGGTGCAGTCGACGACTTCGGCGCCGGGCGGGGCGGAGCCGCCGATCTGCGCGATTCTCCCGGATTCGATGAGGAGCCCGGCAGCTTCGGGGTCGCGCCCGGTCGCGGTGATGAGAGTGGCGCCGTGAAGCCAGAGGCTGGCGGTCATGGGCAGAGTGCTCCTTCAGCATGCGTGTCGAGGAGGTCTGGAGGGAAATCACTCGTCCGGTGTCAGGGAATCGCGGACGCGCTCACCCGGTCTCGACGGATGATGGAGACTTTTCCCGTCCGAACCATTAGTCTGGGTATGGACATACACTATGCTCGTACGCAAAGCTGCACAAGAGCGCTGCCCCGCCGGCCGAACAGGAGGACATACGCCTTGACGTCAGAACCGAAGGTGCGGAAGTCGGAGCGGTTGCCGCGCGGCGCACTCGACCGAGAGACGGTGGTCGCCGCCGCGCTCGCGATCGCGGATCGCGACGGTCTCAGCGGCGTCACGATGGCCCGCGTGGCCGACGCGCTGGGTGGCAGCCCGATGTCGCTCTACCGGCACCTGAACGACAAGCAGGAACTGCTGGACGCCGTGGTCGACCTCGCACTGTCGGAGTCCCCGCGCATCGCTCAGGACGGACGGCCCTGGCGGGTGCGTCTCGAGGAGTTCGGGCTGGAGTCCCGGCGCAACACGTTGCGGCACCCGGCCCTGGTCGAGATCCACCTGGAGAACTCCGTCCGCGGGCCGGGCGCGGCCGCCGTCGGGCTCGACATCATCGATCTGCTGCACAAGGCCGGCTTCGACGACGACTCGTCGATCCGCGGGTACATGTCGCTCCGCAACTACCTCCTCGGCGCCATGGCCTGGGAGATCTCGAGGTTCCGCGGCGGCGGCGAGGAATTCGCCCACCAGGTGGTCAACACGTTCGTGCACGAGGACACACCGGCGGACTCGCCGCTACGCCGCCTCGGCGACGTGCTCGCCGTGGACCCGGAGGCGCAGTTCATGTTCGGTTTCCGCTGCCTGCTCGACGGGTTCGAGGCCGAGCTGCGCCGCATCAAGAGACGGGCAAGACAGGAGCAGTGACAGCTCATATGACAGACGTCTATCGTCGGCCGACCTTCGTCGACATGGTCTCGCGCTCACTCCAGAACCATCCGGACCGCGTCGCGTTCATCACCCCGGCCGGTGACCTGTCCTACGAACAGCTGCGCCGGCTGATCGCACGGATCGCGTTCGCCATGCGGGACGCCGGGGTACAGCCGGGGGACGGTGTGGCCATGCTCGCCCCCAACCGGCCCGAGGCGTTCGCCACGCTGATCGCCGCGATGTCGCTGGGCGCGCGGTACACCCCGTTGCATCCGATGGGCTCCTTGGCGGACCACGTCACCGTCTGCGCCGACGCCGAGATCACGACGATCGTCGCCGACGGGTCGCAGTACGCCGAACACGGCGCGGCTCTCGCGGCCGAGCTGGCAGCGGGTCCGCAGGTGCTGCACATCGGCGGCGGATCGGCGTCCGACGTCCTGGCGGGCCCGGACACCGACCGGCCCATCCCCGCGCTGGCGCGCGAGTCCGACATCGCGTTGCTCGGATACACCGGCGGGACCACCGGCCGGCCCAAGGGCGTGATGCTCCCCCATCGTTCGCTGGTCACGCACCTCTACCTCAGCGTGGCGCACTGGCAGTTCCCCGCCGAGCTCCGGTTCCTGGGCTCGACGCCGTTGACCCATGCGCTCGCGGGCATCGTGCCGCCGGTGTTCCATCAGGGCGGAAGTGTGGTGCTCACCAAGGGCTTCGATCCCGCGGAGTTCTGCGAGATCGTCCAGAGACACCGGATCACGGCGACGTTCCTCGTGCCGAGCATGATCTACGTGCTGCTCGACCACCTCGCCGAGCACCCCGCGGATCTGTCGAGCCTGCGGACGATCCTCTACGGCGCGGCGCCGATGTCACCCGACCGGCTCGAGCAGGCTCTCGATGTGTTCGGACCCGTGTTCGTGCAGTTCTTCGGGCAGAGCGAGGCGCCGAACACCGTCACGTGCCTCAGCAAGGAGGACCATGACCTGCGGCGGCCCCAGCTGCTCGCCTCCTGCGGAAAGCCGCACCCGACGCTGGACGTCGCCGTTCTCGACGACGACGACCAGCCCTGCGGAGTCGGCGAGCGGGGAGAGGTCTGCGTCCGCGGCCCGCTGGTCATGGACGGTTACTGGAAGCAGCCCGAGCTGACCGCGGAGACGCTGCGGAACGGATGGCTGCACACCGGCGACGTCGGTTACCTGGACGAGGAGAACTTCCTCTACCTCACCGATCGCAAGAAGGACATGGTGATCACCGGCGGGTTCAACGTCTATCCGCGCGAAGTCGAGGACGCCGTGGTGACGCATCCGGAGGTCGCGGCGGCGGCGGTCATCGGAGTGCCGGACCCGAAGTGGGGCGAAGCGGTGACGGCCTTCGTCGTCAGAACCCGGGGTGCGACCGTGACGCCCGAGGAGCTCATCGCCCTCGTCCGCGAACTCAAGGGCCCTGTGCACGCCCCGAAGCGTCTGGAGTTCCTGGACGCCCTGCCGCTCACGCCCCTGGGCAAGGTCGACAAGAAGCACCTGCGAGCACGCTTCTGGGACGAGCACGACCGAGCCGTGAACTGACCGCATTCGGCAGGAGAAGAATCGATGAGCACCGCAACCGTCACACGGCCGCGCTGGGTCGATGACGAGGGGGTCGCGCTGGGCGCACTCGCCCGCGACTTCTTCCAGACCGAGATCGTCCCGCACTTGGAACGCTTTGACCGGCAGAAGTACGTGGACCGGGAGGTATGGCGCAAGGCAGGGGCGCTCGGACTGCTCTGCTGCGAGGTGCCCGAGGAGTACGGAGGAGGAGGCGGCACGTTCGCGCACGACGCCGTCGTGTTCAGCGAGCAGGCACGTTCCGGGGACACCGGGCTCGGCAACTCGGTGCACAGCGGGGTGGTCGCCCCTTACCTCGTCGCCTACGGCTCCGAGGAGCAGAAGGCGCGCTGGCTGCCTGGGATGGCGACCGGTGACATCATCGGCGCCGTCGGCATGAGCGAACCCGGTGCCGGCACCGACCTCAAGAACGTCAGGACCCGTGCCACCCGCAGTGGTGACCACTACCTGCTCAACGGGTCCAAGACGTTCATCAGCAACGGTGCGCAATGCGATCTCATCATCGTCGTCGCCAAGACGGATCCGGCGGCGGGCCGCAACGGGATCTCCTTGCTGGTCCTGGAAACGGCGGACGCGCCGGGATTCCGGCGTGGGCGGGTGCTCGACAAGCTGGGCATGCACGGCCAGGACACCTCGGAGCTGTTCTTCGACGACGTGCCGGTGCCGGCGGCGAACCTGCTGGGCGAGGAGGGCGCGGGCTTCGGGATGATGATGCGCGACCTTCCCCGGGAGCGCCTGGTCATCGCCCTCAACGCGGTGGCGGCCATGGAACGCGCGCTGGAGGAGGCCATCGCGTACACGAAGACCCGCGAAGTCTTCGGCGCGCCGCTGTTCGCCATGCAACACGTCAAGTTCGAGCTCGCGGAGCTGGCGACGGTCGTACGGACGTCCCGGGTCTTCCTGGACGACTGCGTCGAGAAGTTCATCGCCGGCACCCTCGATCCCGCGACCGCGTCGATGGCGAAGTGGTGGCTGACCCAGAACCAGTGCGATGTCACCGATCGATGTCTGCAGCTTTTCGGCGGGTACGGCTACATGCGGGAATACCTCATCTCCCGCCTGTACGCCGACGCGCGCGCCCAGAAGATCTACGGCGGAACCAACGAGGTCATGAAGGACCTCATCGCCCGATCGTTGTGAAGGAACGCGTCGTCGTGATCGTGTGCGGCGGCGACAACGACCCGGCGGCCCTGTCCTGACCCTCCCCCGGCTCCAAGACGTCCACCTGGCGAACCTGCACGCGAGGAGCTAGCACGATGACCGATCCCCATCGACTGCACGGCGACGCTGTCGTGGTCGACACGCACAACGACCTGATCCTGCTGGTGGACCACTTCGACCGGCGGGAACAACCTGACCATTTCGCCCGATTCTGGCTGCCGGAGCTACGTGCCGGGGGCGTCGACGTGCAGGTGCTGCCCATCTGCATCGAAGATCGGTTCCAGTCCGAGGGGGCTCTGCGCCGGACGCTGCTGCTGGTCGAGCGGATCCATGAACTCGCCGCCGAACACAGCGACGACGTGGCGGTGTGCCTGACCGGCGCCGACGTCGACGCCGCCACCGCGTCCGGGCGCATCGCCCTGATCATCGCCCTGGAGGGCGCCCATGCCGTCGGGCAGGACCCCGCGCTGGTGCGCACCATGGCACGGGTGGGGGTCCGGGTGATCTCCGTGGCGCACTTCGGCCGCACCTTCCTGGCCGACGGCAGCGGCCTGGACACGACCTCGCGCGGCCGCCTGACTCCGGCGGGCATCACCGCGCTGCGCGAGATGGAGGAGCTGGGCATCGTCTTCGACATCAGCCATCTCGGGATCGCCGGCGTCGAGGATGTGCTCTCCCTGGCGACGCGGCCGTTCCTGGCCACGCACTCGGCATGCCTGGGCATCGCCGACAGCCACCGCAACCTCGGCGATGCGCAGATCAAGGCGATCGCCGAGCTCGGCGGGGTCATCGGCGTCGCGGCCGCCATTCCGTTCTTCATCGACCCGGCCAGCCCGTCGGCCGATCGCGTCGTCGACCACATCGAGCGCGTCATCGACGTGGCCGGCATCGACCACGTGGGGCTGGGACCGGATTTCATCGACGACTACTACCAGAACGTGCTCGGTGGCTGGCTCGGCACCTGGGCTCCCCCGACCGACGGCCATGCGTACGTGCCGGCCGAGATCTCCCGCCCCTCAGACCTGCCGAAGATCACCGAGGTGATGGTGCGCCGCGGGTTCGAGGAGTCGGACATTCGCAAGGTGCTCGGCGAGAACGTGTTACGCGTCCTCCGTGAAGTGATGGGAAGGCCGACCAAGTGACCGTGTCAGATGACCTCCAATACCTGCTGATGAGCAGGGAGCCGCGCACGCCGACCGCCTTCGCCGCGGCCGACATCACGATCGAGACGGTGTTCGTGACGATGCGGGACGGCGTCCGGCTCGCCACCGATCTGTACCTGCCCCCGGAGCTGCCCGCCCCCGTGGTCGCGGTGCGCACGCCCTACGGTCGCGACTCCGACCGGCTGGTGTCGGTCTTCATCGCGTTCGCCCGCCGGGGCTATCTCGTGGCGGTGCAGGACCTGCGCGGCACGGGTGACAGTGATGCCGAGGACCACGACTTCTACATGTTCGAGCCCCAGGACGGCTACGACTTCGTCGAGTGGGTCAGCGCCCAGGACTGGTGCGACGGGTTCATCGGCTCCGTCGGCGGCTCGTACGTCGGTCAGGTGCAGTGGCCGATGGCGACACACCCGAAGATGACCACGATCCTTCCGGAGGTCAGCGGCATCGGGGTGGGCGTCAAGACGGCGTCGCACCACATGATGGTCAACGCCCTCGCGCGCTCGATCGGCCACGGTACGGACAAGTCGGACGTCCCGTTCTGGCAGCTCGAGTCGATGATGCTGGACGAGACCCTGTCGACGGGCTTGTTCAACGAGCCGTTCGTCAGTCCGTCGCTGGCGGAGCTGGCGGAGTCGTTCCCCGCGCTCAAGGGCCTGCCCCCGGTCGAGGCGCGGGCCTGGTTGTGGGCGCACTACTGCTCGTTGACGTGCGCGGAACGGGCCGACTTCATCCGGGGTGTCACAGGGTCACCCCACATCACCTTCCTCGACGTCGAGCAGATGGGGCCCCTCTTCGGCCAAGGCATCTCGATCGACCGGCACACGTTGCCCGCCGTCGACCCCGCGCGGCAGGTCGCCGAATTCCAGGCGATCCCGCTGTTGCGCACCGGCTGGTACGACTGGTACATCAACGACGCGCTGGCCACCTGGGAGCTCCTGCGCGAACACGCGCCCGAACCGCTGCGTTCCCAGGCCCGGATCGTCATCACCCCGTCCGCGCACAACCTCCCCGGCTACAAGGAAGGCATGGGGGAGCACCCGGAGCTGCAGCACAACCACTGGTCCAACGTCGACTTCACGCTGCGCTGGTACCAGACCGTGCGGGAGGGGTCGATCGACGACTGGCCGCGCGTCATCTACTACCTCATGGGCGCCAACGAATGGCGCGGCGCGGACGACTGGCCGCTTCCCGAGGCCGAGGACACGCCGTTCTACCTGGGCGCCGGCGGGACGCTGAGCACCGCGGCCCCGCAGGAGCGGCAGGCCGCTGACCACTACGTCTACGACCCGCTCGACCCGACCCCGACCGTGGGCGGCAGCATCGTCTCCTGGGTCTATCCGCCGGGAAGCGTGGACGTCAGCGCGGTCCAGCAGCGCGGCGACGTCCTCACCTACACGACGGAGCCGTTGGCGCACGACGTCGACGTCGTGGGCAAACTGCGCATGGTGCTCTACGCGAGCTCGACCGCGGTGGACACCGACTTCGCCGCGCGGCTGAGCGATGTCTCCCCGGACGGGCGGGCCGTCCAGTTGCAGAACGGCCTGCTGCGCACGAGGTATCGCGACCTCGACCGCGGCGCCGAACCTCTCGTGCCCGGGGAGATCTACCCCCTGGAGATCGACATGTGGGTCACCGCGAACAGGTTCAAGGCCGGCCATCGCATCCGCGTCGACGTCAGCTCCGCCGACTTCCCGCGGTTCGACCGGAACACCAACCTGGGTGGCGCGCCAGGAGATCCGATCGCGGCGACACAGACCGTCCACCGGGACGCGCCGCACCCCTCGCACGTGGTGCTGCCCATCTGCCCGGCCACCTGATCGGGAGGATCGAATGTCCTACCAGTACCTGTCCCTCCGGGAACACGGCGCGACCACCGTCGTGACGATGAACAAACCACCGGTCAACGCGGTCAACCTGAGCATGTACGAGGAGATCCGCGACCTTTTCGGGCGGTTCGACGAAGTACTGCCGGGGGTGAAGGCGGTCGTGCTCACCAGCGCCGTCAAGCACTTCTGCGCGGGGAACGAGCTGGCGGAGTTCCTCACGCTGACCGAGGCCAACGCCGCAGGACGCATGCGGCTGGTCCGGGACGCCTTCGCGTCGATCTACGACTGCCCGGTCCCGGTGGTCGGCGCGGTCCGGGGGGCCGCGCTCGGCACCGGTCTGGCGATCGCCGCGAGTTGCGACGTGGTCGTGGCCGGTGAGAGCGCTCGTTTCGGGACGCCCGAGGTGAGCGTCGGCGTGATGGGCGGAGCCGCTCACCTCGCCCGCCTGATTCCGCAACCGATCATGCGGGCGATGTACTTCACGGCCGACCCGTGGCCCGCCGCCGATCTCGTCCGGTTCGGGTCCGTGCTGCAGGTCGTCCCGGACGACGACGTGCTCGAAACGGCGCTCGGCCTGACCGGGAAGATGACGCGGCACAGCCTGGCCGCGCTGCGCCATGCCAAGGAGGCGTTGAACACCATCGAGTTCATGGACCTGAAGTCCGGCTACGAGTTCGAGCAGCGGATGACCGGGCGTCTCGCCGCCGAGCCCGACGCCAAGGAGGCCGTCGCCGCGCTCCGCGAGCACCGGGTGCCCGTCTATCGCGACCAGCTCGGCCGGCCTTGATCCCATGACCACACAGAGCTCCCGGGCCCGCGTGTCCGCCGAAGCACCGGCCGGAGTCGTCGACTCGTTGTGGGTGTACCCGGTCAAGGGCGCCGTGGGCGTGCCGGCCGGTGAGGTCGGCGTCCTGCCGGGCACCGGCGTGCCGCACGACCGTTCACTCGCGATCGCGCGCGGCGACCAGCCCGTGCCGCCCCGGACGGCGTGGCGGCCGCGATCGGCCTTCATGCAGGTGGCGCGCGATCCGGACATGACGCAGGTCACGGTGACGATGCTCGGGGCCGGCGTGGTCGAGCTCCGCCACCGCGCCCACCCGGACGGGCCGCCGGTGCGTTCGGACCAGCCTCAGGAAGACCAGGAGGCCGTCCTGCGCCAGTGGTTCGGCGACCCTGGGCTGCGCCTCGTCCACGCCGACGCGTCGGGCCTGTGGGACCTCCCGGACACCGAACTGTCCCTGCTCAATCTGGCCTCGGTGCGCGCGCTCGAACGACTCACCGGCTGCGCGCTCGACACCCGGCGGTTCCGCGCCAACGTCCACCTCGACGGCCTGCCCGCGTTCGCCGAGTTGTCCTGGGTGGGCCGGCGGATCCGGCTCGGCGACTGCGAGGTCGAGGTGATCCGCCCCATCCAGCGCTGCCGCGCGACGTCGGCGAACCCGGGCACCGGGGAGCGGGACCTCGAGCTCCCCTCCATGCTCGCCCGAGCCGTCGGCCACCCGCACCTGGGTGTCTACGCGCGCGTGGCCGAGCCCACCCGGCTTCGGGCCGGCGCTACGGTGGTCGTGGGTGACCGGCCCGACCCGACCCGGCTCCTCGACGGGCTGCGGGAACGCCATGAGGCGACGCGGACCTGGCCGCGGGAGAACGAAGTCGTCGAGACGGTCCGCGAGGACGCCCGGACGGTCAGCTTGTGGCTCCGCGACCCCTACCTGCTGCCGGTGCCGGCCGGCCAGCATGTCCGGGTGCACCTGCCCACCGCGGACGGCGGGCTGACCTGGCGTGCCTACAGCGTCTCCGGCCTGCGGGACGACCGGCTCCGGATCACGGTGCGTCTGCGCGGAGAGGTGTCGCGGCGCCTCGCGGCGCTGGCCGCCGGCGACCGCCTGCTCGTCTCGGGTCCGTACGGGGCTCCGGCGCTCTCCCGGGAGCAGCGGCCGTTGTACCTGGTCAGCGCCGGCATCGGCATCACCCCCGTGGCCGCGGTGTTGCGGCAGCTGGTGGCGACCGCCGACCGCCGCCCGGTCTCCGTGCTGCACGTCGACGCCGACAAGGAGAGTGCGGCGCTGTGGCCCGAGGTCGCCGAGCACGCCCGGCGATCCGGCGGGACGGCCACGCTCTTCGAGACCCGCCCGGCGGGCGCGGCCGCGCGACGTCCCACCCCGCGCGACCTCCTCGACGTCCTGCCCGGCGACCGCCACGCCGACGCGCAGGCGCTGGTGTGCGGCTCGACCGGCTTCGTGGACACGGTGTCCCGAGCCCTCCGGGCGGCCGGGGTCGACGCGGATCGTCTCCATGCCGACCCGTTCCTCTCCCCGGCGACCGACCCGCCCGTCCGGCGGCCCGCGCCGAGTCCGGGCCCGCACCCGGTGACCTACCTTCCCGACGGCACGACGGCGACCTGGACGAACGCCGATGGCACGCTCCTTGAGCTGGCCGAGCAGCATGGGGTACCGGTGCCCTACTCCTGCCGGTCCGGCGCCTGCGGCACCTGCGTGCTCGACGTGGTGCGGGGAGAGGTCTCGTATCTCGTCGATCCGGCACTGCCGCCGCATGCGCGGGCGGTGCTGGCCTGCTCCGCGGTGCCGGCCGGGCCGGTCACCCTACGACGGCCATCGGTTTGACCTTTGTCCTAGTCCGCGACCACGGAGCCGCCCGTGTACGGCCGGGTCAAGCGGGTCAGGACATCGTGGTAGGCGTCCATGAACGCGGTACGGACGTTGTTGCGCTCAAGGGCGGCGACGCCTCGCACGGTCGACTCCCCCGGTGTGCCCACCTCCCGGCGGACGGCGAGGGTGTCGCCGTTCCGTTTGATCAGGAGTTCGGCCGTGCCGGCCATCGTCTCCAGGAACATGGTCGTCGCGTTCCCGAGGTCGAGACCGTGGCAGACCGCGGCGTCGATCGCGGCCTCGGCCAGGACGGCGATGTAGGCGGGCATGACCCCGGCCGTCGCGGTGGCCAGGTCCATCTGGTGCTCGGGAAGCACCACCACCTTGCCGAGTCTGGACAGGAGGCCGACCGCGCACTCGCCGCCCGCGGCCACGGCGATCACGCCTCTGCGGACCTCGACCGGGGTGTTGGGCATGATCCGCACGACCGTGGCGCCGGGGTACGCGCTCCGGAGCGACGCGACGGTGGTGGGGCCCATCATCGAGATCACCGTCTTCCCCGTCGCGTCGATGCCCTCGGCGACAGCCGCCAGCTGGTCGGGACGATGGCCGAGGAAGATCGTCGCGGAGTGCCGGAAGAGGTCGGCGTTGGTGGGCATGACCCCTCCGCCCAGCTCGGCCACGAGAGCCGTCGCCCGCCCGGATCCCGCGTCCGTGGCGTAGATCGGCTCACCGAACCCACGGGCGATCGCAGCGGCCATGTTGCCTGCGCCAACGAAACCGATCATCAAGATCCTTTGTCAGACGGAACGACTGGTCACCTGAACGTAGAGCGGCTGCATCGCCTTGACTTGCGTCGTGGGTCGAGGAGACGCACCGAAGTTTCCGACGCTCGTCGTTAGAGCCGCGGCCCCGGTTCAGGAAGCATCTAAGCCATGACTGAACGAAGGCCGAAGACCCAGAAACCCGCCCCGGTCAGCGAGCGGGTCAAGATCCGGCGACGTCCCGCGCGCGGCTCGTATGACCTGGACCTTGTTCGCTCGATCTTCGACGACGCGCTGCTGTGCCACGTGGCCTTCGTGGACGACGGGGATCCGGTCGTCCTGCCGACCTTGCACGTCAGGATCGGTGACGAGCTGCTGATCCATGGTGCGCGGCAGAACCGCATGATGAACAAGGTCGCGGCAGGGATCCCCGTGTGCATCGAGGCCACGATGATCGACTCGGTCGTCCTGGGACGCAGCGTTCTCCAGAACTCGGTCAACTATCGATCCGCCGTCGTCATGGGTGAGGGACGAGCCGTCGAAGATCCGGACGAGGTGCTGCCGCGGATGCACGCGCTCATCGACAAGTGGGCTCCGGGCCGGCTCCCGTTCCTTCGTCCGCTCACCGACGCCGAGCTGCGGTCCGTGCTCCTCGTCTCGGTCCCGATCACCGAGGCGTCGGCCAAGGTGCGCACCGGCGATGCCAATGACGCCGACGCCGACCGCTCCTGGCCGGTCTGGGCAGGTCAGATCCCGCTCAGGGTCGTCGCCGGCTCCCCGGTGCCGGACGACCACGTGCCGGCGGACATGCCCGTTCCCGGCCACCTCGTGGGATGGGGCGAGAACCGGTCCGGGGTCTGAGCATGGCTCGCGGGGCCGCCGGAGGGGAGCTTGATCGTCAGCTTTGACGCCGAGCGGCACGGATAACATGCTGACCATGGCGTCCGAACTCCAGCATCTGACTGACGCTCTCGGCCACAGCCTGAAGCGCAACGTGTCCGTCGACGACCCGACGATGCACCAGATCGCGTTCTCCTCGCACGTCTACGAACCGATCGACCTGCTCCGGCAGCAGACGATCCTGCGAAAGGATTTGCCTCCCGAGGTGGCCGCGTGGCTCCGCTCCGCCGGTGCCTTCAACGCTCGAGGGCCCTTGCGTCCTCCGCTCAACGAGGGCATCGGCGGGACCGAGCAGCGCTTGTGCCTTCCTATCCGGCGCAACGGGCTGCTGGTCGGGTTCCTGTGGATCCTGGAAGGTGAGACCGAGCTCTCCGACGACGAATTCGCCACCGCACTCGGCGCGGCCGACAGTCTCGCGGTGGTCATGCAGCGCGAGCGGCTGGCCGGTGAGCTGCACCGAGCCCAGGTCAGGGAGCTGGCGACCGAGCTGATCTTCGCCGCCGAAGCAGCCGCGCGGCGTGCGGCGGCGGAGAAGTTGCTGGAGGCCGAGCTCTTCGTGCCGAACGAGCCGCTGTTCGTCCTCGTCGTCTCCCTCCACGCGGGCCGCAGAGCGATGTCGGACGAGGAGCGCAGCGCGCTGGAGGGCCGGCTCGACGGCACCGGCCGCAGGCTCAGCGAACGGCGGCACCTGGGTCTGGCCCGGCGCGACCACGGGCTCCTGGTGCTCTCCGACAAGGATCCGCTGATCAGCGGGCACGCACGGGAGCGCCTCTGCCAGGATCTGCTCGCGGACCTGGTTCGCGACCTGCCGGGCACGACCCCGTTGATCGGGGTCGGCGAGGTCGTCGACGATCTCGCCGACGCCTACCGCTCCCATCGCGATGCCGAAAGGGCGGCGCGGGTCGCCCGCCGCGTCGGCGGCCTGGGCACGATCGTGCGAGCCGGCCAGCTCGGTGTGTACGGCTTACTCGCCCGCGTCCCGGAGGAGGAGCTGAGTGCCTCAAGCGTGCCGCGGGGACTCCTCGATCTCCTGAGATCGGGCGCCAAGGGCAAACAACTGGTCGACACACTTGAGGCGTATCTCGAGAACGCGGGCGACGGGCCGGCGACCGCCGAGCAGTTGTACGTTCACCGGACCACCCTCTACTACCGGCTCCAGCGCATCGAGGAGCTGACGGGTGCCCAGCTGTCGAACGGCGAGGACCGGCTGGCCTTCCATCTCGGCCTCAAGATCGCGACCTTGCTGGGGCTGCGATCGGTGTCAGCCGACGAGGGAAGTCCCGCCCGGCGGGCGCCCTGACGGCTCGCCGCCTGATCCGGTCACGGTCACCCGGCCTGAGATCTCGATCTGGATCGGCCGGTCCGGTGAGCCGCGCAGATCATCGTCGGCGGAACTCGCCGTGAAGGCGTTGCCGAACGGGCTCACGTGTGCCAGCCGGCTGCCCGGAACCACGTCGCCGTCCTCGACCGCCAGGAGGTAGCGAGCACACGTGCCGGTCCCGCACGGTCCCCTGTTCAGGATCGCGTCGCCCCAGATCACCGCGCTCGTCGTGCGCGCGGCGTGCACCGGTGTGGTGAGCAGGAGCATGTTCGGTCGCGCCAGGCCGGGCGTGCCCGCGCGCAGGGCTCTGAGGAGAGCCGAGCCACGCTCGGTGAGAGCGTGCGCCTCCGCGGTGGAGATCTCCAGCGCCAGCTCGGCCGCGGAGACCGCGGCGAAGACGTTGCCTCCGGCCGCCACGGTACGGACCTGGAGTCGCCTGCCCTCGTAGGGGACGTCGGCGACGTCGACCCGGGAGGAGCCCGGCGGCATGCTGAGGGCGATGCCGGCCTCCCCTGAAGACCGAGCGGTGATCACGCCCGCGCCCGTCTCGAACCTCACCTCGGGCCGGGACCCGAGAAGATGCATCGCGGCGAACATGCTCGCCTCACCACAACCACCGAGCGGCCCGCCGGCGGCCACGAAGACCAGCCCGTGGTCCGCGTCCTTCTGGACCGGCCTGACCAGGACCGCGACGATCGCGCCGGCGTCCCCGGCCCGCACGTCGAAGTAGTCACGCCGGATCTCTTCCAGGGTCTCCGCCATCAGGGCGGGAACCTCGCGCATCCGCGAGGCGGCATGGGGCACGACCGTGGCGTCGTAGCAGGCGACCGGCTGGCCTTCGGCGTCTCCGAACGACAGCGGGGTCACAGCAGGCCACCGCGGTCGGCGGGCTGGTAAGCGGTCACGACGACGGCGCCGCCGAGTCCGATGTTGTGCTGGAGGGCCACGGCCGCGCCGTCCACCTGGCGGGCGCCGGCCTCGCCGCGGAGTTGCCACGTGAGCTCGGCGCACTGGGCGAGGCCGGTGGCACCGAGGGGGTGGCCCTTGGAGATGAGGCCGCCGGACGGGTTCACCACCCAGCGGCCGCCGTAGGTGGTGTCGTCGTTGTCGACCAGCAGGTGCGCCTCACCCTCGCCGGCCAGGCCGAGCGCCTCGTAGGTGAACAGCTCGTTCGGGGCGAAGCAGTCGTGCAGCTCGATCACGTCGACGTCGTCCGGGGTGAGCCCGGACTGGGCGTAGACCTTCTCCGCCGCCTTCCGGCTCATGTCCGTGCCGACCAGGTTGATCGCGCTGCCGGTGTCGAAGGTCGAGCGCATGTCGGTGACCATCGCCTGGCCGACGATCTCGATCGCGCGGTCGCCGAGGTCGTGCTCCTCGACGAACCGCGCGCTGGCGAGCACCGCGGCGCCGGAGCCGTCGGACGTCGGCGAGCACATCAGCCTGGTCAGGCCCGCGTCGGCGTAGACCATCTTGGCGTTCTTGATGTCGTCGACCGTGTAGACGTCCTGGAACTGGGCGTACGGGTTGTTCGCCGAGTGCCGGTGGTTCTTCGCGGCGATCTTCGCGAAGTGCTCCGGCGTGGAGCCGTACCTCTCGTTGTGCTCCAACCCGGCGACACCGTACATCCACGGGGCCGGCGGGGCGGCGAACGCACGCATCTCGGCCAGCGCCTGGACGTGCTTGCGCAGGGGCCACTCGCGGTCCTCGTACGCCGCGCTCAGCGAACCTGGCCGCATCTTCTCGAAGCCCAGCGCGAGCGTGCAGTCGGCCAGGCCGCCGCGGATCGCGTTCGCCGCCAGGTAGAGCGCGGTCGACCCGGTGGCGCAGTTGTTGTTCACGTTCGTGATCGGGATCCCGGTCATGCCGAGCTCGTAGACCGCGCGCTGGCCGGAGGTGGACTCACCGAACATGAACCCGACGTGGGCCTGCTCGATCTTCTCGAACGCGATCCCGGCGTCGGCCAGCGCCTTGGTGCCGGACTCCCTGGCCATCGCCGGGTAGTCCCAGCCCTCCCGGCGTCCTGGCTTCTCGAACTTCGTCATGCCGACACCGATGACGTAGACCTTGTTGGCGCTCTTCTCCTCGACCATGGTCGACAGACTCTCTTCCGCCTCCGCGCATCGGCAATCGACAGCTGATGAACGTTGCGGCCCTCGATTGCGACAACCGGTCGGGTACCCGCGCCGACATTGCCTTCGCCGCCAGTCATTGCAACAAGCCCTTGCATTCAAGCCCAGCGCCATTGCCTCGATTTGCCGCTGCAACCAGTGCAAACGTCGTTAAATCCATTGACTTGATACCGAACGCAACATAGCTTTCGCATTGCGTCAAATACGCACCACCGCGGAGCGCCGTGGCGGCCGGTTGCCGCGAAGCCTTGCGCAACCCTGAGGCGTACAGTCATAGTGTACGCACATACGTGATCGCGTACGGCGCTTGATCTGGGCCTCGCCGGATCGCGCGGTACGCGGGCACAGGTCATCGACGCTTAGGGGGCACCTTGAAGGGCGGACGCCGGCTTGCGCACGGCGCGATGGCGATCATCGCCGTCGTCGCGTCGGCGGGATGTGGCCTCACGGAGCTGGACGACCTGAATTTCCGCCTTGACGATCGGTTGTCCTTCGTCAGCCCCGAAGCCCGGTCGACGGTGCGGTCCCCGGTCGCCGTCACCTGGACGATGGACGACTTCCGGATCGCGGCGGAGGGCAGCGAGCCCCCGTCTCATGACGTCGGCTACTTCGCCATCTTCGTCAATCAGCCGCCGATCGAGCCCGGCCACACGATGGACGACGTGGCCGAGGGCGACTCGCTCTGTGAAGGGTCGCCGAGCTGCCCGGACGCGACCTACCTGACCAACCACGACGTCTACACCACGACGAGCACGTCGTTCGAGATTCCCTCGATCCCGAATCTCCCCGGGAGCAAGGAGGAGTTACAACTGCACGCCATCACGATCGTGCTGATGGACACCTCCGGACGTCGCATCGGCGAGTCGGCCTGGGACCTCGAAGTCCGTATCAAGAAGGTTGGTTTCTGACGTGTCACACCCAGCACACCCAGGGGACCAGCCCGCGAGCAATGAGGCGGCCCGCACCGAAGTCGAGCGGACGAGCGCGGCGCTGCGCGAGAAGGCGCGGGCCACGCTGGGTGTCACCGGCGACGGGAACACGGAGAGCTTCCGGGCGTTGGTCCGCAAGCACGATCTTCGCTACTACCCGGTCGTCGCCCTGGGCCTGCTGTTCGTCACAGGCGCTTTCCAGAGTTACGCGTTCACGGTCCTCACCCCGGAGATCAGCCGCACCCTGGGCATCTCGATCGCCGCCATCGTCGGAGCACGCGCGCTGTTCCAGCTCGCGATCGCGGTCGCACCGCTGCCCATGGCGTGGTTGTCCCAGTCCGGGGGGCGGCGGGCGATGCTCTGCATCGTCACCGGACTCGTGTGGAGCGTCATCACGCTGACGACCGGATTCGTCACCTCGCTGGTGGCGCTGATCCTCATCCTCTGTCTTGACGGGCTCACCACCGGGTCGGTCGGCGCCCTGCACGCGCCGATCATCGTCGACAGCTACCCGCCGGCCGCACGGGTGCGCGCCCTGACGGCGTACACCGCGATCGGCACCTTCGGCCAGGCGCTCGCACCCCTGCTGGTAGGCATTCTCGCCTCCGTCGCCGGCCTCAGCTGGCGGGGCGTCTTCCTGGCCCTGGGGGTCGCCTCGCTCCTCATGACCCTCTGCGCCATCAGGCTGCGCGACCCCGGTTACGGCAAGTGGGACACCGAGCGGCTGCGTGCCGGCGTGCGTCAGGAGCGCGGCGCGGCGACGGACGCGTTGTCCGCCGAGGACGTCGCGCTCGGGTTCTGGGAGATCTGCCGCCGCGTCCTCCTCATCCCCACCAACAGGAGGGTCTACGCCGGGTTCGCGGTGTACGGCGTGCTCACCGTGCCGCTCGGCACCTTCATCTCGGTCTTCCTCGACCAGCGGTGGAACCTCGGGCCGGGGCAACGCGGTCTGTTCTTCTCGATGTTCTTCGGGATCGGCGTCGTCGCCCTGGTCCTCTACGGAGGCCGCGGCGAGAAACAATTCCGTGCCTCGCCCGCGCGCGTGCTCAGGGCTGCCGGTCTCCTCCTGGCGGGGGCGGTCGTCTTCATCGCGCTGGGCGGGCTGATGCCGGCGCTGGTGCCGATGGTGGTCTGCTTCGGCATCGCCGGGGCCTGCATCGGGCTCCTGCATCCGATGCTCGGCGTCTCGTTGCTCTCCATCGTGCCGGCCCACATGCGACCGCATGCGCAAGCGCTCGCCGGCATCTTCGTCGCGATCGGCGGCACGGTCGGCGCCGTGCTCCTCGCCGGCGTCCAGGACCAGTTCGGGATCGGCGGCACGATGGTCGCCATCGCCATCCCCGGAGTGCTCGGCGCCTTCATCATCTCCAGCGCCGGCACGTTCATCGAGGCCGACCTCGACCGGATGATCGACGAGGTGGTCGAGGACGAGGAGATCCAGCGGATCAAGCACAGCGGCGGGCACCTGCCGATGTTGTCCTGCCGCGGCGTCGACTTCTCCTACGGCCGGCTCCAGGTCCTCTTCGACGCGAACTTCACCATCGACGACGGCGAAATGGTGGCGCTGCTCGGTGTCAACGGCGCCGGCAAGTCCACGTTGCTCAAGGTCATCTCCGGAATCGGCCTGCCCACCGCGGGCAGCGTGCGCTACCGCGGGCAGGAGATCACCTATCTCGACGCCGAACGCCGGATGCGGCTGGGCATCACGCAGATCCCCGGCGGACGCGCGGTCTTCGGGCCGATGACCGTCGTGGAGAACCTGCGCAGCTACGGATACACGATGGCCAAGGACCGTGGATCGGTCGAGCGAGGGATCCAGACGTGCTTCGAGGCGTTCCCGCGTCTGTACGAGCGCCGCAACTCCCTCGCCTCGACGTTGTCCGGTGGCGAGCAGCAGATGCTCGGGCTGTCCAAGGCGCTGATGCTCCGTCCGCGGCTGCTCCTCATCGACGAGCTCTCGCTCGGCCTGGCCCCGGTGATCGTCGGCCAGCTCCTCGGCATGGTCCGGCGGATCAACGCCGACGGCACCGCCGTGGTGCTGGTCGAGCAGTCGGTGAACATCGCACTGAATCTCGTTGACCACGCGTACTTCATGGAAAAGGGCGAAATGCGTTTCGACGGCCGCGCCGATGACCTGCTGGCCCGCGACGACCTGCTGCGTGCGGTCTTCCTGCAAGGTGCGGGAGCGGCGAAGTGACCGCGCGGCCCGATCTGGCCGAGAACGCGCCCGAGGACTCGGTGGCCGGCCGGCGTGGCCTTCTCCAGCGAGCCCGCAAGCCGTTCCTGCAGCTCCTGGCGTTCGTGGTCGCCGTCGTCCTGGCGAAGACCGTGACCGCCGTCCTCGACCGGCACGACGTCATCGCCGCGGCGACACCGTTCCCGGTGATCCTGCTCGGCACGATGGTCGGTATGACCTACGGCCTGCTGGCGGTGGGCATCGTGCTGGTCTACCGGAGCAACCGCATCATCAACTTCGCGCACGGGCAGATCGGTGCGTTCGGGGCGGCGTTCTTCGGCGTCGCCGCGGTGAAGTGGCACATCCCGTACTGGATCGCGTTCGCGATGGCACTCGCCGTGTCCGCGGCGACCGCGGCCGCCGCCGAGACCGGCGTCGTACGACGGCTGCGCAACGCACCGCGGATCGTGTCCATCGTCGCGACGCTGGGCATCGGCCAGTTCCTGGTCCTCCTGGCCGCGCTCATCAACTCCACCGCGTCCGGACCGCTGTACCCGCAACCGGCGTGGCTGCCGGCCTTCGACGTCGGTGACCTGCGCGTGACGGAGGCCTACTCCGGCATGTTGTTCCTGTCGCCGCTGGTCGTTCTCGCGATCGCGTTGTTCCTCAAGCGGTCGCGGTTCGGTCTGGCCATCCGCGCGGCGGCGGCCAATCCGGAGGCGGCGCGGATGTCCGGCATCTTCGCGAGCCGGATGTCGACACTGGCCTGGGCGATCGCCGGTTCCCTGTCGGCTTTCACCGCGATCCTCACCGCGCCGACGCAGGGCTTCGTCGGCGCGGAAAGCTTCGGTCCCGCGTTGTTGCTGCGCGCTCTGACCGCCGCCGTCATCGGCCGGATGCAGAGCCTGCCGATCGCCCTGGCCAGCGGTGTCGGTCTGGGCATCCTCGAGCAGCTGCTGCTGTGGAACTACCCGCAGTCGGGTCTCGTCGAGGTGGCCATGTTCCTCATCATCCTCGTGGCGCTGCTGGTGCAGCGCCGGCGGGAGGGCCGCGACGAGGAGAAGGGCAGCTGGGCCGCGGTGCAGGGCCTGCGTGCGGTCCCGGAGAAGCTGCGGCGCCTGTGGGCGGTTCGCGCCATGGGCCCGGCCTTCACGATCACCGCCATCGCGGCGCTCGCGATCCTGCCGCTCTTCATCTCCAACAGCCTGTCGGTGACCCTCACCGGCATCATCGCCTTCTCGATCGTCGGTCTGTCGATCGGTGTCCTGACCGGTCTCGGCGGGCAGCTGACGCTCGGCCAGTTCGCCGTCGCCGCGATCGGCGCGGTCATCTCGTTCAAGGTGTCGAGCGGCTCCGGCAACTTCCCGCTCGCGCTGCTCCTCGCCGGCCTCGGCGCGGGGCTCGTCTCGGTCGTGATCGGCCTGCCCGCGCTCCGCATCCGCGGCCTCATGCTCACCGTCACCACGCTCGGTTTCGCGCTCGCCGCGCCGGCGTGGCTGCTCACGCAGCCGTGGATGCTCGGCGACGGCCAGGATCCCGGGAAACCCGCCGGCTGGCCGTTCGACGGCCCGCTCGACACCGGTCGTGACTACTACTACTTCGCGCTGGCGCTGTTCGTCGTGATGCTGGGCCTGGCGTGGAACATCCGGCGCAGCGGTTTCAGCCGCCTGCTCGTCGCCATCCGCGACAACGAGGAGAACGCGCGCGCGTTCGCCGTACGGGCGAGCGTCGTCAAGCTCCAGGGCTATCTGGTCGGCGGGTTCATCGCCGGCATCGGTGGCGCGACGTACGCGCACTCCCTGTCCAACATCAGTGCCGGGTCGTTCCCGACGTCCGCCAGCATCGACGTCGTCGTCATGACGGTGCTCGGTGGCGTGTCCGCGCTGATCGGGCCGGTGCTGGGCGCGATCTGGGTGCTCGGCCTGCCGCTGCTCGACATCGGCAACATCGGGCTGGCCGCGACGAAGTTCGGCGCGCTGCTCCTCATCCTGTGGAAGGTCGGCGGCCTGATCCAGGTCGTCGCACCGATCCGCGACCGGATCGTGAAGTTCGCCGCCCGCCGGCACGGCATCGATCCCGAGCCGTTGTACGCCGGCGACGACCCGGCTGACGCGACAGCCCAGGGTGTGCGGTTCAGCGCTCTGCGCGTCAGCGAGCCTGGTGCGGTGGCTTCGGAGCGCCCGGCTCCCCCGGCGGGGACGACGCTGCTCGAGGCACGCGATCTCCGCAAGTCCTTCGGCGGCGTGCACGCCGTCCGCGGGGTGTCGTTCGAGGTGCGCGCCGGCGAGACGGTCGGCCTGATCGGTCCGAACGGTGCCGGCAAGACGACGACCTTCGAGCTGCTCGGCGGCTTCACCAAACCGGATACGGGGCAGGTGTTCTTCAACGGCGAGGACATCAGCAAGGCCGGTCCTGAGGGACGCGCGCGGCGCGGCCTGATCCGGTCGTTCCAGGATGCCGCGCTGTTCCCGACGATGACCGCGAAAGAGACCGTCATGCTCGCGCTCGAGCGGGTGCAGCCGACCGGCTTCCTGACCTCGACGCTGGGAGTGATGCTCGGCGAGCGGAAGAAGGAGCGCCAGGCACGTGCCCTCATCTCCGCGATGGGTCTCGACCGCTATCGGGACAAGCCCATCCAGGAGCTCTCGACCGGCACCCGCCGCATCACCGAGATCGCCTGCCTCGTGGCGCTGCAGCCGATGTGCCTGCTGCTCGACGAGCCGTCCAGCGGGGTCGCCCAGCGCGAGACCGAGGCGCTCGGGCTCCTGCTGGCCGAGCTCAAGCGCGAGCTCGACCTGACCCTCGTGGTCATCGAGCACGACATCCCGCTCATCATGGGGATCTCTGATCGCATCATCGCGATGGCCGACGGCGGTCTCATCGCCGAAGGGCCGCCGGACGTCGTACGGACCCACCCGCAAGTCGTCGACGCCTACCTGGGCGGGAGCATCACGGCGATCGAGCGCTCCGGCGCCGGTGCCGTATGATCCTCGGAAGTAGCACTGAGGATGTCTGAAGGTTGACCTGATAGGCGGACAGTGCATCGCGTCGAGCTTCGAATGCTGGGCCCCGTCCTGGTGCGGGCGGACGATCATGACATCGGCATCGGCAGCCCCCGGGCCAGGGCGGTGCTGGCGGCGCTGGCCATCCGGGCCAACCACATCGTCACGGTCGACCAGCTGATCGAAGACGTGTGGGGCGAGTCGGCCCCGCCCACCGCGCGCAACACGTTGCAGGTCTACGTCTCCGCGCTGCGCCGTGGCCTGGCGGACGTGGCCGGCGAGGTGCGCATCACCCGCCGGTCCCCCGGTTACCTCCTGACCATCGACCCGGCGCTCATCGACTGGGAACGCTTCGAGGCCCTGGCCGCACAGGGCCGTCACGCGATGCGCGACAAGCGCCACGACGTCGCGGCCGACCTCTTCCGTCAGGCGCTGGCGCTCTGGCGCGGACCGGCCCTGGCCGACCTGCCCGACTCGCCGCTCAGGCAGGGCGTGGGCGTGCGCATGGAGGAGGCCCGGCTGGCCGCGTTGTCCGAGCGCGTCGACGCCGACCTCGCCCTGGGCCGTCATGGCACCATCGTGGCCCAGTTACGGGAGCTCGTCCGCGACCACCCTTTCGACGAGCGGTTCGCCGCCCAGCTGATGACCAGCCTCTATCGGATCCGCCGCCGATCGGAAGCGCTGGAGGTCTACCGGGGAACCCGCCAGAAACTGATCAAGGAAATGGGCCTGGAGCCCGGCCCCCATCTGCGCGAGCTGCACGCGTCGATACTCGCCGACGACGCGAGCCTGGCCGATCAGGCCCCGGCGCACGTCGAGCTGTCCGCCGGGCTGCGCAGCCGCTTCGTCGGCCGGCGCGCGGACCTGAGCGGACTGGCCGAGCTGCTGGGCAGCGCCCCGCTGGCCACCCTCGTGGGTGCGCCAGGAGTCGGCAAGACGCGGCTGGCCGCCCAGCTGGCCCTGGAATCCGCCCAGGTCTATCCGGACGGCCGCTGGCTGGTCGAGCTCGAAGCGGTGACCGACCCCGAACTGCTGGCCCAGGCGGTGGTGAGCGCGCTGGGCTTGACGGTGACCCACCGGCGCACCTCCCTCCGGCAGCTCCATGACTGGCTGGACGGCAAACGGGCGCTGCTGATCCTGGACAACTGCGAGCACCTGAGCGCGGCCTGCGGCCAGTTCGCCCGCCGGCTGCTCGATGGCCGGCCCTTGTTGCGGATCCTGGCCGCCAGCCGCCAGCCGCTCGGCGTCTCGGGTGAGACCGTCTACCGGCTCGATCCGCTGCCCTGCCCCGAGCCCGGCTCGACGGGGGTGGCGGAGATCTCCCGCGCCGAGGCGGTCGAGCTGCTGCTGGCCCGGGCCAGGGCCGTACAGCCGGAGTTCCACCTGTCGGAGAGCAACGCGGAAGCCGTCGCCCGGGTGTGCCGCGGCGTCGACGGGCTGCCGCTGGCCGTCGAACTGGCCGCCTCCCGCCTCAGCGTGCTGACCGTCCGCGAACTGGCCACCCGGCTCAGCGACCAGTTGAGCTTGCTGGCCGCCCGGCCAGGGACGGCCGCGCAGCGCCACCGTTCCTTACGCGCGGCCCTCGATCTGAGCTGCGAGCTTCTCTCCGATGAGGAATCGCGCCTGTTCCGCGCGCTTTCCGTCTTCGCCGGCGGCTTCACGCTTGAGGCAGCCGAATCGTGGATGCCCGAGGCGGCCGAAGCGCCCCTTGACATGATTCACAACCTGGCTGACCGGTCGCTCATCGCCGTGGATCTGACCGGCGAGCTGACGCGTTTCCGCCTGCTGGAACCCGTACGGCAATATGCCGCGCTCTTGCTGACGACCAGCGGCGAAGTGGCGGAGGTGCGGTCCAGGCACGCGGTCTACTTCCTCGGCCTGGCCCGCAGGGCGGCCGGCGAGCGCCGCGGTGAGATGCGCCAGCATTGGCAGCGGCGGCTCGACATCGAGCGGGAGAACCTCTACGCGGCCTTGGACTGGGCGATCACCGGGGCGCCGCGCTCCGCCCTGGAGCTGGCCGCCGAGCTGTGGTGGTGGTGGATGAACGCCCCCAGAGAGGGCTTGCTCTGGTATCGCCGGGTCTTGGCCGCCACCGGCGATGAGCCCGACTCCGCCCGGCTGCCCACGCTGCTGTCCGCCGCGGTGATCGCGTCCTATACCTCCCACGAGGAAGCCATGCGCCTGGCGCGGCAGGCGCGGGCCGGCGCCCGGGATCCTCTTGGCGCGGTGCGCGCCCTCCAGCAGATCTCCGACATCGCGCACGAACAGGGCGACATCGCGACCGCTGTGGACACCGCCGACCAGGCGCTCGCCCTGGCCGAGCACCTGGGCAACCCCTATGCGGTGGGACGCTGCCTGCTGAGCGTGGCCTACAACCAGATGGCCGGCGGTGAGGTGGTCCAGGCCAAGGACACGGCTGACGCCGCGGCCGCGGTCTTCCGCCAGGCCGGTGACGAAGGCGGGGCGGCCGAAGCGCGGCTGATCACCGCCGAGGTGCTGGTCGTGCAGGGCGACCTGGACCTGGCCGGCGACCTGCTGGAGGACGCCGCGGCCGGCTTCCGGCGCGCGGACAGCAGGGAGTATCTGGCCAGGGCGGCAGCGCTGCTGGCGTGGGTACGCCACCGGCAGGTCCGCCAGACGGAGGCCGACCACCTGCTCAAGGAGAGCTTCGCGATTCACGCCCAGATCGGCCAGCACTGGGCGATCTCCCACGACCTGGACATCGCGGCCGCCATCCAGGCCGGGCTGGGGCATTTCGACCTCGCTACCGGGCTGCTCGGTGCGGCGAGTGCCGTGCGTGCAGATTTCGCGGCAAAGCCGACAGTCTGGAACGCCCTGGTGCGTGACCCCATCGAGCGGCTCTGCCGGCAGGCGCTGGGGCCGGACCGGTTCGCCGCGATCCTCCAGCGCGGCACCCGGCTCGATGTGGAAGCCGCGCTGGCTCTGGCCACCCCGTGAATCAGGGGCACTCACCCCAGTGATTGGGGTTGGGGCAATCCATTCGGTTGACCGGATCCTTGTGGAGGCCGCTCCCCCCACCGCCGGACGTGAACGGTCCCGTCACCACCGGGGACGTCGGCTCCGCCGAGGCGGTGGCCACGCCCGCGGTCAGCAGGATTCCGCTCGTGATCATGATGATGGTGATGAGCCGGCGTGCCGCATCGGTGATCATTTCGGCTCCCTTCGCGTTGTCCTCACCGTAGGCAGCGGCGCTGAAAGAACCCTGAAGCCGCGAAGGGAGCCGGCCCGCCGGGCCGGCTCCCGCCGCGTTCCCGATCACCTAGCAATAGTCGAGGATGGGGGGTAGTCCCGCGGTGCAGAGGGATCCACCGAGGTCTTCGAACGTCTCCCACACGGATTGCCCGTCCCCGGCCAACCGCATCCCGGACTGGACCCAGATGGATCCGGTGATGTAGATCTCGAGCTTGTCCATGGGGTCGAGGTGGATGCCGTAGTTCCCGAGGACGCCGGTGACCACGTCGTCCGCCGTGCAACCGAGGCCGATGGCGGTGCCCGGGCCGGGGATCGAGCCGGCCACTCCGCAACCGATGTCCTCCGCGGCATCATCCCAGCCGTAGTGGGTGGCCTCCTTCAGGTCGTCGTATTCCTTCTGGATGGCGTCTCTCTCGTCGCGCAGGCGGTCGCCTCTCCCTTCGAGCTGGTCGTTCATGTTGCGATACCGCAGGATGACGTCGTTCCTGTCGTCGAGCCGGCGCTGCAGCTTGCCGATGTACCGGGCCTGATTCTCAGCCACACCCTTCCAGGCCATGGCACGGCCGTGCCAGAAGATCGCCTTGGCTCGCCAGCGCATGGCCTGGCCGTACCAGTAATGCGCACGGCCCTTCCAGTAGGCGACTTGCGCCTGGAGTTCGGCCACCCGGGCGGAGAGCCGGCGGATGATCGTCTGCTGCTGGCGGATGATCCCTTGCAGGGCGGAGATGTGGGTGAGCAGATCGTTGATCGTCCTCGCCTGGTCCTGGATGATCCCTTGGAGGGTGTCGAGGTGGCCGAGCAGCTGGGTCACATACCCGGTGAGCTGCTGGTTCTGGTAGCGCAGAGCGGCGTTCTGCTGTTCGAGGCCATAGCTGTAGCTCGGGGTGAGCCCGCCGGCGTCCGAGAAGTTGATCGGATCACCCGCGCTGTAGCCGTACGGATTGAGGCTCTTGGTCCTGGCCATGTCGTAGAGCGGGTCGGCGGAGACGAAGACCCCGGCCGTGGTGTCGTAGTACCGGGCGTTGAGGTAGGACAGCTTGGTGGTGGAGTCCTCGATCTGGCCGAGGAAGCCCCGGTCGGTCGCGGTGTCGCCGGTCCGCGCCCGCACCTTGCCGTAGGGGTCGTAGGCCCTGGTGGCGGTGGGTGTCCCGCCGTCAAGGACGGCCAGCTCCACCGATCCGGCGACGTCACTCGTGACGAGGTCGACCCCGTCGGGGCCGCGGGTGGCGACCAGCCCGCCGTCCAGGGCGTAGGACCGTACCGCGGTCACGGTGGCGCCGTCGGTGCCGGCGGAGACCTCGTGGCCGGGCAGGTACAGGGTGGCGCCCGTGCTTGTGCGACGCAGCAACCGCTGGCCGGACGGATCGTAGACGAAGCTCGTGGCGCCGCCGGGTCCGTCGACCGAGGTCAGGAAGCCCTGGACGTCCCACGAGAAGGTCTCGGTCCGGCCGCCGACCGAGCGGGAGCTGAGGTTGCCCTTGCCGTCCCACTGGTAGGCGTCGCCCCCCACCGCCGTGGGCGCGTGCGGCCGCGGGCCGCCGGGAGCCGGGTAGGTGTAGCCGGTGCTCACTCCTTGCTCGACGCGCTCGGTCAGCCGGCCCGCGGCGCTGTAGCGATAGCTGTGCGAGTAGGGCTGGTCACCGGTGCCACGCGCACCCGCGGCGCACGTCGCCGACCTCGTCACGGTGTAGGCCTCGATGAGCCGGCCCCGGCGGTCGTGGTCGTAGCACTCGCGCGACTGCGCCCCGTTGAGGGTGCCGGCGCGCTCGACGACCTTGCCCTCGGCGTCGTAGGTCAGATCGTGCCGGGCGGCTTGCTGGTAGGCGCCGCCTTTCTCGATCAGCACCTCGGTGGAGGCGAGACGCTGATCGCGGGCGTCGTAGGCCCAGTTCTTCAGCATCCAGCCGTACAGGACCTGCTTGCTGCCCAGCGCCGCCGCACTACGACGACCGCGATCGTCGTAGTTGACCTGGGCCACGTAGGTCTGCAGTCCCTTCAGGCTCGTGGCCAGACCCAGGCTGTTGTAGGCCGTGGTGACCGTCTCCCGGGGCAGCCGGCCCACCGCGGGGTGTGTCACCGAGGTGACCCGATCCGCCCGGTCGTAGGTCTGGGTGGTCTCGTAGGCACCGGACAGGCCGGGGAGGCCGGAGGGCACCGTCACGCGGTTGCCCAGGGCCCGCGACCGCTTGTCGTAGCCGGTCACCTCGGTCGTCCACGAACCCTCCGCACTGTGGCTGACGCTGGCGTGGGGCAGCCCCTTGCCCAGCGTGGCGCCGTCATAGGTCCACGACGCCAGCAGTTGCGTGCCCGAACGGCGCTCCTTGCCGCGGCCCAGCACGTCGTAGGTGGTCTCGATGGTCTTTCCGGCGCCGTCGGCCACGCGGGTCAGGTTGCCGGCCAGGTCGTAGCCGAACGTGGCGTCGCCCCGGTCGGGATCCACCTGCGCGGTGCGCCAGCCGGCTCGGTTGTGTTCGTAGCGGATCTGGTTGCCCTCGGGATCGGTGACGATCCTCAACCGGTCGGCCAGGTCATAGGCGTACCTGGCCGTCACCCAACCCTGCCCGTCGTGCTCGGCCACCTCGACCGTGCGGCCGAGGCCGTCCACCCGCTGACGCGCCCGGCGGCCTTCGGGACCGGTCACCTCGACGGTGTCGATTCCGTAGACGTTGCGGGTGGAGTACGCGGGAACACCCGCACGCAGCCACTGCATCTCCGTCTCGCGGCCCAGGTCGTCATACAGGTGGCGGGTGGCGTTCTTCCAGCCGATGCCACTGAGATATCTGCCGGGCGCGCCGGGCGCCGCTTCCTCCACGGTCTCGTCACGGACCGTGCCGCGGGTGTCGTAGGTGGTCTCCGCCACCAGCGTCCTGCCGGAGGCGGGCGACTGCGCCTGAACCTGGCGCTGCCGCCAGAGCCCGTCGTGGATCACCCAGGAGTCCTCATAGACCGCGTCCGTTCCCGAGTCGAGGTTCCCCGCGACCCGCTGGCGGGAGCGGACGGCCCGGTTGGGGATGTCGTAGGAGAACTGCCAGGAGCGTGACGCGTCGTCGCACGGTGACGTGGTGCACTGCTCCGTCGGCCGGCGGACGCCCGTCGTGCGGCCGAAGGCGTCGTAGAAGTAGCTCGTCTTGTTGTTGTTGGCGTCGTAGGTCGCACTGGGAACGCCGAACTCCGGATGCAGATCGGTGATCGTCTGGTGTCCCAGCGCGTTGGTCACCGTGGTCCTGATCGGAATCTGGCTGACCGGCGCACCCGCGCTGACCACGTAAGCCGTGGCCGTGACGGCACCGTTCGGTTCGACGACCCTCGTGGGGCGGCCCATGTCGTCGTACTCGGTGGCGGTCTCACTCCAGGTGCTCGCGTCGACCATGGTCCGCTCAAGGGTCGGGTTGCCCCGCGTCGGCGGCGCACCAGTCGTGGCCGCGCCGTCATAACGGGTCTCCGAGGCCGTGAGCACCTCGGCGGAGTCGCACCTTCGCGCGAGCATGCGGTTCGACGCCGGATAGGCGAACATCCACCTGTCGCGGTTGACGGCATAGGTGGTGACCGAGCACCGCTCGTCGCCGTCGATGTGGCGCCAGCCCTCCTCCAGGGTGGCGGACGGCTGAGGCGGCGACATGGGGACCACACCCGGCGCGTCCTCCGTGTAGGTCATCCGGCTGCGCCGCTCGTCGAACGTGCCCGGCCCGGTGGCCACTCTCTCCGTGACCTCGCTGACCCCGGCCCACTCGGCGTCGTAGAGGTAGGTGGCGGGGGCGTCGAAGGTGACCCGTTTCTCGTAGCCGTAGATCGTCGACTGGACGATCTGGTCCGGCTCGCCCCCGACGCCGCCGAGGTCGGCTTCCTCCAGCGTCCGGCCGGCGAGGATGCGGTGATCCTGGAAGGTCCGGCCGTCGGAGGCACGCACGGGGACGTCCCGCAGGCCGTGCACGGGGCCGAAGTTGCCGCTGCCGTCATCGACCGCGAGCGCGTCCCCGTCCCAGCCCCTGAATCCCGTGACGCGGGTCTTCGAGTCGCCGCGGGTGATGAGGACACTGCCGTAGCCGCGCCATTGCGACCAGCCCCAAAGTTGCCGGTTGCGGGCGAAGGAACCATGGTCGAACGCCCAGGCCGGGTCGCCCTCGTAGGCGTACGTGGTGGTCATCTTCGGCCCGCCGTCGCCGGGATCCTCCTCGACCTTCTTCACCAGCCACTTGTGGAAGGTTCCGGTGCGTTCCAGACCGCCGTCGTACACCTCCTGCGGGAAACAGTCGTAGGTGTGGTGGTCCCAGTGCGGTCCGGGCTGCGGCGCCGGCGGCTGGGTGTTCGGGCACTTGCGGTTGAACCCATAACTGACCGTGGTCCTGCCACCGAAAGGTGTGGTGATCCCTACGAGACGGTTATGGCGCATCGCCGTGGGAATGGACGCGGCATTGTCGGCACGATTGTCATGGGGGTGATATTGGAATGCCGTGTCGGGGTAGGCCATCAGGCCGGCGAACGCGATGCCGGCGTGCTGGATGCCCGCCAGTTCGAGCTTCTTGGCCTCGCCTGAGCCGCCCGACGGGATGCGGTGCAGGAAGTTGTACTGGACCACCGGTTTCCATCCGGCGCCCACCTTCACCTCGGCCCGCGCGTGACCGTAGCGCACCGCGCTGAAGAACGCCGGTGAATACGTGGTGCACGTGTCAGAGGCACTGCAGATCAGATCGGTGGGCACATCGAAGAATCCGGTGTGGTCCTTGGTCGGTTCCGGGCAGTTGGTCGTCAGGAAGACGCAGCGGTAGTACGTCCCGAAGGTGACACGCGCTGAGTAGGAATCCGCGTCCCAGCCGCGGCCGCCATAGATGATCTCCTTGAGCCAGGCGCCACGGTCGTACTTGGAATTGGCTGAATTGCCATAGCCGTTGATCGGCTTGTAGAAGTTGGACTCGGGCTCGTACAGGTACGACTGGATGGTGCCGTCCGGATCGATCACCCGGTCCAAGTACCAGCGCCAGCCCTGCCGGCACGACCCGACGGTGTTGCCCGCTCCCCGGCACGGCTCACCGGGATCGTCGGCCATGACCGGCACGCCCAGCACCGAGTGGGTGTGGCGACCGGGCATGTGGCCGTAACCGAAGTAATAGATCGTGCCGTCGGTCGCCGTGACCTTCCAGTGCTCGCCCCCGTGCACAGCCGTGCCCGGAGCGGCGGTTCCGTTCCACAGCCGCTCGATCTTCCAGCCCGGATCGCCCTCCAGCCGATACTCGGTCTCCGAACCGTTGACCGGCAACAACCGCCCGGACACCCCGTTGAGCGAGAGCGCGGCGTTGGCGCCCTTCCAGCACAGGTCTCCCGTCCGCAGACGCAGGTTCTGCGAGGCGAAGCACGGCTCGAAGCTCCGCTCGACGAAACCACCGGGCAGGTCGCCCCACCCGAGTCCCACCGGACTGGCCTGCGGGTTGGTCGCGACCGTCAGACCGTCCACGGCCGCCGACGAATAACTCAAGCTCAGCGTCGGAGCGGAGCCGGCACCGGGCGCGGGCAGTTCCAGCGGGTAGGAGTAGGTGAAGCTGCCCGCTCCAGGCGAGGCGTTCCACGACCCGTTCACCCCCATGCTGCTGGCCGCGAAGGTGCCCGGGTCACCACCGGGGGAAGCCATGACGGCGAATGCCGCCGAGCCGCTGTCGCCGCTCCCACCCGTAAGACCGTTCTTCTCGGCCAAGCCCAGACTGGCCGCGTCCACGTCGACCTCGGCGGCCAGGGCCGCCAGATCCGCTCCTTTGACGACGAGCTTCTTGGCCGAGAGGTCGTTCGTCGCGGGCAGCCGCAGGCCGGCCGGGTTGCAGCCGGCGGGCACCGGGGTGGCCAGCGCGCAGTCGGGCAGCGCGACGACCTGCAGGCGGGCGCCATAGTCGGCGCCGAAAGCGCCGGCGAACGTGGAGTAGTCCACCGACAGCTCGGCCGGCGACACGTTCCGCCGCGTTGCGGCGCCGATCCGGGAGATCCGGAACACGAAGCCGGAAACCCCCGCCCGCTGAGCCGCGGCCCGATCGAGCACCTCGATGCGCGGCTGCCCGCCGGGCAGACTCTCCGCTCCGGCCGTGATGGCGACCGGCTGGGCGGCTGCCGGCGGTTTCGTGCCAGGCGGCACCTCCCATGCCTGCGCCTGGGGGAACGTCACGGCCGCAGGGGCCGAGGGGGTGCTCCGTCCGAGCGGTGCCGAGGTCGATCCCTTCCACGCCACCGGATCAGGCATCTTCTGGGGGTCGGCCAGCCCGTCGGCCCACGGCGGATGGTCCTGCGCCGCCGAGGCCGCCCTGCTCGCCCCGGCGTCGGTGACGACGATGCCACCGAGCCCGACCAGCCCGGCCAGGATCGCCGATAAAAGACGATGTGTTGCGCCATGTTGTCTTCGCCCTGTCATGTGCTCCGTCTCCTGCCACGCGGTGACTTTGCCCGCACGCTGGCACGGAGTCCTTCAGCTCTGGTGAAGACATCCTGAAGATCATGGATACGTCATGTTCATGGGCCTTCAGCGAGGCGCGGACGGCGACATCCCGCGGGTGTGGTGCGCGGGCTTCGAGCACAACACCGTTACGGATTCGGTCTGATCCGTAATGGGCTATTGACGTCGGAGATCCACATTCTTAAGTTTTCGGTCATGACCTTAATTAAACGTCTGTCCGCCGCAACGGTGGTGGTGACGACCCTGCTGGCCGTGGCCGTGGCCGGGCCCGCCAGCGCGCAGTCCGCCCCCGCACCGGAGGACCTGGGCGTGCCTCTGGAGGACGTCCTGCTGATCGGTGGCACCGTGGCCCCCGGCCCCGGCGGCAAGACCGTCCTGTGGGGCGTCTCCTCCGGCAGCCCCGCCCACCTGAACGCCGTCGATCCCGCCACCGGCGCCGAGGCGGCCCGGCTCGACCTGCCCGGCGCGGACGGCTCGTGGGCGGTCGCCGCGACGCCCGACGGCAGTGTCTACACGGGCACGTACGGCGAGGGCCACCTGTTCCGCTGGACGGACCAGGGCGGCGTGCAGGACCTCGGCCGGCCGATCGCGTCGGAGACCTTCCTCTGGTCGATCGGGGCCGGCGACGGCGCGACCGTCTACGGCGGCACGTACCCGGGCGGCCGCCTGTTCGGCTACGACCCGGCGACCGGCGTGCGCGACTACGGCCGGCTGTCGCCGGCGCACTCGTACGTCCGCAGCGTCTCGTACGCGAACGGCAAGATCTACGCGGGCACCGAAGCGCCCGCCGCGGTGTTCGAGATCGATGCCGCCAGCGGCGCGATCAAGCAGCTCCCCACGCCTGACGGCCTGGACCCGGCCGGCAAGTGGGCCTATGACGTGAACGTCGCGGCCGGCTACCTGTACGTCCGCTACGGCGGCGCCTCCCCCGGCCCCATGCACGTCTGGGACATCGCCGCCGGCCAGTGGATCGACAAGATCGATCCCGCCCACGGCCTGGACGTCTCGCCCCCGGACGAGGAGGGGCGGGTCTACCTGATCAAGGGCGGCGAACTGGTCCGCTACGACCCCAAGACCAAGGTCACCACGCCCACCGGCGTGCCGTTCTCCGGCCGCGTCGCCAACACGCGCGGCATCGGCTGGGCGGAGCTCGGCCTGCCCGACTATCCGGGCAAGAGCATCGTCGGCCTGCTCTGGCGCGGCATGATGTTCCGCTACAACCCGCAGACCGGCGCCAAGTCGTTCGTCCAGACGGGCGTCAGAGGCGAGCCGATCGACGTGACCGCGCTCGCGGAGGGCCCCGACGGCCGCATGTACGCCGGCGGCTTCCTCAACGGCGGCTTCGCCGCGCTGAACGCGAAGACGGGACAGCGCGAGGAGTTCCACACGTTCTCCCAGAGCGAGGACATGGTCGCCCACGACGGCAAGCTCTACATCGGCGCCTATCCCGAGGCCCGGGTCTACGCCTACGACCCGAAGCTGCCGTGGAACAGCACCGAGTACTCGCCGAGCCCCGAGCCCGGCCCCGCGGCCAACCCGGCGCGGCTGTTCGACTTCGCGGCCGACAAGCAGATCAGGCCCAGGGCCATCGTCTCGGCGGGGCGCTACGTCGCCACCGGCACCATGCCCGACCTCGGCAACCTCGGCGGCGTGCTGGCCGTGTGGGACCCGCAGACGGGCGCGCTGAAGCACGCCGAGCGCAACGTGATCAAGGACCAGAGCATCGTCTCGCTCGCCTACCGCAACGGCATCCTCTACGGCGGCACCTCCATCTACAGCGGCCAGTCGGCCACCCCGCCGACGCAGCCCGAGGCCAAGCTGTTCGCCTGGTCGGTGAAGGAGAACCGGCTGCTGTGGGAGATGGTCCCCGCCCCCGGCAAGCCCGCCATCCCCGAGCTCACGTTCGACGCGCTGGGCAGGTTGTGGGGAATCGCCGGCGGCGAAGTGTTCGCGGTCAGCACCGCCGCCAAGAAGGTGACCAAGCGGGTCACCCTGTCGGACAGCACGAGCGCCGGCGGCCGGCTCGTCTTCAACCGCCGCGACCTCATGCTGTACGGCGCGCACGCGGGACAGTACGTCTTCAAGCTGAACCCGCTGACCGGGCGGCACACCGTGCTGAGGGAGGGACCCGTGAACCAGCTTGCGGTTCACGGGTCGGGAGACGTCTACTTCGCGGAGGGCTCGCGCCTGTTCAGGCTCGCGCGTTAGCAGATCCGGTAGGTGGAGAAGTTCTCGAAGCGGCCCAGGTGAAGGTGGCCGTCGGAGCCCAGCACGAGATTGGAGATGGGCCTGGCGATGAGGGTGAAGGACATGGTGGCCGGATCAATCCGGTACGCCCTGCCCTGCACCTTCCCCCACAAAAATCCCTCATGGAAGACGATGTTCGCGTCCAGCAGCACCTGGCCCACCGTTGACCAGGGGTAGGTGCCGTGCTTGGTGGTTCTGAGGGTCTGGCCGGTGGCCGGGTCCAGCTCGAACAGCGCATCCGGGGTCAGACCCCAGAGCCGCCCGGACTCGCGGACTCATGAACATTCTGCGTTTCACCATCTGTTAGACATCCTACGTTGGACGTAGGATGTCCCTAACTTTCTCCTGTCAGGAAGGGTTAGGACATGCACGATGGTTACCCCACGGATGGCCGCACCGGGCGCTCCTGGCGCCGCCGGGTGGGCGCCGTAACGGTGCTCGCCGGCTTACTCCTCAGCACGTTCACCGCGCCGGCGACCGCGGAGACCGGCACGACGGGCGACACCGCACCGTTCGCGGACGAGCAGGTGCTCTACAAGCAGGGCGACTTCGGCTACGGCTGCTTCCGGATCCCCGCCGTGGTGCGGGCCACGAACGGCATGCTCCTGGCGTTCGCCGAGGGGCGGGTCAAGGACTGCGGCGACGACGAGGACATCGACCTCGTGGTGCGCCGTTCCGCCGACAGCGGGCGGACCTGGGGACCACTGCAGGTGATCTCGGAGGGCGCCGGCACGACCCACGGCAACCCGGTGCCGATCGTCGACGAGCGCACCGGGCGGATCGTGCTGGTGAGCACCCACAACGGCGCGGAGCCGTGCCCGAACGGCTGTGACCGCGACCCCTGGGTGCAGTTCAGCGACGACCACGGGGCGACCTGGTCGGCCGCCAGGGAGATGACCGAGGGCAAGCGTCCGGAGTGGAACTTCTGGTACGCCACCGGCCCCATGCACGGCATCCAGCTCAAACGCGGCACGCACGCCGGCCGGCTGGTCGTCGGGGCGAGTTTCGAGAGCTGGGACCGGGTCGGTGAGCACGTCTACGGCACGCACCTGCTCTACAGCGACGACAGCGGGGCGACCTGGAACATCGGCGCCGAGACGGTCCGCGACGACGGCGCGGTCATCGCCCAGGAAGTCACCGTCATCGAGCTCACCGACGGGCGGATCTACGCCTCGGCCCGCGAGCGCGGCACCGACGAGGGCAGCCGGGCGTACGCGACCAGCAGCGACAGCGGTGAGACGTGGGACGCGCCGTTCCGCACGATGCCGGCGCTGGCGACGACCGACATCCAGGCGTCGCTGCTGCGGTTCGGCGACGAGCGCATCCTGTTCTCCGCGCCGATGCATCCGAACGCCCGGGAGGCGATGGGGATCCGGTCGTCCTACGACGAGGGGCGCCGCTTCGAGACCTGGGACGAGGGCAAGGTCTTCCACTGGGGGCCGTCGGCGTACTCGGACATGGTGCGTCTGGACGGCGACGAGGCGGCCTTGATGTACGAGGCCGGCACCATCACGCCGTACGAGCAGATCCGGTTCACCCGGTTCAACGAGGCGTACCTGGAGACGCCGAACGGCACCCCGCCCGGCATCCCCGGTCCCCCGGCGCCCGGCCCGACGACGCCGGACAAGTCACCGCACCGCAACGAGGCATATGTCCGCGGTGGTGCGCAGACCACCGACGGGCGGTTCGGCGGCGGGCTGGCCCTGGACCGGGTGGACGACCGGGTGGAGGTGGCGTTCAACGACTCCATCGACCTCGGCGCGAAGGACTTCACGCTGACCTCCTGGATCCGGTACTCGGAGCAGACCGGCACGCACTCGATCCTCTGGTTCAACCGGATGAACCGGGGCACCAACCCGCCGGGGCTGTGGCTGCGGGCCGAACCGGCCGCCAACCGCATCCGAGCGGTCCTCTCCGTCGACCGGTTCAACGTGACCGTGCAGTCGCCGAGCGCGTACAACGACGGGCAGTGGCACTTCGTGGCGCTCCAGCGGGTCCGCGGTGAGCTCCGGCTGCTGGTGGACGGCGTACAGGTCTCGTCGGCGGCGGCGCCGGCCGGTTCGGTGAGCCTCGGCAAGGAGTTCGGGGTCGAGGGCGTCCACATCGGACAGCGGCTGGACGGTGCGGACCGCTTCCGCGGGACGCTGGACGAGGTACGCGTCTACCGGCGCGCCCTCACCGGCACCGAGCTGGACCTGATCCGGGAGCGGAACCTCCCGATCGGCGGTCAGCTGGGGCTGCGGCTGCCGTTCGATCACGTCGGCTGAGAGAACGCGAACCGCCTGGCGGTGGCGCTCGCGGGGGTCCCGCGGGCGCCATTGCCGTGCTCTGACGGTATCCGGCCGCACCGCCGAGCACCCCCGTTGTCAATATCTCCCCTCGGCCCTGGTCGCGACATGGGACGTCCTATGTCTCGACCCAGCGGGAACGAGTGACGTCGCTCCGGTGGCCCATCTGTGTCGTCGGCGTAAAATCTCTTGGCCCGCCTGGCCTTCCGGGATGGAGAGGTGGGATGTTTGGACATAAGGTCTTCGACGAGCCTGGGGGCAGCATGCGCATGCGTGACGGCACGTCGCTTCAGGAGCGCATCGTCGCCCTGATCCACGAGCGCGGGCTGGCCCCCGGCTCACCGATGCCGACCGAAGTGCAGTTGATGGATCTGCTCGGGGCGAGCCGCAACAGCGTCCGCGAGGCCGTACGCGCCCTGCGGGCGTTGGGCATCGTCGAGATCCGGCACGGTCATGGGACGTTCGTCGGGCACGCGTCGCTCGACATGCTGACCCCGTCGCTCGCCTTCCGGGTGCGTTCGGGACCGGGCGGCGGGATCCGCGCGCTGCAGGATCTGGTCGAGATCCGCGAACTGCTCGAGACCGGGCTGATCGGCCAGGTGGCCCAGAGCACCAGCGCCCCCCGGCTCGCCGCGTTGGACGCCCTGGTCAACGCCATGGATCGGGACCATGAAGCCGATCGGGCGTTCCACGCGCTGCTGTACGAGTTGTGCGGCAACGAGCTGGTGCTGCAGCTGATCGGCCTGTTCTGGGACGTCTACCACGAGGTCGAGCCGACGCTCGGCCCGCCGGAGGAGCGGAGCGCGGAGATCGTCGTCAACCACCGCCGGATCGTGACGGCGCTTCGCGCTCGGGACGCCGAGGCCGCCCGGGAGGCGATGCGGCTGCACTTCCGCGACGTCCGGGCCCGCATCGCGCGGGCGGAGGCCCGGCCGGAACCGCAGCCGACCTGACCCGGCCCGCGAACCGGATCGGCGACCCGGTCGGCCCGCGGGGCAGGAGCGCGCTCGCGAACCGGTTCAGGCGGTGGTCACGAACGCGTTGACGCCGGTGAGCTCCGCCGACAGTCTCCACAAGCGCGCGGTCTGTTCGGGGTCGACCGCCACGCCGTCGCCGAAGGGTCCGGCGATGTCGCAGTCCTCGCAGTAGACGCCGCCCAGGCCGGCCAGCTGCGGCGAGGTCGCGGCCCACGCCTGCGTCGCCGCGCCCTGCGCGGGCGTCTTGAAGGCGTCGTTCACCTGATTGCCGGCCGCGTCGATCCAGCCGGCGTCGATCATCTCCTCCTTGGCGAGGTGGCGTTGCAGCGGGGTGAGGATGTACCCCGGATGCACCGAGAACGCCCGGACTCCGGCGTCCCGGCCGAGCGCGTCGAGCTCCGCGGCGAACAGCACGTTCGCCGTCTTCGCCTGGGTGTACGCCTGCCATTTGTCGTAGGCGTGCCGCTGGAAGTGCACGTCGTCCCAGCGCACTCCTGAGACCAGGTCGAAGCCGGAGGCCACGACGACGACGCGGGCCGCCCCGCCACGGGCGATCGCCGGCCAGAGCAGGTTGACGAGCGCGTAGTGGCCAAGGTGGTTGGTCGCGAACTGCGCCTCCCACCCGGGGCCGACCCGTGTCTCGGGACAGGCCATGATCCCGGCGTTGTTGATCAGGATGTCGATCTTCCGGCCCGACGCCAGGAACCGATCGGCGAATCCGTGGACGCTGCCGAGGTCGCCCAGGTCCACCTCGTCGACCTCGACGCCGTCGATGCCCTCGACCGCCTCCTGAGCGGCCGTCCTCCGCCGGGCCGGGACGATGACGTGGGCTCCGGCGCGGGCGAGCGCGCGGCTGGTCTCCAGCCCGAGACCCGAGTAGCCCCCGGTGACGATGGCGAGCTTGCCGGAGAGGTCGATCCCGCTCAGGACGTCGTTCGCGGTACTCCGGGTGCCGAATCCCGATCCGAGCCGGCGTTGAGGCGTTGTCATGGATCCGAAAGGTAGATGCTAGACCGCTGTCTAGGTCAATAGCGTCCGTCGTCCTGGAGCTGCGACACCGCCGCAAGCCTGCCGATGACAGATGGTCAACCATTTGCCATGCGCTATGATCTCGACCATGACTGGGCCAGGCTCGATGTCAGAACCCCTTAGCGCGATCCCCGAGTCTCGCCGCGACTGGCTGCTGCGCTGGTTGCGGCAGGCGATCTCGTCGGGCGAGCTCAAGGCTGGGGACCGGCTGGTGGAGCGGGACATTTCAGCGCGGTCGGGCGTGAGCCGCGGGCCGGTGCGCGAGGCTATCATGATCCTCGAACAAGAGGGCCTGGTCATCTCCCATCCCTACCGTGGCGCCCAGGTGGCTCCGGTCTCGCAGGAGGAGATACGCGAGATCCTGGTGCCGATCAGGCTCGTCATCGAGCGGTTCGCGTTCAGGCACGCGGCGGAGAACGCCACCCCCGAGCTGGTCGACCGGCTCGGCGCCCTGGTCAGTGACATGGAGGAGACCACCTCCCCGGACCGGCTCGTCGACCTCGACCTCGCCTTCCACGAAGCGGTCATCGCGGCCTCCAGCCACCGGCAGACGCTGTCCATCTGGCGGACCATCCAGCCGCGGGTCCGCGCCTACTTCGTCCGGGACGCGCCGGAGCATCCCGACCCCGCCGAAATACCCCGTCAACACCGGGCACTGCTCGAAGCCATCCGCACGGCCGATCCAGAGGCCACCGAACGGGCGATCGCCGAACACGTGGAGACCTACATCGGCCGGTAAGGCGGCCTGACGGGACCGCCACACGACCTTCCGACCTGCGGCAACGTAGCCTTGCCGACTTTTTTCCGGATCCGCATCGGCGGACCGCCAGCCGGGCTCGCGCCGTGGCCGCGCGCGCCGCGCCCGTCATGGCGCCCTCGTGCCTGATCCGGGGCCGACGCCCGACCCCCGCCTTCCGCGGTCCGCCGTCCGACCCGTCCGACCCGTCCGACGCCCGCCGTCCGACGCCCGACACCCGCCGTCCGACGGCCCGCCCTTCGTCGGCCCGCCCTTCGTCGGCGTACGGCCGCCTGCACCAGCGCCGACGCTCGATGCGCACCTCAAGACGCCTCTGGCAGATGGTTGACCATCTGCCATTTCAGCGGTTAGTGTTCCACATCACCTCATGGGCTCACCTGCAGATGAGAGGCGGGAGGAGCTTTCGCCCCCCGCACCGCCGCGACATCCGGCGGCTCAGGTGACTCAGGTGGCTCCAACTACATCGACTGTCCGTCGGCTCGCCCAGAGCCGTCGGAGACCTTCGGGAACGAATCAGGAACACATGAAAATCCGTGACATTCGTGCGGCCGGCCTGCGGGGTGCCACCCCGGCGGGCGGGTGGCAGGAGGAACTCACCAGCGATGACGTCGTTCACACCCTGGTAGCGGTGCACACCGACGAAGGGCCGATCGGCATCGGCAGCGTGTTCACGAGCGAGGCGCTGGTCCGCGGCGCCATCGAGGTGCTGCGCCCGCTGCTGGTGGGCGAGGAGGCGACGGAGCCGGAGCGGGTGTCGGAGCGCCTGCATCGGGCCACGTTCTGGCTAGGCCGCGGCGGGACGGTGACACACACGATCAGTGGGATCGACATCGCCCTGTGGGATGTGCTCGGTCAGGTCACCGGCCAGCCCGTCGGCCGCCTGCTCGGCGGCCGCTACCGTGAGCGGGTCCGCCCGTACGCGTCCCTGCTCATGGACCGTCCAGAAGTCCTGGCGGAACGCCTGGAACTCCTGGCCGCTCAGGGCTGGACGGCCTTCAAGATCGGTTGGGGGCCCTTCGGGCGGGTCAGCGAGGACCTGGACGAGCGCATCGTGGCCACCGCCCGGGAGGTCGTGGGCCCCGACGCCCTGCTCATGGTGGACGCGGGCGGCAGCGACAGCGCCTGGACGAACGGCTACAAGTGGGCCCTCCGCACCGCCCGCATGCTGGACCGTTACGGTGTCACCTGGTTCGAGGAACCGCTCAACCCCGATGCCCTCGAGGACTACGCGCACCTGCGCCGCGAGGCCAAGGTGGCGATCTCGGGAGGGGAGGTGCTGACCAGGCGGCAGAGCTTCCATGCGTGGCTGGAGGCTGGGGCCTTCGACATCGTCCAGCCGGACGTGACGAAGGTCGGCGGCCTGAGCGAACAGCGCCGCATCGGGTGGGCGGCTCAGGACCACGGTGTGCGGCTGATCCCGCACGGCTGGAACACGGCCGTCGGGCTCGCCGCCGATCTGCAGCTCGCCTCGGCGCTGCCCGGCACCGACCTCGTCGAGTACGTCACCGGATCGCCCTACGTCGACGCCATCACCACCAGTCCGTGGCAGCTCGACTCCGACGGGATGCTCGCCATCCCGGACACTCCTGGCCTCGGCATCCGCCTCGACCCCGAGGCTCTGGCCCGCTACGCCGACGTCACCGCTCTGCTCCGGCCGTGACCCAGCCGGAAGTGGAACAACAGATCATGAACGCCCGCGCCGGCTCCGTGGTGGCGCTCGCCGCGGACGTACACAAGCTTTCGGCGCCGCCCCACGCGACTCGCCGCCGAAGCCCGCGCGACAGCGCACCACCCGCAGTGATCCCGTCCAGCAGAGAGAGGAAAGCTCATGTCCGATGAGCAGACCACCGCGCTCACCTTAATGCCCGCTACCGGCAGATCGTCCCGCCGGGTGATTCTCATCTCGATCGCGGGGGCCGTCGGCGGCTTCCTCTTCGGCTTCGACACCGCCATCGTCAACGGGGCCGTCGACCCCATCAAGGAGAATTTCCACCTCGACTCGGTCAGTCTCGGCGTCGTCGTGGCCATCACCCTGTTCGGCGCCGCGATCGGGTCGCTGGTCGCGGGATGGATGGCCGACCGTTTCGGACGGACCAAGGTCATGGGGGTGGCCGCCCTCATCTTCATCGCCTCCGCGATCGGGTGCGGAGTGTCGGCAGGCTTCTGGGACCTGGCGGCCTGGCGCCTGCTGACGGGGATCGCCGTCGGGTACGCGACGGTCCTCGGCCCGCTCTACATCTCCGAGATCGCCCCTGCCTCCATCCGCGGCCGGCTCTCCTCGCTCCAGCAGATGGCCATCGTCCTGGGGATCTTCACCGCCCTCCTCTCCGACTCCGTCATCGCCGCCGTGCTCGGCGGCGCGGACGCCGAGACGTTCCTCGGACTTCCGGCGTGGCGGTGGATGTTCATCGCCGGGGTGGTCCCTGCGCTCCTTTACGGAGCCCTCTCGCTCAGAATCCCCGAGTCGCCGCGCTACCTGGCCGCCCGTGGCCGCCGGGGCGAAGCCGCCCGGGTGCTGGCCGACCTGCACGCGATCCCCCGTGAGCAGGCCGAGCGGGACGTCGACCGCATGGAAGCCACCGTTTCCCAGGGACACCGCCCCCGCTTCCGTGACCTGCGCTCCCGCCGGACCGGCCTCCTCCCCATCGTCTGGATCGGTGCCGGCATCGCCGCCCTTCAGGCCCTCGTCGGCATCGACGTGATCTTCTATTACTCGAACTCCCTGTGGAAGTCGGTCGGATTCGACGAATCCGCCTCGTTCGGGCTCTCCGTCCTGAGCTCGGTGATCAACGTGATCGCGACGATCGTCGCGATCGTGCTCATCGACCGGGTCGGCCGCCGCCGTCTGCTGCTCGTCGGCTCCGCCGGCATGGCGGTCAGCCTCGTCCTGGTGAGTGTCGGGTTCGCCCAGTCCGTCATGGTCGACGGGGAACTGTCACTCCCCGGGGCATGGGGCCCGCTGACCCTCATCGGGGCGAACGCGTTCGTCGTCTTCTTCGCCGTCTCCTGGGGCCCAGTGGTATGGGTGCTGCTGGGAGAGATGTTCCCCAACTCCATCCGCGGGGTCGCGCTCGCGCTGGCAGCCTCGATCAACTGGATCGCCGGTGTGGGGCTCAACCTCACGTTCCCGAGCATGCGCGAGATCTCGCTGCCGGGCAGCTACGCCCTGTACGCGGTGATGGCGGTGCTCTCCTGGTTCCTGGTCTACTTCGGCATACCCGAAACGGCGAACCGCGAGCTGGAGGACATGAGCGGCGCGCCGACCCACCAGGACGATCACGCACCATCCGTGTGAAGGTACAAGACCATGCAGAACGACATCACGTTGGTCACCGGTGCCGGATCCGGCATCGGGCGGGCCGTCGCGCTCCAGCAAGCGGCGGCCGGACGCCCGCTCGCCCTGGTGGACAGGAACGAGGCCGCCCTGAGAGAAGTCGCCGCGGAGGCGACGGAACGCGGAGCTCCGCACGCGCTGGCCATCACCGCTGACATCTCCTCCGAAGCCGCCATCACCAGCGCCTTCGAGCGGTGCCGGGAGTCTCTCGGCACCCCCACCAGGATCGTCGCCAACGCCGGCATCGAAATCTCACGGAAGGCGCACGAGACCACGCTCGCGGAATGGAAGCAGGTGATCGATGTCAACCTCACGGGCACCTTCCTCACCTGCCGCCACGCCATCCGGCTGCTGCTGAACGAGGACCTTGCCGGGACCATCGTCTGCGTCTCGTCGCCCTCCGCGTCCGTGGGTTTCGCCGGAGGATGCAACAGTGCGTACGGAAGCTCGAAGGGCGGGATCTCGGCCCTGGTCAGAGCCCTCGCCATCGACTACGCGCCATCCGGCATCCGGGTCAACGGCGTCGTCCCCGGTGCCACCGCGACACCTCTGCTCGACATCGTCGCGCATGGACATGACGTCACCGACCGCGCACGGACCCAGATTCCCCTGGGCCGGCTCGCGCGGCCCGAGGAGATCGCCGAGGCGGTGGACTGGCTGCTCGGCCCCAAATCCAGTTATGTCACCGGCAGCCACCTGTACGTCGACGGTGGCCTCACGGCCAGGGGCGCCAACGACTTCTGACCGTGCCCTGCGGCCAGGCGTCCGTCACCGCGCATCCTTCCCGGCATAGAGACCAGAAACCGAAAGAAGGCCCATGCCCCCGCGACCGACCGGTATCGGATCCACCACGTGGGTCGTCGCCGACGGCTACATACCACCCCGCAGCTCCGGACCTGAGCCGGAGATGACCAGTCACGACAGCATCTGCATGCTGAACCCGGGAGACACCGAGGCACGCGTCGAGGTGCACGTCTACTTCACCGATCGCGAGCCGGCCGGCCCCTTCCTCCTCGCCATCGCCCCTCGGCGTGCCTTTCACCAACGCATCAACGATCTGGAAAACCCGGAGCGGATCCCCATCGGCACCGATTATTGCCTGGTCGTCACCAGCGACGTGCCCATCGTCGTCCAGCACACGCGCCTGGACTCCAGACAGGAAGCCAACGCGCTGATGAGCACCATCGCCTTCCCTGCGTGACGACGTCAGCGGCCGAAATCCGTGCACTGCCCAGATCACGCCGCCCCCCGTGGTCCGGTCTGTACTCCAGACCGGACCATGCGGCCATTGCCGGGCGGGTCATCGCGGTTCGCGCCGACGCCGGGCGAGGTCGCGGACGGACAGGGTCGCGTGCGCGAACGCTCGCTGCGCCGGGTCGGTGGCGCGTGGCACCCTCGCCTGCTGACGCCGGAAGTGGAGTCCGGGTGACGGTTCCTATCAAACAGCACCTGTGCGGATTTGTGCGTCGATTTCCTTTGTTCGACTATCGTCGGCGAATAAGCATGAATCAACGACCGCAATGAGTAAGGTCCCGATAAAGACAGCAGCGAGGCTGCTTAGTCAGCTTGCCCAGGGGATATGACCAGGTCCGCGACCTGCATCGGAGGGCCGGAAATGCGGCTTTTCCGATGTGTTTCTCCTGCACTCCCGGAACGGTCGGGCAGGTCGTCATCTCCTTTCTACGGGGGCGAATCATGCAGAAATCGCAACTGCTGTCCTGGCCGGTGTCCGGTCTCACTCTCATGTGCGCGGGAGCGCTGATCGCGAACACGGCGATTCCGGCCGATGCCCATACCGTGGCACCCCACCCTGCGCGGGGCCACCAGCACGGCGTACCGGCGAAAGCGGCCAAGGGCACCGGGGGCCACGACGACAAATCAGCTCCGGCACCCGGGTGGGGCGTCATCGGCCGCAACACGCTGGGCGGGCCGAACGCGGTCCTTCGTGACGGCCCTTACGGGCGTACGAGTGTCACTTTCCCGGCCACCCAGCCGCCTCCCTATGGCGACGGCAGCCTGGGCCTCATCGTCGGCAGCGGCGCTGACAGCATCTCTTTCGGAAACGAGCGCACCTTCGCCGGGGTCCGGCTCTCCTCCATCAACACGCTGAGGTATTGGATCTTCGCGGGACACACCTCCCTCGACGGGATCACCCTGCCGAACATCACCATTGAAGCCGATCCGAACCTGGGAGGCGCCACCTTCACGAGCCTGGTCTACCTTCCCGACCGCTCCGCCAGCCCGTCCGCTCCGGAGATGCCCTTCCCCGGCGTCTGGCAGCGCTACGACGCCCACACGGCCGGAAGCAGCTGGTTCGCGACGGGCGCCACCGGGCCGGAGATCGACTGCACCCAGGCCGTGCCTTGCTCGTTCGCCACTCTCAAGTCCAGGCTGCCCAACGCGGTGATCAGCTTCAGCCTGGGGATCGGCAAGGGCAGGGACACCCGCTTCGTCGGCGCCGTCGACGGGCTCCAGGTCAATCAGACGATCTACGACTTCGAATTCACGGGCGTCCGTTCGAGGCGGGCGCGCTGAGGGCTGAGCGGCAACGCCCGCTTGAAGCACCCGGACCGGGCTGTCAAGGCGTCCGGCGCGCATTCTGAAGCCATACGCGCGTGGCCGCGGCGGAAACACTCCGCCGCGGCCACGTGGCATTCGCGCCCCATCCTGAAACGAGGAGTAGCACTTCCAGCGCGCCGAAAGTTTCATGCCTGGGGCGGTAGGGGCACCCCGTTGCCCGCACCGCCCTTCGTTGTCGCCGATTAGGAGTGATGCCAGCTTGTATCGGGTCTGACCAGGTCGAGGTTCCGGCTTTCAGCGCTGCGACATAGTGGCCGATCCACGGCGGCGCAAGGCAGTTCATTGACGCGACACCTGAAATACACCTATCGTTCCCGGCGGTTCCTCGAAAGTTTTTCTCAATACTCGAAAGTTTCGGCGGCTCAGGAGGAACGAACGTGAAGTCACAGCTCGTCCTGTTCACGATCGACATCTGCGCAGTGGCGTTGCTCGTCTTCGGGCTCTACTTCCCCCGGCACCGCCGCCGCGACCTGGCCATCTCCTACCTGGGGGTCAACGTCGGCGTCCTCGCGGTGGCGAGCGCGCTGAGCGCCAGCAACGTCGGGGCCGGGCTGGGACTGGGGCTGGCGCTGTTCGGCGTGCTGTCCATCATCCGCCTGCGCTCGACGGAACTCGACCAGCACGAGGTCGCGTACTACTTCTCCGCCCTGGCCCTGGGGATCCTCGGCGCGCTGAGCACCACCTCGGCGTGGCTCAGCGGCGGTCTCATGGTGCTCATCCTCGCGGTGATGTTCGTCGGCGACCATCGGCGGTTGTTCCCGCACTACCGGCACCAGATCCTGGTGCTCGACTCGGCCATCACCGATCATGTCGCGCTCGTCGCGCACCTCGAACAACTGCTCAACGCCCGGGTGCACGTCGTCACCGTCCAGCGGCTCGACCTGGTCAACGAGACCACGGTGGTCGACGTCCGGTACGCGCTGACCGGGCGCCGCGTGCCCGCCGAACCCACCGCGTCCGCCCATTCCGGACCACACCGATGACCGCGATGCCCCCGGCCCTGGCGCGGCTGGCGCCCGTCGGGCTGGACGAGCTGATCGACCGCGCCGCGTTGCAGACCAGGGTGGACCGCAAGTACCTCGTCCCGATCGAGGCGTTGCCCCGCCTGCTGGAGCAGCTCACACCGTACGCCCGGGCGCTCGTCATCGACGGCGAACGCACCTTCCGCTACAGGTCGGTGTACTTCGACACCCCGCAGCTGGCCAGCTTCCACTGTGCGGCGTATCGCCGGCGCCGGCGCTTCAAGGTACGCACCCGCACGTACCTCGACTCCGCCGAATGCTGGCTGGAGGTCAAGATCAGCGGCGCACGGGGGAACATCACCAAGCACCGGCTGCCCTACCAGCCACGGGACTGCGCGACCGTGCACCCGGGGCGCGACTTCGTCGATGAGGCACTCGCCCGCGAGTCGATCGGTCCCGCCGCCGGGAGCTCCCTCGACCCGACGCTGATCACCGAGTACCACCGCGCCACCCTGCTGCTGCCGGACACCGCGAGCCGGGTCACCATCGACACCGGACTCGCCTGGCAGGGCGCCGGCTCCGCACTGCGCCTGCCCGGACTCGCCGTGGTCGAGACCAAGACCACCTCGGCCGCCACGCCGGTCGACCGCCTGTTGTGGCAAGGAGGGATGAGACCCGCCCGCATCTCCAAGTACGCCACAGGTCTGGCCGCCCTCCGCCTGGATCTGCCCGACGTGCCGTGGCGGCGGACGCTGCGCCGCCACTTCCGTGGCACCACCTCGCCGGCGGGCCCGGCGCCGGACATCTCTCACCAACCCGACCAGGAGGCATCGTGCGTCTGACCCTCCGCAGCACCGGCGCCGCAGCGAACCACCGCGCCACCAAGATCGCGCTCACCGCCGCGGTTCTCGCCGGACTGCTCATCCCGTACCCGTTGTCGGCCGGCGCCGCACCGAGCTCCGGCACCCGGACGGCCGGCGACGTCGCGAGCACCGAGGTCACCGGCGCCGCGGCCGCCGCTGCTGCTGCGGCGGCGGCGGCGGCGGCGGACGACCTGAGCGGCGACATCACCTTCTCGGTGCCCAGCGGCACCTTCCAGGGGCAGCAGGCGGTGTCCCTGAGCACCGCGATCAGCGGAGCCCAGATCCGCTACACCACCGACGGACGGCCGCCCACCGCACAGTCGGCTCTCTACCAGAACGCACCGCTGCAATTCACCCGCACCACCCAGCTGCGGGCACAAGCCTTCGTCGGCCAGACGGCCTCCGGGACGCCCGGCACGGCCATGTACGCCGCCCGCAACACCGCCACGGCCCACGACCTGCCGGTCATCATGATCGACTCCTACGGCGCCGGCAAGCCCAACCGGGACTACATCGACGCCACCACCATGATCTTCCAGCCGGCCACCGGTGGGACGACGTCGCTGGCCACGGCTCCGGCGGTCGCCACCCGCGCCGGATTCCACCTGCGAGGGCAGTCGTCGGCCACCTTCGAGAAGGCGCCCTACCGCCTTGAGTTCCGGGACAACGACAACGGCGACGCCGACTACCCGGTGCTCGGCATGCCCGCCGACTCCGACTGGGTGCTGCGCGGGCCCTTCACCGACAAGTCGCTGATCCGGGAAGCCTTCCTCTACGACCTCGGCAGGGAGATGGGGCTGAAGGCGCCCCGGTACGCCTTCGCGGAGTTCTACCTCAACACCGACACCGGTCCGGTGAGCGCCGACGACTACATGGGCGTCTACATGATCGTCGAGACGATCAAGAACAGCAAGGACCGTCTCGACCTCAAGCAGCTGGACGAGGATGACACGACCCTGCCGAAGATCCAGGGCGGCTACATCTGGAAGTTCGAGTGGATGGCCGCCGAGGAGCCGACGTTGTCGTGCACCGGAACGTCGGCCACCTGCTGGAACTACCTCGAAGTGGCCGACCCGTCACCGCTGCGGCCCGAACAACGGGACTGGCTGCGCAACCACATCCAGGCCTTCCACAACGTCCTGCGGGCGCCGAACTTCGCCGATCCGGTCACCGGCTACCGGGCCTACATCGACGTCGAGTCCTTCGTCGACCATATGATCATCAACGAGCTGAGCCGGGGAATGGACGCGTACGTCCGCAGCGCCCACTTCTACAAGGACCGGGACACCAAGATCTTCGCCGGCCCGTTGTGGGACTTCGACCTCACGTTCGGTGTGGGCGGGTACTTCCAGAACGACCAGGTCGCGGGCTGGCAGTATCAGCAGACCCGGCAGCCGCTGGCCAACGACTGGTACAACCAGCTCCTGCGGGATCCGGCCTTCGTCGACCAGGTCAAGGCGCGCTGGCAGGCGCTGCGCCGCGGCCTGCTCGCCAACTCCGCCGTGCAGAGCAGGATCGACGCTCTCACCAGACCGCTGACCAACGCCGCGCAGCGCAACTTCCAACGCTGGCCGAACCTCTCGACGCAACAAATAGGCTTCTTCATCACCCCGACCGCGCCCACCTGGCAGGGTCAGGTGCAGTACATGCGCGACTGGATGCAGCGCCGTTCGGCCTGGCTGGACTCGACGGCGGGATGGGGTGGCCCGACCACCGGTCCGTCGCCCGGCCCCAGCATCACCCCGACCCAGTCGCCGACGCCGTCCGGCGCCTGCTCGGCGACCGTGCGGGTGGTCAGCTCCTGGTCCGGCGGCTTCCAGGGCGAGGTCACGGTACGCGCGGGCACCTCGCCGATCAACGGCTGGACCGTGAACTGGACCTGGCCGGGAGGGCAGTCCGTGACCCAGGTGTGGGGAGGCGTGCGCTCGGGCTCCGGTCCGGCCATGACGGTGCGCAACGAGGCGTGGAACGGCTCGGTCGCGGCCGGCGCGAACACGACCTTCGGCTTCACCGCCGGAGGGACCTCGGTCACACCGGCCGCCACCTGCACCAGCCCGTGACCCCGGTGAGCCCTGTCTGACGGTGGCCGCCGCCGGCTGCCCGCAGCGGCGCCGGCGGCGCTGCGGGGGCCGGGCAGGCGGTGCTCCCGCCACGTCGGCTCGTCAACCGTTCCCAACGAAACTTAACCACGGTCACACCCGAGGAGCAGCCGTACTCTGGCGGACCACGAGCTCGGTCGCCAGCTCCGCCCGTCTCTGCTGCGGCGGCTCCCCCTCGGCCAGGCTGATCAGCATGGTCGCGGCCGTGGCGCCCATCTCGCGCAGAGGCTGGTGGATGGTGGTGAGCGGCGGTTGCGCCCAGCGCCAGACCGGCATGTCGTCGAAGCCGACCACACTCAGGTCGTCGGGGATGCGCAGCCGCAGCTCGTGAGCCGCATGGTAGACACCGATGGCCATCCCGTCGTTGGCGGCGAAGATCGCCGTGGGCGGCTCGGAGAGTTTCATCAGTTGATGCGTGTGAACCGCCCCGTCCTCGATCTCGAACTCCCCTTGGCGGATGAGAGCGGGGTCGATCGGCACACCCGCGGCCTCCAGAGCGGCGCGGTAGCCGTCCAGCCGGGCCCGGCTGGAGAGCGCGAATACCGGTCCGGTGATCATCGCGATGCGCCGGTGGCCCAGTTCGAGCAGGTGACGGGTGGCTTCCAGGCCACCGCTCCAGTTCGTGGCGGCCACGGACGGCACGCCGGGCCCTGGATTACCCGCAGGATCCAGCACCACCAGGGGTATCTCCTGGGTCGCCAGCCGCGCGAGCTGATCTTCCGCCGGCCCCGAGAACACGGTGATCACACCGGCGGGACGGCGGGCCAGCAGGTCTCCGATCCATTGAGGCCCGGGGGTGTGCCGGCCACCGAGCTCGGAGACCACCACGCTCAAGCCGTGGGTCCATGCGACCTGCTGCACTCCCTTGACGATCTCTATCGGATAGTCGCCGGCCAGCGCATGGAAGACGACCTCGATGAGGTTCGCCGGTTTGAAGCGGCGGCGCTGCCGGCGATAACCGTGTTGCTCGATGAGCCGCTCGACGAGTGCGCGCGTCGTCAGGCCGACCTCCGGACGACCGTTGATGACCTTGGAGACCGTGGCGGTGGACACTCCTGCCAGTTCGGCCAGCTGGGTCAGGGTCAGGGGTACCGAGAGTGCCGACTCGCCCATGGGGGGTTCTCCGGTCGAGGTCATATCGGGAGTGTAACCAGGTGCATTTCGGTCTCCGGCCGAAGCCGTTTCTGCGAGTTCCTCCATGCCGAAGCCGCAGCCGGTGAGCCGGATGGAGTCACGTCGCAGGAAACTTTCGGCGTCCTCCAGCCCGCATCATAGGCACGGCCATAACACGGGGACCGCAAGTTAACGTGACCTGACCTCGATTTGCCTGGTGCCGACTGGTGAGTTCGTGAAACTTTCACCCGCGACGTGATCTGCTCTCGGGCGAATGCCCAGGCGGGGCGACGTTCCGACGGCGATGCCCAGGTCGGCAAGAGCCACCCCTCGTTGACGCGAGATCGGACCGTCGGATGTACTCCGCGACAACGTACTCACCGAAATCAGGGCAGGCAGCTTCGCCGAACTGAATGTTAACGCTAACAACCGCCGTGGCCACACCGACGGCAGCGGCCCGAACGACAACCTCTGGAGGTTCCTGTGCGGCGCGTGCTCGCGGTTCTCTCATCTCTGCTTCTCGTGGGCGTGTTCCTCACGGCCCAGGCGTCGGCCGCGTCGATCGACACCAGCGCGTGGTACGTCCTGGTCAACCGCAACAGCGGCAAGGCCCTGGACGTCTACAACCTCTCGACCGCCGACGGCGGCCGCATCACCCAGTGGACCCGCAACAACGGCAACCAGCAACAATGGCAGTTCGTCGACTCCGGCGGCGGCTACTACCGGATCAAATCCCGCCACTCCGGCAAGGTCCTGGACGTCTACAACGCCTCCACCGCCAACGGCGGCTCCATCGTGCAATGGGCCGACGGCAACGGCGCCAACCAGCAATGGCGACCGGCCGACTCCGCCGACGGCTACGTGAGATTCATCAACCGCAACAGCGGCAAGGCCCTGGAGGTTCAGAACGCGTCCACCGCCGACAACGCCAACATCGTCCAGTACGACGACTGGGGCGGCGCCAACCAGCAATGGCAACTCGTCCAGGTCGGCAGCGGCCCGAATCCGAGCGGCAGTTACACCAACCCGGTCGTCTGGCAGGACTTCGCCGACGGCGACATCATCCGGGTCGGTGACGCCTACTATTACTCGGCCTCGACGATGCACTACTCGCCGGGCGCGCCGATCCTGCGCTCCTACAACCTGGTCGACTGGGAGTATGCCGGCCATTCGGTGCCGAGGCTCGACTTCAACGCGGGCGCCTACGACCTCAACGGCGGCCGGGCGTACGTGAAGGGCATCTGGGCCTCGGCCCTGAACTACCGGCCGAGCAACAGCAGCTACTACTGGATCGGCTGCGTCGAGTTCAACCGGACCTACGTCTACACCGCCTCCGCCGTGGACGGCACCTGGACCAAACGCTCACAGATCAACAACTGCTACTACGACGCCGGCCTGCTGGTCGACTCCAACGACACCATGTACGTCGCCTACGGCAACGGCACCATCAGCGTGGCGCAACTCTCGGCCGACGGACTCAGCCAGGTGCGCGCCCAACAGGTGTTCCAGACTCCGAGCAGCGTCGGCACCCTGGAGGGCGCCCGCTTCTACAAGCGGAACGGCTACTACTACATCTGGCTGACCCGCCCCGCCAACGGCCAGTACGTGCTCCGCGCCACGTCGCCGTGGGGTCCGTACGAGATGCGCCAGGTCCTGCTCAACATGCCGGGCCCCATCTCCGGCGGCGGTGTCCCCCACCAGGGCGGGCTCGTCCAGACCCAGAACGGCGCCTGGTACTACATGTCGTTCGTCGACGCCTACCCTGGCGGCCGCGTCCCGGCGCTCGCGCCGATCACCTGGACCAACGACTGGCCGGCCGTGCAGACCGTGAACGGCGGATGGGGCGTCGACTACCCGCGACCGGACATCCAGACCAGCCGGACCGTGGCGTCCATGATCGGCCCTGACACCTTCGGCTCGGGCACTCTCGGCCACCGCTGGGAATGGAACCACAATCCCGACACCAGCCACTTCGCAACCGGCAGCGGCCTGCGCCTGCAGACCGCGACCGTCACAGGCGACCTCTACAACGCCCGCAACACGCTGACCCACCGCATCCAGGGCCCGTCGTCCACGGCGACGATCGAGCTCGACTACTCGCAGATGGCCGACGGCGACCGAAGCGGGCTGGCGATGCTGCGTGACCAGTCGGCCTGGATCGGCGTCAAACGCGACAACGGCGTCAACCGGGTCGTGACGACCAACGGCCTGACCATGAACAGCTCGTGGCAGACCACCGGCACCGGCACCGAGGCGGCGAGCGCGAACATCTCGGGCGGCCGGCTCTGGTTGCGGGTCAATGCCGACATCCGGCCCGGTTCCGGCAGGCAGGCCCGCTTCTCCTACAGCACCGACGGCAACACCTTCGTGAGCCTCGGCCCGGCCTTCACCTTGAACAACGCCTGGCAGTTCTTCATGGGCTACCGCTTCGGGATCTTCAACTACGCCACCCAGGCCCTTGGCGGCGCGGTGACCGTGCGCCGCTTCGACCTCACCACCCCCTGACCGGCCGCCCACCGGGGCAGCCGGCAGTGGCAACTAGTCCGAGTCGGATGAATCGGAGCACATCATGAAAATCAGATTTCTAGCCGTCCTCGCGACGGTGGCCGCCTTACTGGTGAGCCTGTTCGTCGCCAACCAGTCCGCCAGCGCGGCCACCGTCGACACCAACGCCTGGTACGTCCTGGTCAACCGCAACAGCGGCAAGGCCCTGGACGTCTACAACCTCTCGACCGCCGACGGCGGCCGCATCACCCAGTGGACCCGCAACAACGGCAACCAGCAACAATGGCAGTTCGTCGACTCCGGCGGCGGCTACTACCGGATCAAGTCCCGCCACTCCGGCAAGGTGCTCGACGTCTACAACTTCTCGACCGCCAACGGCGGCGCGATCGTGCAATGGGCCGACGGCAACGGCACCAACCAGCAGTGGCGGCTGGCCGACAGCTCGGGCGGCTACGTGCGGTTCGTCTCGCGCCACAGCAGCAAGGCCCTGGAGGTCCAGGGCGCCGCCACCGCCGACGGCGCGAACATCGTCCAGTACGACGACTGGGGCGGTAACAACCAGCAGTGGCAGCTCGTCCAGGTCGGCGGCGGCAACCCGAGCCCGACGCCCACGCCCACCGGCACGTGCGACCTTCCGTCGGCGTACCGCTGGACGTCGACGGGCTCGCTGGCGACCCCGAAGTCGGGATGGGTCTCGCTCAAGGACTTCACCACCGTCGAGTACAACGGCAGACATCTCGTCTACGGGACGACGCACGACAATGGAACGACCTGGGGCTCGATGAACTTCGGCCTCTTCACCAACTGGTCCGACATGGCCTCGGCCAGCCAGAACACGATGTCCGCCGCCACCGTCGCGCCCACGCTCTTCTACTTCGCCCCGAAGAACGTCTGGGTGCTGGCCTACCAGTGGGGCGGGACCGCCTTCTCCTACAGGACGTCGAGCGACCCCACCAACGCGAATGGCTGGTCATCCCAGCAGGTGCTCTTCTCCGGAAGCATCTCCGGCTCCGGAACGGGACCCATCGACCAGGCGCTCATCGGTGACAACACGAACATGTACCTGTTCTTCGCCGGGGACAACGGCAAGATCTACCGGGCCAGTATGCCCATCGGGAATTTCCCGGGCAGTTTCGGCACGACGTCGACGGTGGTCATGAGCGACTCGACGAACAACCTGTTCGAGGCCGTTCAGGTCTACAAGCTCCAGAACCAGAACCGCTACCTGATGATCGTCGAGGCGATCGGCTCGCAGGGCCGCTACTTCCGCTCGTTCACGGCCACCAGTCTGAACGGTTCGTGGACCCCGCAGGCCGCGACAGAGGGCAACCCCTTCGCCGGCAAGGCCAACAGCGGCGCCACCTGGACCAACGACATCAGCCACGGCGAGCTGGTCCGCAGCAACCCCGATCAGACCATGACCGTTGATCCCTGCACCCTGCAGCTGCTCTACCAGGGACGCAACCCCAGCTCCGGCGGCGACTACGGCCTCCTGCCCTACCGGCCGGGCCTGCTGACGCTGCAGCGCTGATGGCGTGACCGCGGCTCGGATGTTCCCGGCACGCTCGCGTCCGGGAACATCCGACGCTCGATCTCATGGGAAAAGATTTCTGAGGGCGAGCTCGGCGACCTGGCACAGCTCGTCACGGGTGCGCCCGCCGGCCGCCTGGACCGCGATCCCGTCCGTGACGGTGATGACGAGCCGGGCCAGCGTGCCGGCCTCGTAGCCATCCGGCAGGTCGGGGGCGTCCTCCAGGCGCCGGCGCAGCGCGGCCTCGCCGGCCATGCGGCAGGCCAGGACCGCGTCGCGGGCTGAGACGGCGTCGGGGCCGCAGGCGTGCACGCCGTTCACCATCAGGCAGCCGACGGGGGCGTCCTGCCTGGTGGTCAGCTCGATGGCGCCGTTGACCAGGCGTTCGATCACCTCGCGGAGGGTGGGCGCGGTCAGCGCGGCGGCGGAGAAGGCTCCCGGGCCGCTGACGTAGCGCGCCAGCACCTTGCGGAAGAGCTCCTCCTTGTTGCCGAAGGCCGCGTACATGCTGGGCCGGTTGATGCCCATCGCCGCGGTGAGGTCGGCCAGCGAGGCCCCTTCGTAACCCTGCCGCCAGAACACCTCCAGAGCCCGGTCGAGCACGGCGTCGACGTCGAAGGCGCGCGGACGGCCGCCTGGCATGCGTACCCCCTCCAAGTTTTTTACCTATCGGTACGATACCCCTTGCTTCTCGCCGCCGCACGACTTAGTTTCATACCGTTCGATACACAACTGGAGGGACGACGTGATCAGAGTCGGAATCGTCGGCGCGAGCGGCTGGGCGAACGAGGCTCACCTGCCCGCGCTGGCCGCGCTGGACGAGTACCGGGTGACCGCGGTGGCGACGACCAGGCAGGAGAGCGCGGACCGGGTGGCCGCCGCGTACGGGGTGCCGCTCGCGTTCGCCGACGACGGCGCCCTGACCGCGCATGACGACGTGGACCTCGTCGTCGTGTCGGTGCGGGCACAGAAGCACACGAAGGTGATCAGGGCGGCGCTGGAGGCGGGTAAGCATGTGCTGTCCGAGTGGCCGCTGACCGTGGACCCGGAGGAAGCCGCCGAACTGGCCGAGGCCGCCGAGGCCGCCGGGGTGGTGCACGCGGTGTGCCTGCAGGGGTATCACTCGCCGGGCACCCGGTTCGTGGCGGACCTGCTGGCCGGCGGGCGGATCGGGCGGCTGGAGTCGGCCGTCGTGGTGGCCTCGGGCGGGCCGCTCGGCGGTGCCGCCATCCTGCCCCAGCACGCGTGGACCACCGATCCCGCCGGCGGCACGACGCTCCTGACGATCATGGCGGGGCACTTCCTGCCCACGCTGGAGCGGATGGCGGGCGAGCTGACCGAGGTGACGGCGCGGCTGCCGCACCTGTACGACCGGGTGGAGGTGGCGGGGACCGGGGAGACGGTCGACGGCGGCGTACCGAATCAGGTCCTGCTCCACGGGACGCTGGGCGGCGGCGCCACCGCGTCCGTCACGATCCACGGCGCCTCGGGCGCGCCCGACTCGTTCTACATCAAGTTCGCCGGCTCGGCGGGCACGCTGACCGTCACGCCCGGCCGGGGCGGAAACTACCTGCACTGGGCCGAGTGGGACATCCGGCTCGATGGGGATCGAATCGAGGTGCCGGCGGCGTACCGGACCGTGCCCCTCGACCCCGCCGACGGCCCCGTCGCCAACGTCGCGGCCGTCTACCGGGAACTGAGCGCGGCCATCGCTGCGGGCCGCGCCGCGCGCCCCGACTTCCACGCCGCCGCCCGGTACCACCGGCTGCTGGCGTCCATCGAACGCGCCGCGCGCAGCGGCGGCAAGGAGGAGATCACGTGAAGATCTTGCTCATGGCGTGATCACCTCCCATGAGGTGGACAGCGACGATGGCGGGTGTGGTGGGGCTGGCGGCCCTACCGGCTCCCGCCCAGGCCACGGCGGCCGTCGATGTGGTCGCGGCGGTGCAGCGGCTGCAGGCCCAGGGGCACTCGGTGAAGGTCGTGCAGCACACCGCGGGTGGTGACCGCCGGGCGGCCGACCTCGCCAAGGTCGGCTCGGCGGCCCACAAGCTACGCGGCGTCGGCGGCGTGTTGTACGGCGCGGGACCGGCCTACGGCGGGAAGTCGTGGGTGCGGCTCGGCGGGCGGCTGGACGCCAAGTACAGCCGCATCACCCTGCACTGGAGGATCTCGACCGACCTGTCCGGCAGGCCCGTCATCGTGCAGGCGATCTGACGGCCGGGACGAACGGCGCCATCCGCGAGGTGAGCCCCCGCGGATGGCGCCACCTTCCTACTTCCGTTCGACCTTCCAGGCCTTGGTGATGGTCTGGTCGATCGTGTTGCCGGCGGAGTCGGTGGCCTGCACCCGCAGGGTCACGAACTCGCCGTTGCGTGGCGCCCTGGCCTCGTACCCGGCCGTCTTGCCGCCGCTGACCTTGCGGCTGCCCAGGTCGGTCCACGTGACCCCGTCGTCACCGCTGACCCAGGCGCGCACGCTGAACTTGCCCGATCCGCTGTATCCGGGCTGGTGACCGGGGAGCAGCTTGATCGAGTACTCCGACCCGGCGCGGACCGTGTTGTCCGGGGTCAGCGCCACGTCGTAGTGCACGTCGACCATGGGCAGGACCTCCTTGCCGTCCGCCCCCTGATTGTCGAATCGCACGGCGAACTCCCAGGCCGTCCGGCTGGCCGTGGACAGCGGCCGGACCGCCTGCTTCGTGTCGAGCTCTATCCGGTACCGGCCGGGTGTCGTCGGCGACTGCAGGGTGCAACTGCTGAGGTACGCCGCTTCGCAGAGCACGTTGCCGTCCTTCAGGAACCGGAGGTTCGTCTCCGGCCACTCAGGCACGTAGTGGTACCCGCTGCCGATCCGGAGCGGAAGCAGGTCGAACGAGAGATAGCCGTACCCCCATTGCGGGAACGACGACGCCGTCAGGCTCGGCACCTTGCCGGGCCCGGGCGCCATCGGCGCGGCGAAGTAGTCCTCGGTGACGCGGGCACCGGCCGCATACTCGGTCGAGCTCTCCTCGCGGACCAGGTTCGTCTGGCTGACGAACTGCCGGCGCAGGCCCGGCGAGACGTACTCGGTGCGGGTCAACGGAGCGGCGACCTTGGTGACCGCGGCGATCATTCGGTTGGGAGTGATGCCATCGATGGTGTACAGCGTGCCAGGGGTGTCCGCGTGGTATCGGGCCGTGATGGTGGCCAGATCCTTCGGCCCCGTCTCGAAGACGGTGTCCGTCGGCATCTTGTCCTCGACGGTGAAGGACAGGTCGTAGAGGAAGAGAGAGACCGGGGTCCCGCCGGTGGTCACGGTGGTACGGCCCTTGGCGACGGTCGCGCCCAGGCGCTCGCCCTCGTCGTGGGTGAGGACCGCCACCGGCACCGTGGTCGGCTTCTCCACGGCGCGGCGGGCCGGCCCGTCCTCGGTCACGGCGACCAGCACCCCGGCCGCGCCTGCCGCCGCGGCGTCGGCCGCCGGCTGGTCGACCAGCGTGATCGGACCGAATTCGCTGATGACGACGGTCGCGTCGATCAGCGCCAGCTTGCCCCGGACGCCGGCCGCGGCCAGCTCGGCCGGGCTGCCCTTGCCGGCGTCCACCACCTGGTACGACCCGGGTGACCGGAACGTGGCCGTGCATCGCAGGACGGCGGCGCAGAAGGGCTCCAGCGGATACGCGGGGTGCAGCTCGGGCGCCCGCGGGCCGGTGACCTTCATGGTCAGGGCGGGAGCGACCAGCTCCGTGCCGAATCCCATCGTGAAGCTGCCGGTGGTGGCCTTGGTCGTGCCGGGCAGCACGTAGACGTCGGCCGAGCCGGTGGCGCCGTAGAAACTCTGCCCGATCCGGCCGAATTCGTGGCCGGTCGTTCCGACGCGCCGGAGCCAGTTCACGGCCATCAGGTCGACCGGCTCAGCGGGCTGGCGCGTGGGGTATTTCACCCGCTGGGCCTTCCGCGCGTCGAAGACCAGCTCCCGGGGGCCGTCCATGAGCAGCTCCGGCTCACCGGCGATGGTCTCCGACAGCTTGAAGACCGGCTCCTCGGCGGTCCAGTCCGAGATGTTGGTCATCAGCGCGTACCGGTGGCCGAGCACCAGCATCGGGTCGTAGCCGAGCCCGATGAAGTACGCCGAGCCCTCGTCGTAGAGGCCGAGCCAGTCCTGGCCGGTCTCCAGGTCCATCAGGCTCAGCAACGAGCAGCACGTGGTGTGCGCCGGGGCGCCGGTGCGGTCGATGCCGCGGACCTTCAGCTGGGTGCGCTTGGGGTCCTTGGTCCAGCCCAGCGTGGTCCTGACCACCGTGTCACCGGATCGGGCCGCGAGGAAGCCGTAGTAGGACCCGAGCTCCAGAGCTCCCGGGTCGACGGTGACGGTGACCGTGGCGGTGCCGCCGGCCGGCACGTCCACCGCCGACGGGGTCACCGTGACCGCGTCGCCGGGCGTGAACGCGGTCGCCTGGAGCATCCGCTCGTCCATCTTGGTGAGCGTGAGATCGAGGGTGGCGTGCACGGCTTCGGCGCCGGTGTTGCGCAGGGTCACCGTCTTGCCGGTCACCGGGTACGGATCTTTGATCATCCCCAGGTTCAGGGTGCCGGTCGCGGTCAGGCCACCGGCCGCGGCCTGAGCCAGGTCCATCATGCCGCCGCCCTCGCGGGTCACCTCGCCTTCCTTGCCGGGGTTGGCCGTGCTGACCAGCACGTCCCGGATCTGCTCGCGGCTCCAGTCCGGATGCTGCTGCGCCAGCAGCGCGACGCCGCCGGCCACGTGCGGCGTGGCCATCGAGGTGCCCGACAACGACTGGTAGTCGCCGTCGCCGACGTCGCCGCCGAGTTTCGAGCCGGCCGCCCTGGCGGCGGCGATGCCCGCGCCCGGCGCGGTGATCTCCGGTTTGACCGCGTTGTCGCCCAGCCGCGGGCCCCAGCTGGAGAAGTAGCTGCGGTCGTACGGGGCGGTCTTGTCCACGCTGCCCACGGTCAGCGCCTGGTCCGCGCTGCCCGGGCTGCCGACCCAGTACGGCGCGTAGGTGTCGCCGTCGTTGCCCGCCGCGACGACGAACAACGCGCCGGTGGCCTCGGAGATCCGGTTGACCGCCTGCGCCAGCGGGTCGCTCCCGTCGCTCGCCCGGCCGCCCAGGCTCATGTTGATCACCTTGGCGCCCTGGTTCGCCGTCCATTCCATACCGGCGATGATCTCGGAGTCGTAGCCGGAGCCTTGGTCGTCGAGCACCTTCGCGATCACCAGCTCGGCATCCGGCGCGACGCCCCGGTACTTGCCGTCGGACGCCGCGCCGGACCCGGCCGCGATCGACGCGACGTGCGTGCCGTGCCCGTTGCCGTCAGCCGCGGAGGAGACGCCGGGGACGAAGCTCTGCGACGCGGCGATCCGGCCGGCGAAGTCGGGGTGGTCCTGGTCGATGCCGGTGTCCACCACCCCGATCTTCACGCCCTTGCCGGTCAGCCCCGCCGACCAGGCGGCGGGCGCGCCGGTCGCGGGCACGCTCACGTCCAGGGACGCCTTCGCCCGGCCGTCCAGCCAGACCTTCTGCGTGTCCCCGCCCTGGAGCGCCGCCCACGCGTCGGCCGTCCTGCTCTTGTCGACCGCCAGCGCCTGGCCCTTGACGCTGGTCAGCGTCCGCTTGCGTGACGTGCCCTTCGGCGCGGCGGCCACCGCGGCCCGCGCCTGCGCCGGTGTGTCCTTGTAGGTGGCGATGACCGGCAGCTGCTTGGTGTGCGCGTCGTCGTAGCCGTACTCGGCGAGCCTGGTCAGGTTGAACAGCTCGCGGTCCAGCTTGCCCGCGGCGATCTGGCGGAGCGTCTCGCCGGTCAGCGCGTAGAGACCACCGGACATCTGCTGGAAGGTGATGTCGCCCAAGGGGGCGGCATCCTTGACGACCTCACCGATCGCGCTGCCGTCGGCCGCGGTCCGCAACCGGACCACATCGCCGGTCAGCAGGGTGAAGGTCTTCTCCTCCGGCGGCTTGGCGGCGGCCGAACTCGCAGGGGGCGACGGCGGCGCGGAGGCTGGGGGCGCCGCGGCCGCGGCGGGCCCGGCGACCGCGGCCATCAACACGCCCGCTAAAACAACGGGCGCCCTGGAACGGAGAACGCGCATGGAAACCCTTTCGGTGCTCTGCATGATCTGAGGAGTGAGATCGGTCCTCAGACGTGGTTCCTACGGCAGCTCACAGCGGCACCCACCCGTCCTCGTCCGCTTCGACGAGTTCGGTGACGGTGAGTTCGGTGACGGTGAGTTCCGCGATGGTGGGTTCAGCGACGGTGGGTTCAGCGACGGTGGGGGCGGCCGGGATCGCAGCTCCCGGCTCCGCTGATGGCAGCCACCCGTCCCGGTCGCGATCGGTCGGTCCGATCTCGTCGTCCGGCGCTGATGATCTGCTCTCTTCCACACGGACATGATCGGAGAACGGGCGAACCGCTAGCTATTAGGGAATCCCCCATCTTTGCTCGCCGCGTCCCCCAGCAGGCGCCCCAGCTCCGTGCGTGAGCGGGCCCGCAGCTTGCGCATCGCCGCGGCGAGGTGCTTCTCCACCGTCTTGGCCGAGACGAACAGCGCCTGCGCGATCTCCTTGTTGGTCCGCCCGTGGGCGGCCAGCTCCGCCACCTGACGCTCGCGGGGGGACAACTGCGCGCCGTAGCCCTGACGCCCACCACGATGGCGTGCCGGGAGCGCGACCCCGTGCCGCCGGGCGACGCCGGCCGCCCGGCCATGATCCCATGTCGCGCCGAGCCGCTCGTAGACGGTCACGGCGTCGCGCAGCACCGGGCCGCCCCGCGGGTCGCCGCCATCGAGCAGCAGGCCGGCCGCGCGTTCGCGCGCCCGCGCCGCCTCGTACGGGGCGGACGCGTTCTGGTAGCGCACGGCCGCCGCCAGGAAGTCGCCGGCCCGGCCGTCCAGCACACCATGGGCGTAACACAAGGCGGCGGAGGCGAGCGGCGCATCCAGGTGGCGGAGCTCTCGCTCCACCCGCTCGGTGAACCGCCGCGCCTCACCGTGCTCGCCGGCCGCCGTCCACACCTCGACGGCCGACGGCAGCGCCCAGCCGGCCGAGGGCCAGTAACCCCACTTGTCCAGCTCGTGCCGCAGCAGCCGGACGCAGTGGAGCGCCCCTTGCGTGTCGCCACGTGCCAGCCTGGCCCGTGCCCATCCGCCGGCCGCCGCCGGCACGACCTCGTACGCCCCGATCTCCACGGCCAGCTCGGTGACCTGCCGCAGCCGCTCGTCCGCCTGGTCCACGGCGCCGTGCGCCAGGTTGAGGCAACCGCCGGCCAGTTCGACGTCCATGCGGCTCGGCGCGTAGTGCGCGACGTCGGCGAGGAGGTCGTCGATCTCGCCGCGCAGTCCGTCCCAGTCGCCGCGGCAGTAGCGCAGCAGCGTGAGCCCGCTGCGGAGCATGACCTCGAGCCGCCGGTTCTGCTGCACGGCCGACGCGCGCAACCCGCTGGTGAGCATGGATTCGGCCATGTCGAAATGGCCGGCGTAACAGGCGGAGACACCGACCGAATAATGGGCGTTCGCCTCGCGACGCCGCTGAGGGGCGCCACCGGTGATCTTCAGCATGCGATCGGCCACGTCACGCCACGCCGGGTCCCCGATGTCCAGGAAGACGGAACCGGCCTTGCCCAGCACGAACACCTCAAGGAGCCGGTCGTCGACCTCGCCGACCAGGTCGAGTGCGCGGCTCAGCCACTGCACGTTCGCCCGGATCGGTTCGTTCGGGCGGGGCGTGACGCCCAGGCCCACCAGCGCCCACGCCAGCAGATCCGGGCGGTCCTGGAGATCGTCGATCGCGGCCGTGAACAGCTCCCGCTGCCGGTCCGGGTCCTGGCCCGCCTGGCCCAGGGCGACGGCCACCAGGAACCGCAACTCCCCGCGCAGCGGACCGGCCAGGTCATCGTCCAGAACGTGGTCGAGCAGCGGGATGACCTCGCGCGCACGCAGCGTGTCCAGTGCGGCCCACCCGAGTTTGACCGCGACCCGGCCGCGCCGCTCGCCCGTCATCGGCGCCCGCCGTACGACCTCCGCGAGCAGGCGGACGGCCTCGTCCTCGTGCCCCAGCGCGACGGCCTGCGCGGCCGCCTGTTCCGCGGCCACGGCCCACTCGGCGAGCCGGTCGGCGTGCTTGAGGTGGTGGGCCACCTGACCGAGCGGAACGGGGTCGAGTGCCCGCAGCGCGTCCGCCGCCCGGCCGTGCAGCCGGCGCCGGTTGCGGCCGCTCAGGGTCTCGTAGACCGCCTGGGCCGCCAGCGTGTGGCGGAACCCGAACGCCTCGCCGTCTTCGATCAGCAGTCCGGAGCCGACCGCTTCCTCCAGCCCCTCGCCCGCGTCCTCGGCGACGGACAGCAGCACCGGGAGCGCGACGGGGGCCTGCAGCACGGCCGCGGCCTCGGTCAGCCGGCGGGCGTCGGCCGGCAGCCGGGCGATCCGTTCCAGCGTCGAGTCCCGGACGCCCCGGGGAACCTCAAGCTCCTCCAGCGCCCGGCGCGTCCAGAGGTCACCGCGGCGCACCAGGGAACCGCGCTCACGCACCAGGGCCAGCACTTCCTCCACCGCGAACGGCAGCCCGGCGGTGCGTTCCCACAGATACCGGGCGAACTCCTCCGACATCCGGTCGGTGTCCAGGATCGCGGTCGCCAGCGCACCGGTCTCGCCCTGGTCCAGCGGCGCCAGCACCAGATGGGCCTGACTCGTAGCGGGCGGCAGCCTGACCGTCGACGCCCGTACGGCCGCGCTGACCTCCGCACCACGGTACGTGAGCACCACCGTCAGCCCAGGCGGTGCGCCGCCCAGCAGGTAGGCCACGAAGTCGGTGGTCTGCTCCTCCGCCCAGTGCAGGTCCTCCAGCACCAGCACCGCCGGCGACGCCGCCACCAGGACGTCCATCAGCCCGCGGAAGACCCGGTGACGCTCGGCGATGCGATCGTCCAGCGGATCGGGTGCGGGCGGCAGCACCTCCGCCAGCTCGGGCAGCAACGGCCGCAACGCTCCGGCCACTCCGCTGAGACGCAACCCGCGCAGCTCGTCCCCGATGCCGCGCACCGCCTCGATCACCGGGCCCAGCGGGAACGACTCACGAAGCGGGTGGCACCGGCCCAGCAGCGCCCGGCGGCCGGCGACCTCGGGCCGGCCGAGCAGCTCCGTCACCAGCCTGGTCTTGCCGACCCCCGCCTCGCCCTCGACCGACACCACCGCCGGTGGGCCGGTCACCGCCGCCACCAGCGTCGCCAGTTCCTCGACGCGCCCGACCAGCGTCGGCGACACGACCCGCTTCCCGGCAGTGCTCCGCGCCGCCCGCACCAGCGGGCGGTCCGACGAGTCATGTGGCGGCGTCATCCTCACACCACCACAAAACCCCCTTTGTGCTCGTTGCAGGTGAATTCCAGATGAAAATGCGCTACCGATGCGGCCGGGCAGGCCGAGAGGATCGCCCCTCGGGCTGCCCGGCCGGCGGTCTCAACCCCCGATCGCGGGCCTGCTGTCGAGAACGGTCTCCGCCGCCGCGTCCGGTCTCGCGGTCGCGAGCAGCCCCACCAGGTGATTCCCGATCGCGGCGATGGTGGGCTGCTGCCACAGCAGGGTCGCGGGGAGACGGCAGCCGAAGCGCTTCTCCAGGCGCCGCCGGACCATGACGGTCATCACCGAGTCCAGCCCCTGCTCGACCAGGGGACGCCGGATCGCCAGGTCCTCGGGGGCCAGCCTCATGACGGCCGCGATCTCCGCGCGGACCTCGGGCTGGACGCGCTCGTGCAGGTCCTCGGGCGCCAGGCCGGCGTACGACTCCGCGGCCTGCTGCAGGTTCTCCTCGGCCGGGGCGGGCGCGTCGATCACCGGATAGCGGAGTCCCGCGAGGTGTCCCACCACCCGGCCGTCCACGTCGGCCAGGAGCGCCCGGACGGTGTCGACGGCGACCGGGTCCACGGCCGCGTCGATGATCACCGTCGAGGGCGGCGTGCCGGTCAGCACCACCTCGTCGATGTGCACGACCATGCGCAGCACCGGATCGCCGGGGAACACGCAGGGCGCCACGGACATCGCCGCGTCCAGCGCCGAAGCCCAGCTCCCCGGCTCCTCGGTGCGGACCGTGGCCCGCAGCGCGCCGTCTCCGCCGAGCAGCGTCTCGATCGTCCAGCCGAAGCCCGTCGAGGGCACGCCCACGGCGGCCAGCCGCTCGTGCACGTACCCGGTGCCGATCGGGGTGAGAGCGCCGGCGTCCGGCAGCACGTCGGGCTTCACCTGGCCCGGAGCGGCGACGTTCGCGGTGACGTGCACCAGCCAGGCGGGTTCCGGCTCGTCAGGACCGGCCGGCGTACGGGCCGCGAGCCGGACCGCCGGCGGCTCGTGCACGACCTGGATCTGCCGGCGTTCCGCGGTCATCAGCGGATGCGTCATCTCCACGTCGGTGAGGGTGACGTCCTCGTCCTCGACCGCGTGCAGGAACGTGTTGACCAGCACGGCGGCGGGCACGATCTCGACCCCGTTGAGCGTGTGGCTGCCCGGGTAGGGCCGGTTGGCGTCCTCCAGGCCGGTCCGCCACACCCGGGTCCGGCTGCCCGCGAGGTTGTTCCCGGCGCCGAGCAGGGTGTGGGAGTGCACGTCGTGCCCTCGGTTGTCGTCCTCGAGGTAGGACTCGCGCCAGTGGCGGCGGTGCTGCCAGGCGTACGGCGGCAGATCGGCCAGGCCGCCGGACGGCTGCAGCCGGCTCCAGTCCACGTCGACGCCGTGACAGTGCGCCGTGCCCACCGCGACGAGGAAGGCCGGCAGCTCCGGCTGGTTCCGGCGCAGTGACGTGCCGACGAACACGTCCTCGAACCCGTTCTCCGAGAGCGTCTCGGTGACGGAGTGCGCGACCACGGGGTGGGGGGAGATCTCCAGGAACACGCGGTAGCCGTCCTGCGCCGCGGCCGTCGTCGCCGCGGTCAGCCGCACGGGGTCCCGGAGGTTCGCCGCCCAGTACGCGCTGTCCAGGACGGGCGCCGACCGGGGGTCGGCCAGCGCGGTCGTGTACATGGGGATGCGGGGCGCGCCGAACGAGAGATCGGCGGTGGCGGCGGCCAGTTCGACGGCCAGCGGCTCCATGTGCGGGCTGTGGAAGGCGACGTCCGACGCCACCCGCCGGACCACGATGCCCTCGGCCGGCCAGTCGTTCAGTACCGCCTCGACCGCGGCGACGTCGCCGGACAGCACGGTGGAGCCGGGCGCCGACGAGATCGCCGCCACCAGGTCGGTACGGCCGGCCAGCCGCTCGGCCGCCTCCTCGAAGGACAGGCCGACCATCGCCATGGCCCCCTTGCCCTCGGCCTGGCGCAGCAGCCGGGACCGGCGGCAGATCAGGCGGGCGCCGTCGGCGACGGTCATCGCGCCGGCCGTCACCGCCGCCGCGATCTCGCCGACGGAGTGGCCGATGACGGCCTTCGGAGCGACCCCGTACGCGTTCCAGAGCCTGGCGAGGCCGAGCTGCATCACGAAGATCATGGTTTGCACGCGGTCGATGGTGTCGAGATCGCCGTCGGCCAGGACCTGCCGGGGAGAGAAGCCGATCTCCGCGGCGAAGATCGGCTCCACCTCGTCGACCAGGGACGCGAACTCCGGCACGGCGAGCAGCTCCCGCCCCATCCCGCGCCACTGGCAGCCCTGCCCGGAGAAGACCCAGACCGGCCCGGGACCGAGCTCGGGCAGCACGTCCCCGGTGATGACGGCCTCGGCCGGCACGTCGTCCGCGAGCCTGCGCAGACCGGCCGCCAGCTCGTCCCCATCCGCCCCGATCACGACGGCCCGGCGGGTCAGATGGCTGCGCCGGAGCGCCAGCGTGTGCCCCGCCGACGCCAGGCCGAGCCCTGTCCCGAGGTGATCGGCGAGCTTGCCCGCGTACTGACGCAGCGCCTTCTCCGACGCGGCCGACAGCGGGAACAGCTCCCCCGTCCCCTCTCCCCCGGGCACCTCCTGGGATGGAGGAGCCTGCTCCAGCAGGATGTGCGCGACCGTGCCGCCGTACCCGAAGCTGGAGACGCCCGCTCTGCGGGGGTGGTCGCGCTCCGGCCAGGGCGACAGTCCGGTCACCACGCGCAAACCCGAGGTCTCCCACGCGATGGCCGGGTTGAGGGTGGTCAGCACGCTCGGGGGGATCTCACCGCGGTCGAGGGCGAGCACCGCCTTGATGACGCCGGCGATGCCGGCGGCGCCTTCGAGGTGGCCGATGTTGGACTTGACCGAGCCGATGAGGCACGGGTCGCCGGGGGCCCGCCCCGTGCCGTACACGGAGGAGAGCGCGCCGGCCTCCAGCGGGTCGCCCAGCCGGGTCCCGGTGCCGTGCGCCTCGATGTAGCCGACGGTGGCCGGCGCGATGCCCGCCTGCCGGCAGGCCCGGGTCATCACGTGTTCCTGGGCCTCCCCGCACGGCGCCATGATGCCGTTGGTGTGCCCGTCCTGGTTGACGGCGCTGCCGATGACGAGCGCGAGGATCCGGTCGCCGTCGCGCTGGGCGTCGGACAGCCGCTTGAGCACGACCATGCCGCAACCTTCGCCGCGTCCGTAGCCGTCGGCCGACGCGTCGAACGACTTGGACCGCCCGTCGGGGGCCAGGGCTCCGGCGGTGCCGAGCGTGAGGGTCTGACCCGGGGTGACCAGCAGGTTGACGCCGCCGGCGAGGGCGACGTCGCTCTCGCCGAGCCGCAGGCTCTGCGCGGCCAGGTGCAGCGCGACCAGCGACGCCGAGCAGGCGGTGTCGATCGCCATGCTGGGCCCGCGCAGGTCCAGGGAGTAGGAGACGCGGTTGGCGACCGCGCAGGTCGCGGCGCCGATCCCGGTCCACGCCTCGATCTGGGGCAGGTCCTCCAGCAGGCGGCTTCCGTAGTCGGCGGTGCAGACCCCGACGAACACCCCGGCGTCGGTGCCGGCCAGCTCGTGCGGCGGCAGGCCGGCGTGCTCCAGGGCCTCCCACGCGGTCTCCATCAGGATCCGCTGCTGCGGGTCCATCAGCTCGGCCTCGCGGGGCGACAGGCCGAAGAACTCCGCGTCGAAACCCTCGATGTCGCTCAGGAAGCTGCCGTGCCGCACGGCGTCGCGCAGCGCGGCGGCGTATTCGGGGCTCCGGTTCTCGTACCGGCGCCAGCGTTCGGCGGGCAGCGGCCGGGTCGTGTTCCGGCCGGCGCACAACAGGTCCCAGAGCTCGTCCGGTGAGTGGACGTCGCCGGGAAGGCGGCATCCGATCCCGACCACCGCCACTGGTTCCACCTGGGCTCCGCGCGGACTATCGACCATCTGCGTTCATTTCCCTTCGATTTCCGGCCCATTGAGGAGTCTCGATGATCTTGATCACGGCGCCGGAGACGGTCACTCCCGGCCCGGTGCCGAGCATCAGCAGGTGGTCTCCGGGGCCCAGCCGCCCGGTCATGAGCAGGTGGTCCAGGGAGAGGACCTGGTCGCTGGCCCCGCAGTGGCCGATGGTGCGGCCGTAGTCCCAGGTCGAGCGGGACATGGGCAGGTCGAGCATGGCCATGCACCGCTGTTCGACGATCTCTTCGGAGTAGTTCATGAACGCCACCCGGGTGAGATCGCCGGCCTTGATCCCGCTCTCGTCCAGCGCGCGCTCGACGACCTCGACGAGCGCCCGCTGGATGTTGAACAGCGCCGCGGTGGCCTCGCCCTTGGGCATGAGCTGCTGCCGGAACTGCTCGTTCCTGGCCGCGAAGCTCATCCGGCGCCCGACCGTGACGCCCGGGGGGAACAGGGGCTCGCTGCCCCGGTGCAGTTCCTCGGCCTCGGCCACCGTCGTCGTGCAGACCGACATCAGGCGCGCGAAACCGCCCTCCGTGGTGAGCACGAGCGCGCTGGCGGCGTCCCCGCCGATGTAGCCGGGGCCCATCCGCCACCGGTCCATCAGCGGGGTGCCGTAATTGTCGGAGGCGACCAGCAGGGCGGCCCGCCCGCCGGCCCCGGCGGCCAGGTAGCCGGCCGCGAGTTCCAGGGCGATGAACATCCCGTTGCAGCCCTGCCGGATCTCGGTGGCCAGGACGTCCCCGCCGACGAGATGACGCTGCAGGTAGGAGTGCGGAGGCCAGCCGTCCGGTCCCTGGTGCCAGGTCGAGGCGTACAGGAGGAGATCCAGGTCGGCCGGCGCCCGCCCGCTGCGCTTGATCGCGCTCTGCGCCGCGTGCAGGGCCATCTCCGGAGCCGGGATGTCACCGGCCACCGCCGTCCCCGCCAGGTTGTGCAGCTCGGCCTCTTCGGCCGGATACCAGCCTTTGGCGACGGCCTTCTCGACGCTGACGACGGTCCGGGGGAGGAAGGCTCCCACTCCGCTGATGTACGTGTCCGCCCACTGCATGACTCTGTCCTCGCTCCGGCTAAACGGATTCGAGTTCTCTGACCATCGTGACGATGGTCACGACGTCCCTGAAGTTCTCGGGGTCGAGCTTCGCGGCGGGGATCGGGACGCCGATGTCCCTCCGGAGGAAGTTCAGCAGGCGCGCCGTCCGCAGGGAGTCCAGGAGACCCGACACGAGGAGCGGGGTCGTCTCGTCGACCTTGATGTCGTCGCCCTCCGGGACGAGGTTCTCCTGGATGAAGTCGACCAGCCGCTGCGTGATCTCGGTCATGCGTGTGCTCCGCTCGTGACGGGAGAGGGGGACAGGACCCTGAACGCCGCCGCGGCGACGGACGTGCCGGAGCCGAACCCGACCATGAGCAGGTGATCGCCGGCCACCAGCCCGCCGGTCGCGATCAGATGCTCGAAGGCGATGAACTGGTCCACCGCGCCGCAGTGGCCGACGCGCCGCCCGTAGTCCCAGGTCGTCTGCTCCTCGTCGATGCCCAGCCAGGACATCTGCCCGTCCAGGTCCTCGCGGCGGCCGTGCGGGAACGCCACCCGCGTGATGTCGGCCAGGCCGATCCCGGCCTCGTCCAGGGTCTGTTCGATCTGCTGCATCATCGTTTTCTGGATCGTCAGGTGGATCCCGGTTCCGTGCGCCTGGAGCAGCCGCTGACGGAACTCCTCGTGCCGGTCCCCGAAGCTCAGCCCCCTGCCGACGGTGGCGTCCGGGGGGAACAGGGGGTAGGCGCCGTCGTTGACCGCGTCGGCCTCCGGGATCACCGTCGCGTTCACCGACAGGAGCTCGGCCATGCCGTAGTCCTTGCCGAGGATGAGCGCGGCCGCGGCGTCGCCGATCAGCGCCCCGGGGGTCATCCGCCAGCGGTCCACCAGCGGGGTGCCGTGGTTGTCGGAGGAGACGACCATGGCCGTGTCCCGGCCCGCGCCGGCCTGCAGATAGCTCGCCGCCAGCTCCAGCGAGCTGATCATCCCTACGCAGCCGCTCCGGATCTCGAACGCCGGCACGTTCCCGCCCATGAGGTGCATCTGCAGGTAGTGCTGGGGCTGCCAGCCGTTCGGGCCCTGGTGCCAGACCGACGGGTAGAGCAGCAGGTCGAGATCACGCGGGGAGGACTCACCCCAGCGGTCGTACGCGTCCAGGACCGCCAGCCGCGCCATCTCGGGCGCGGGCATGTCGCCGGCCACCGCCGCGCCGAGTTGCTGGAACGTCTCGGCCTCGTCGGCCGGGTACCAGCCCGCACGAACCGCCTGCTCGACGGTCACGCTCTCCGGCACATAGACGCCGAGGCTCCTGACGAACATGTTGGGTGTACGCACACGTCCCCTAACTCATCGAAAGATCCCTGACCACGGCCTTCAGCCGGGGAAGGCGGCTTATCCGATTTATTCGGGCCCCGGGATAGTAAGCGGCCCCCGGCCGGTCAGAAAAGAACGTGAAATAGGCCGGCGAGCCGTCACGGGGCAAGGATAGGGGCGGCCCATCGGCGGAAGCAATAAGAAAGTCCGCAATCTGGTCAGCGACATTGTGTGATCACGATCTGACAGAACGTGGTGGAATAAGGAAATGCGCCTTTCCTCTTCACAACGCGGTTTTCCCGAATGAAATGTTTCGGAATCCGGGCGGAGAACGGCGCCGGGCCGCCGCCATTCGGCTCAGGCCCGGCGCGCGTCGTCGTCTCAGGCGGGCACTCTCGTGCAGGCGATGTTGTTCACTTTGAACTGGGCCGGAATGGCGTTCGTCCCGGTGACGGTCGCCGAGAAGCCGAAGCTCTGGCTGGAGCCGGGGCCGATGTAGGAGTTATAGCCGACGTTGCGTGCGGTCACCTGGGTGCCGGACTGGGTCACCGTGGCGGTCCAGGCGCTCGTGACCTGCTGATTGCCCGACCAGGCCCACGTCGCGGCCCAGCCCTCGATGGGGGTCGTGCCGGTGTTCCTGACGGTCACGCTGCCGGTGAACGTGCCACTCCCCGGGGCGGTGGAATAGGCGACCTCGCAGGAGGTGCCCATCTTGAGCCCGGTGCGCAGGAAGGTCGCGAAGTTGGCCCAGGTGGGGTTCAACGTGCCGGTGCCGACGGTCTCGGTGCAGTCGGTGGTGGTGCGGACGGTCTGCAGGCCGTACTGGGCCGGGTCCATGATCTGGGGCATCATGTGATCCGCTGCGGGCACCGAGACGAACGTGCCGTCACCGCACTGGGCCTTGATCCTGTTGTAGAGCAGGACGCTCTGCCCGTGCGGCACCAGGAAGTCGGCCTGGCCGTGCAGGAACAGCAGCGGCGGGTCGTTGCCGTCGACGTAGGTCATCGGATTGGCCAGGGCCGCACTGGCCGGGCAGGTCTGGATCGGGCAGCCGACCAGGAGGGATTCCGGGGAGGCGGGAGAGTCGTGGTCCAGCCCGCCGGTCGGCAGGTTCTGCGCGTTCATCTGCAGGAAGTCGGTCGGGCTGTAGAAGGCGAGTCCCACCTGCACGGCGCTGGAGACGCCGGTCGTGCCGACGGTGCCCTCCAGCGCCGCCACGCCGCCGGACAGGGTGGCCATCTCCGTCAGCCAGCCGCCCGAGGAGTCGCCCATGATCGCGAAGCGGTTGGGGTCGAGCTGGTACGTGGCGGCGTTCGCGCGCAGCCAGCGGATGGCCGCCTTGACGTCGTGCACCTGCGCCGGGAATATCCCTTGAGCGCTGGAGCGGACGCTGACGCCGACCACGGCGTAGCCCAGCGGGGTGAAGATGTCCGCGATCGCGTCCGCGCCGGCCTTGCCGTCGTCGCTCGACCACGCCGAGCCGGTGTGCCAGATCAGCACCGGCCGGGGCGTGATGCCGGTGGACGGCAGGTAGATGTCCAGCAGATGCCCCCTGCTGCCGGCCGGCTGCGCGGGTGCGTAAGCGATGTCAGTGATCACCTGCGCGGCGTGAGCCGGCGGCGCGAAGGCCCCTGACACACCGATGGCGGCCAGCATGGTCATCACCATGCCGACGATCATGGGCGTGCGGATTCGAGCTTGCATGGTGCGACTCCGGTTGGTCGGATGATCGCCGCGTCCCCGGTGGCCGTCCATGTCCTCTCCGGTGCCGGGGCAGCCGCGATCAGCACGCCGACCGTAGCGCCGGCGAGAACAATGTTCTGCTCGGGTGTCGCAGCTCACATCGATATGGGCGGGGGCGACGATATGACACGCAAGTGACAATGGTCAAAGGTTTCCGCGTATCGTGCCGACCGAACAGGAAAAGCGGCGTAAATCGTACTTTACGGGCGCAAAGCGCGAAGGAAGTATCAGATCACCCCACGGCGTGCGTACGCCTCCCATGGGCGGTAGTTGGAACTCCAGAAAATGCCGTCGGCGATAACGTCGATGAAAGTTTCATGACCGCCTTGCCACTGATTCGGGCTGACAATCTCCCTGGCGCGTGGTTAGTGATAATGTCCACCGTCATGATCTCCCCAGTCGCAGGAGGACGAATGCGAAAGGCACGCGCTGTTCTCGTCTCGGCCGTTCTGGCCCTCGGAGTGTCGTTGACGATCGGCGCCACCCCGGCGCATGCCACCGCGAGGCTGTCCGGCCTCTTCAAGGACTCCTCGGAGTGCCAGCGGATCGGCAACCAGGGCATCGCCCAGGGCTGGTGGACGAGCTATTCATGCGTGTGGGACAGCCGGTACCGCTACTACTTCCTCTACGCGTGACCTCGTGAAACGCACGCGCCCCCAGCCTGTGGGGCGCGTGCGCTCCGGTGCTACGGCGTGGCTCTCCCTGGGTGGGACCGGGCGGCCAGCTCGGTCCGCGAGGTGACGCCCAGCTTGGGGAATGCCTTGTAGAGGTGCTGGCCCACGGTCCGCGGGCTGAGGAAGAGCCGCGCGGCGATCTGCCTGTTGGTCAGCCCCTGCGCGGCCAGCTGCACGATCTGGCCCTCCTGCGGGGTGAGGGCGGCCAGCGGGTCGCGCTCGCCGGAGCGCGGGGTGGCCCATCCGGCGGCGTCGAGCTCGGCCCTGGCCCGCGCCGACCACGGGTGGGCATCGAGGCGGTCGAAGGTCTGCCACGCCGAGGTGAGCGGCGGGCGGGCGTCGACGCGACGGCGGGCGCGGCGCAACCACTCGCCGTAGAGCAGCTGGGTGCGCGCCTGCTCGAAGGGGCGCGTGTGCAGGGCGAGCGCGGTGGTGAAGTGCTCCTCGGCCGGCTCGATGAGGGCGCGGCAGCGGTGGGCGAGCGCGTGGGCCCACGGCTGGTCCAGGATGGCGGCCCATTCGATGAACCTGGCCAGCGCCTGGGTGGCCCGGCCCGGCGTGCCGCAGCGCACGGCCGCCTCCACCATGTCCGGGACGACGCGCATGGCGGAGATCTGGTTGCGGGCCCTGCCGTACAGGAGGTCTTCGTAGGCGAGCAGCGCCGAGTCGGCGCGGCCGAGCCCGAGATCCAGCAGCGCCCGCGCGTCGCCGAAGCCCTGGCAGGCGGCCTCTTCGCCCTCGATCGCGCCCAGGTGGGCCAGGAGCGCGCCGGCCTGCGTCGCCCACTGGGGCTGGGCGGTGTCGCGCGCGATCCGCACCGCCTCTCCGGCGTGCGCGCGGACGTCGGCGTGCCAGCCGAGCGCGAGCTGGGTGCTCGCGAGATACGTCAGCGCCTGGGGCAGCAGGCCCACCCGGCTCTCCACGCGGATCGCGGCGGTGGCCCTGGTGGCCAGGTCGTGGGTGTGGCGGTCGGGCTCGGCCAGGCCCAGCGCGCCGACCAGGAGGAGGCCACGCCGGTCGAGCCCGGCCAGCTCGCGGGCGGCGGCCACGACCTCGGGCAGCGGCGGCAGCCCTTCGGCTGGCCGGCGTAACGCGAGCGCGGCGAACCACCGGCACAGCAGATAGACGGGTGTCGCCGGGTCGTCTTCCCGCAGCCGCAGGCCGGCGAGCTGCCGTGCGGTCCGCGCGGCCATGTCCCGGTCGCCGTCGAGCCAGATGAGCGAGGAGGCGTCGAGCAGCAGCCAGGCCGCCGCCTGCGGATCCTCCTCCGCGATGTGGTCCACGCCCATGGACAGCAGCGCGTGGGCGCTGGGCAGCAGCCCCATCCCGTAGTCCGAGCAGGCCCGCACGCGGATGAGCCGGGAGGTCAGCGCCGGGTCGGTGTTAGGGCCGCCGGCGTGCTCGGCGATGGCGCGCGCGTGATCGAAGCGCCCGCCGTACTCGGCCGCCTCGGCGGCCAGCGTGAGCCGCCTGGCCCGGTCGGCCGGGTCGACGCTGAGCTCGGCGGCCCGCTGGTAGGCGGCCGCGGCGGCCGCTCCGCCGCCGCGCTCGGCCGCGCGCCGCGCCGTGCTCTCCAGCTCCTCGGCGAGCTTCTCGTGGGGTGCGGTCGCGGCGGCCGCCTGGTGCCAGGCCCGCCGGTCGGCGTCCTGCGGCTCAGGCAGAGCCCTGGCCAGGGCAGCGTGTACGGCCAGCCGTACCTCTTTCCCGGCGGCTCCTTGCACGGCTGCCCGCACGAGCGGATGGCGGAAGTCGAGGCGGTGCCCCTCGACGGCGACCAGCCCGCTCTGCCGGATCGTCTCCAGGTCGTCGGCCGAGGCGCCCAGCTCGCGCCCGGCGGCCAGCACGGTGCCGAGCTCACCGGTGCCGTCGATCGCGGCGACGGTCAGCAGCGTCCTGGCGGAGGCGGGCAGCGCGTTGGCCCGATGCTCGAAGGCCTCCTGCAGCCGTCCGGTCAGCGGGTGCAGGCCGAGAGACTTGGGCAGCTCGATGAGGGCCAGCGGGTTGCCGTCGGCTTCGGCGAGCACCCGGTGGCGCAGCCCGACCGGCAGCTCACCCGCGGTGGCGTCGAGCAGCTTGGCGGCGTCGGCGGGCAGCAGGCCGCCGAGCCGGTATTCGGGCAGTCCGGGCGCGGGGAAGCCGGGGTCGCGGGCGGCGAACAGGAGCGCGACACCGTCGGCGTCCAGGCGCCTGGCGGCGATGAGCAGCGCGTCGGCGGAGGCGTGGTCGAGCCAGTGGGCGTCGTCGACCAGGCAGAGCAGGCTGCCCGCCGCGGCCAGCTCCGACAGCAGGGACAACACGCCGAGGCCGACGAGGAAGCGGTCTCCGGCGGCCGGTCCGAGACCGAAGGCGCCGCGCAGCGCGTCCGCCTGCGGCCGCGGCAGGCGCGGCAGCCGGTCGAGGACGGGATGCAGCAGCAGGTGAAGGCCGGCGAAGGGCAGCTCCGCCTCCGACTCCACACCGGAGCCGCGCAGCACGCGCATCCCGCCGGCGGCCGAAGCGGCATGGTCGAGGAGCGAGGTCTTGCCGATGCCGGGATCGCCGCGCAGCACCAGCACGCCGCTGGTGCCCTGGCGGGCCCCGGCCAGCAGGTGGCGCACGGTGGCCTGCTCGCCGTCGCGCCCCCACAACACAGGGCGCACGCTATTACCTATGAGATGACTCATTCGTCCTCTCCCAACAACGCCCTAGTTTCGCACCATGACGCCTTTCCAGATAGACATCTCGCAAGAAGCCCTGGATGACCTGCGCGAACGCCTGATCCGCACCCGCTGGTCGGCCGAGCTGCCCGGCGCCGGATGGGAACGCGGCGTGCCGGTCGACTACCTCAGGGGGCTGACCGACTACTGGGCCAACGGCTTCGACTGGCGCAAGGCGGAGGTCGAGCTCAACCAGTGGCCGCAGTACAGGACCGAGATCGACGGCCAGACCGTGCACTTCCGGCACATCCGCGCCGAACGTGCGGACGCGCTGCCGCTGCTGCTCATGCACGACAACCCCGGCGGCATCATCGGCCTGCTGGACGTGCTCACGCCTCTGTCGCGCCACTTCCACATCGTGGCCCCGACCATGCCCGGCTTCGGCTTCTCCACGCCGCTGGCCAGTGCCGGCTGGACCGTCCCGCGCACCGCCGCGCTGTTCGACGCGCTGATGTCCCGCCTCGGATACGAGCGGTACGGCGCACACGGCGGCGGCGGTGGCGCCAACCTGTCCATGGAGCTCGGCCGCCAGGTCCCCCAGCGCCTCGCCGGCATCCACGTCAACGCCTACGTCACGATCCCGACCGGCGAGCTGCCCGCGCTGAACGAGGACGAGCAGCGGCGGCTGGGCCTCATGCAGAGGTTCATGCAGGACGGAATGGGCTTCAACGTCATCATGACCACCCGCCCGCAGACCATCTCGCACGGCCTGCACGACTCCCCCGTGGGCCAGGCCGCCTGGATCGTGGAGAAGTTCAAGGAATGGACGGACGACGCCGCCGAACTGCCCGAGGACGCCTTCTCCCGTGACCGGATCCTGACCGAGGTCAGCACCCAGTGGTTCACCGGCACCCAGGGGTCGATCTCGCAGAGCTACCGCGACATCTCCGAGGACCCGAACGCGTGGGGGCCGAAGGCCAAGGTCACGGTCCCGGTCGCCTTCGCGGTGGCGGCCGGTGACGTGACGGTGCGCAGCCTGGCCGAGCGGGAGGCGAGCGTCGCCCGCTGGACGGAGTTCGACCATGGCGGGGCCTACCTCGCCCTCGAACGGCCTGACCTCCTCGTCGAAGACGTCCGCGCGTTCTTCCGCTGATCCGACCCCGTTTCCGGGAGAACCCCCCATGGCCGTGACCCCCGGCTCGTCCCCGGCCCCGCTCGGCGCCGGCCAGGTTACGGCGCCCCGGAAATGGCTCGGACTGGCCGCGGTGCTGGCCGCCATGATCTTGAACTTGCTCGACTCGACCGTGATCAGCGTGGCCGCCCCCGCGATCCGCGCCGACCTGGCCGGCACGTACGCCGAGCTGCAGTGGAGCGCCGCCGCCTATACCTTGGCCATGGCGGTCGGCCTGCTCACGGGAGGGCGGCTGGGCGACATGTACGGTCGCCGGCGCATGGCGCTGATCGGGGTGGCGGGATTCGCCGCCGCCTCGCTCGCCTGCGCGCTGGCGTGGTCGCCCCAGGCCCTGATCGCCGCCCGCATCGTGCAGGGACTGTTCGCCGCGGTGATGATCCCGCAGAGCTTCGGGCTGATCCGCGACCTGTTCCCACCCCGGCAGGTCGGCCAGGCGTTCGCCGTGCTCGGCCCGGTGATCGGGTTGTCCACGATCCTCGGGCCGGTCGTCGCCGGTCTGCTCATCGACGCGGACCTGTTCGGGACTGGCTGGCGCATGATCTTCGGCATCAACCTGCCCTTCGCCGCCTTCGCCCTGATCGCGGGCGGGCGGGCGCTGCCGGCCCGCCCGGCCACGGCCCGCCGGTCACGCCTGGACCTGCCCGGCGTGGTCCTCGGCGGCACCGCGATGTTCCTGCTCGTCTTCCCCCTCATGCAGGGCCGCGAACTGGGCCGGCCGGCCTGGACCTCGGGCATGCCGGCGGGCGCGGCGTCACTGCTCGCGATCTTCGTCTACCACCAGGTCCGGCGCACGCGCGCCGGTCACACCCCGCTGGTCGATCTGGCGGTGTTCGCCAAGCGGTCCTACACCTCCGGCGTCGTCTTCGTCATGGTGTTCTTCGGCGCGATCGCCGGCATCACCCTGGCCATCGGCCTGTTCCTGCAGCTCGGGCTGGGCTATGTGCCGCTCGACGCCAGCCTGGCCATGTCCTCGTGGGCCATCGGGTCTTTCGCCGGCTCCGTCGTGGGCAGCACCCTCACGCCCAGGGTCGGCCGCCGGATCCTGCATGTGGGGCTCGTCGTGATGGCCGGCGGCCTGGCCGGGGTTCTGGTGGCGTTCTCGCTCGCCGGGGTCGCCTTGGGCGGCTGGGATCTGGCCGCGCCGCTGCTGGCCTTCGGCGCCGGCATGGGCATGATCTTCGCCCCGCTCTTCGAGATCATCCTGGGTGACATCGACGACCATCAGGTGGGCTCCGCCTCCGGCATCCTGGAATCCCTTCAGCAGCTCGGCGCTTCCCTCGGCGTCGCCGTACTCGCCACGACCTTCTTCGGCGTGATCGGCTCGGAGGCCCTGCACAACTACGACACCACCGCCGCACCTCGCCTGCGCGCCGAACTGACGATCGCAGGCGTCCCGGCCACCACCCAGGAGCAGATCGTCACCGGCCTGCGCACCTGTGTGCACGACACCGAGAACGCCGCGACTCCTGACGCCGTCCCCGCGAGTTGCCGCACCGCCGACCGGCCGGCCGGCCCCGCGATCACCAAGGCGATCGCGGCGGCCGTGGCCGACACGCACAAACGCGACTCGCTGGCCGCCGCCCACGCCGCGACCCGGCTCACCCTCGCCCTCACCGTCCTGGCCTTCGCGATCGGCTTCTTTCTTCCGTCGCGGCCTCGCCTGCGCCCCGAACCCACGGCCACGACAGGATCTCAACCCGGAAGAGACACACCGGAAGGTCACTTTCCATGACCCGCTCCCCGCAGGGGACCCCTCCATGAGCGCACGATCGGCTGATTCGGACACGGCGCGAGCACATGATGGCAGAATGTGACCATGCGGCCACCCCGAGCGAGATCCTTCAACACCGCCGGCCCCTGCGGCCCGCAGCACCACTACATGCTGCCCCCCACACGGCGGCTCCCCCAGGCGCGCGAGCTCATCGAGATGGATCGCTACTTCGTGCTGCACGCGCCCCGGCAGACCGGCAAGACGACCACGCTGCGCACCCTGGCCTCCGAGCTGAACACTCAGGGCGACATCGCCGCCCTGATGTTCTCCTGCGAGCGCGCCAAGTCGGCCGGCGACGACTACGCCGCCGCGGAGTCGCTTCTGCTGGACTCCCTCCGCCAGGCCGCCGCGCGGTCGGGATGGCCGGAGGAGTTGCTGCCGCCGGACCCCTGGCCGCAGGTCACGCCAGGCAGCCGGTTCAATGAGGCACTGAGCGAGTGGTGCCGCCGCTGCCCGCGCCGGGTGGTGCTGCTCCTCGACGAGATCGACGCCGTGCAGGGCAACAGCATGGTCAGCATCCTCAGTCAGCTCCGCGACGGTCACAACGCGCGGCCGGATGGCCATCCGTTCCCCTCTTCGGTGGTGCTGTGCGGGTTGCGCGACGTGCGCGACTACAAGGTCGCCTCAGGCGGCAAGCCCGATGGATCGAACCCGGCCAGCCCGTTCAACATCATTACCGAGTCGCTGCGCCTGGGCGACTTCACCACCGATGAGATCGCCGAGCTGTACGGCCAGCACACCCAGGCGACCGGCCAGGAGTTCACCAAGGACGCGGTGGATCAGGTCTTCGAGCTCACGCGGGGACAACCATGGCTGGTCAACGCCCTCGCCTATGAGATCACCTTCAAGATGGGAGTGACCGATGCCATCACCGTCGGGCAGGTGGAGGAGGCCAAGGAACGGTTGATCCGGGCGCGCGCCACCCACCTGGACACCCTGGTGGCGCGGCTGCGAGAACCACGGATAGAACGGGTGATCGAACCGATCCTGGCGGGGACACTGCCGGACACGGACACTTCTTTCGACGATGACGTCTCCTACGTGCACGATCTGGGCCTCATCCGGGGGACCAGGGATCTGGAGATCGCCAACCCCATCTATCGAGAGGTCTTGCTACGGGTCCTGGGCGATCGTACGGAGCGGTTCGTGAAGGCCGATCCGCACAGCTTCGTGCTGCCGGACGGCCGTTTCGACCTGCCGCGCCTGTTGCGGGAGTTCGTCGTGTTCTGGCGCGAGCACGGCGAGGTCCTCATCCAGCAGGAGGGCTACCATGAGGCCGCCTGCCAGATCATCCTCATGGCCTTCCTGCACCGCCTGGTCAACGGCGGAGGCCAGCTCGACCGCGAGTACGCCGCCGGCACCAAACGCCTGGACGTCCTGGTCCGCTGGCCCTACACCGGCCCCGACGGCGGACGGCTGGTGCAGCGCGAGGCCATGGAGCTGAAGGTCTGGCGAGCAGCCGAAACCGACCCGACACCCAGCGGCCTCACCCAACTCGACCGCTACCTGGACCGCCTCACCCTCACCACCGGCGCACTGGTGATCTTCGACCGACGCCCAGAAGCCCCACCCTGGAACGAACGAGGCGCTTTCGAGCAGGCAACCACACCGTCCGGCCGCCAGGTCACCGTCCTGCGTGTCTGACGGGTTCCTAAGCGGTCAGCGCCGGTGCTCGGCCACCGTCAGGCGCGCACCTTCAACTGGTGGACACGCTGCTTGGACAGTCCCATGACACGTGCCGTATCCGGCTCCGACCAGTGCTTCGTGAGCACCTTCGCGGCTTTGACGGCCAGCTCCGCGGCGCGCTTGGTGTGAGCCTCCGCCAGCTCCTTCGCACGGCTGTATTCGGCCATCACCCCGGCCACGTCCTCGGGCAGGTCGAAGACGAACTCCACGCCGGGAATGCTCGCGGGCCAAGCCCAGGCGTGAATCTCCGTCAAGTCGCGCTCCAGCTGAGACAGGGAGCCGGCCACACCGACTCCCTCTACCTCCCCGGCAGGGCAGCGCGACACCCATCGCCCGTTCTCATAGGTGACGACATAGGTGATCGTCTTGCTCATCGGCCCATCCCTTCTACGACCGCCTCCAGCGCTTGATGGCTTCGCGAAAGAGCTCACCCGGCAGGGTGGGTGGGATGGCCGGGATCGCACCGTGACCGGCGGAGCCTCCGGTTATCGCAGTTTGTCCGGGGCGCGCACGAAGTCGATCCGCTGGATCAGTGCGTCGGCGACGGTGAAGGAGACGACGGTGTCGAGCTCACCCTGGTCGTAGAAGGCCACCCCGAAGGCGCCGTTGACGGCGACCGGCGCGAGGATCTGGCCGGGTTCGGCCTTGCTCATGAGGACCAGCACGAAGCGGGCGACCTGTTCGGCGCCGTGGACCGGCCGGCGGGCGGTGTTGGTCCTGCCGCCGCCGTCGCTGGTGAGCACGGCGCCGGGGTCGAGAATCTCGATGAGGGCGCTCAGGTGGCCATCCGCCGCGGCGGCCAGGAACCGCTCGACGACCTGACGGTGATGGTCGCGGTCGACGTCGATGCGTGCTGCGCCCTCGCCGACGTGCTTGCGGGCACGGGCAGCGAGCTGGCGTACCGCTGCCGGTGTGCGGCCGACGGTCGCGGCGACCTCCTCGAAGGTCATGCCGAAGAGGTCGTGCAGCACCCAGGCGGTGCGTTCGGCCGGGGTGAGCGACTCCAGGACGATCAGCAGCGCGAAGCCGACCGACTCATCGAGCGTGACCCGGTCCGCGGGGTCGGCCGAGTCGGCGGGGTTCGCCAAGGGAGTCAGGACGGGCTCGGGGAGCCAGGGGCCGGTGTAGGTCTCGCGGCGTGCCCGTGCGGACCGGAGCACGTCCATCGCCGCTCGCGCGACGACCACGGTCGCCCAGCCTTCGACGTCCTGGACGCGACCTTGCCGGTCGGCGCGGACGAGCTTGAACCAGCATTCGGAGACCACGTCCTCCGCTTCGGACACCGTCCCCAGGATCGCGTACGCCACCCGGACCAGACGGGCGCGCGCCGCGGCGTAGCCGACCGCGAGCTCGGCTGCCCGGTCGCCGCCCGGCCCGGTCACCGGGCGGCCGGTCATGCGCGGCATCAGGACGCCACCGCTCGCGTGGTCGCGAGAATGACCTGGCAGACCAGCTCGGGAGCATCGCTCACCACCACATGACCGGCGCCGGGCAGGAGTTCCTGCCGGGTGTGCGGCGGAAGCTGGTCGGTGAAGCGGGACTGCCGAGCCAGGAGCACCCGATCTGACGTCCCGAAGGCGAGGGTCACCGGCGCGAGCACGTCCCGCTCCGCCCGGTAGCGGATGTTCCGGCAGGCCCGCAACGTCGGCATGAAACCCGGGCAATGTCCCAGGGCGGTGACGTCGCGGATCACGTCCTCGGGGCTGAGCAGCTCGGGATGGGCGAAGAGCTGCCAGAACAACAGCCGGCGCCCCCAGGCCCGGCGCGACAGCGTGGAGAGCAGCCGCGTCCCGTACCGGCACGCGGCCCAGGTCAGGCGGAAGCTCACGGCGCAGTACGCCGGTTGTCCCTTCTTCCACAGACCGGCCGGAGCCAGCAGGGTCAGCGAGGCGACGGGCCTGAGGTGAGCCAGTTCGAGCGCCACCCACCCGCCGAGCGAGTGCCCGGCAAGGTGAGGCGTGTCGAGACCCAAGTCGTCCAGGGTCGTGGCCACGACCTCGGCAAGCCGGCGCGGCGTCGGTGAAACGCCGCTGCCCAGGCTCTCGGACTCACCGAAGCCCGGCAGGTCCATCGCGTACACCGTGTGCGACTCCGCGAGGCGGTCGAGCACCGGCCCCCAGGCCGCGCGCAAGGACCCGATGCCGTGCAGAAGCACCAGCGGCGGACCATCACCGACTTTGGTGCAGGCGAGCCCGCGACGGGGTCGCCTGGCCGGCGGCGCGCTCACCGCGTCGCCCCGGTCCCGGCTACGGCGCCCGTCCCCGCGAGCAACGCGGGCGGGATCGCCTTCCAGTTATGACTCATACCGTAAGGACGGCACGGATGCCCTGGACTGTGACATGGTGCGCGTGACACTGCCCGCCGTACGCGCGATGGTGGTCATGCTGTGCACAGGCGGCACATGAGCGACGAGATCCGTACGATCAGCGTCCGGTTCACCCTGGACGAGGACGAACGTTCGACGGTCCTGATGGACCTCACGGCCAGGGCGGACGACGTCCTCGTCCTGGTCTCCGTGCGGATCCGCCCCGACGGCCGGCTGAGCAACTGGACGAAGTGGGAGGAAGGGCTGCCCCGGCTCATTCGCTGGGATGCCTCGGCCCGCCGCATCGAGGAGGTGCCGCTGCTCTCCGGGATCCGCCTCGGCGACCGGCCGGGCGTCACCGGCGATCTGCTGGCGAAGATGGCGGCGGTGCCCCTCTGCGGAGGCGGCGCCGGCGGCCGGTTCCTGCGGCCGGAGGAGCCGTCGTAGGGCGCTGCCGCGGATCTGTCAGCCGACGCCGAGGAGTGCGTGCGCACGCGCGCGATCGGCGCGGAAGTCGGCGGTCGTGCTCCGGTGCACGATCTGGCCTTTCCGCATGACCGCCACCTCGTCCGCCAGGCGGAAGGCCAGGTGCAGGTCCTGCTCCACGAGCAGGGCCGCGATGCCTTCGCCGCGTAGCCCGCCGAGCAGGCCGGCGACCTGGTCGACGGCGGCGGGCGCGAGGCCGTCGGACGGTTCGTCCAGCAGGAGCAGGCGCGGGTCGCGCAGCAGGGCCCGGCCGATGGCGAGCAGTTGCTGCTCGCCGCCGGACAGCTGGTCGCCGCGGTGGGTGCGGCGTGCGGCCAGGCCCGGCATCAGCTCGTAGATCCGTTCCGGCGTCCAGGTCCGGTTTCCGCGGCGGGCCGCGAGGCCCAGGTTCTCCGCCACGGTGAGGGGGGCGAACACGCGGCGGCCCTGGGGGACGATGGCGACGCCGCCGCGGGCGACGGTGTGCGCGGCGGCTCCGGTCAGGTCGCGGCCGCCGATCCGGACGCTGCCGGAGTACGGCTTGAGCAGGCCCATGACCGTGTGGACGAGGGTGGTCTTGCCGGCGCCGTTGCGGCCGAGCAGCGCCACGACGCCGCCTTCGGGGACGGTGAGGTCGACGCCGTCGAGCACGGTGGTGCCGGCGTAACCCGCGCGCAGCTCGCGTACGGTCAGCACGTCCGTCATCGGGGGTCTCCGGTGAAGAGGTCGTCGGTTCTGGCCGCGCCGAGGTAGGCGGCCCGCACCGCGTCGTCGGCCCTGATCTGTTCGGGCGGCCCGGAGGCCAGGACTCTGCCGAGGTGCAGGACGGTGACCCGGCCGGCCAGGCGGAACACCACGTCCAGGTCGTGCTCGACGATGAGCAGCGTCAGGCTGTCCGGCAGCCGTTCGACCAGGCCGGCGAAGTGTTCGGTCTCGGCGGCGGACATGCCCGCGGTGGGCTCGTCGAACATCACCAGCGTCGGCCGCGCGGCCAGCACCATCGCCACTTCGAGCTGCCTGCGCTCGCCGTGGGACAGTGCGGCGGCGTGGTCGGCCGCCCGCCCGGCCAGCCCGACCGCCGCCAGGTGCTCGCGGGCCTGCGCCTCGGTGCGGCCGAAGCGGCGCGCGGCCCGGTCGAAGCGGTGCGCCACGCGGTCCACGCGCTGGACGGCGAGGGCGACGTTGTCCAGCACCGAGCAGTTCAGGAACAGGCTGGCGTGCTGGTAGGTGCGCAGCAGGCCACGCCGGGCCCGTTCGGACTCCGGCAGCGTGGTGATGTCGTGGCCGTCGAACAGCACGCTCCCGGCGGTGGCCGGCAGCGTCCCGGCGACGGTGGCGAACAGGGTCGACTTGCCGGCGCCGTTCGGCCCGATGAGGGCGTGCCGCTCGCCGGGCAGCACCGTCAGGTCCACCTCGTCGACGGCCCGCAGCGAGCCGTAGGCGCGGGTGAGGCCGCGCAGTTCCAGCAGGGGCGTCACGGGATGTTCTCCTTCCGATGACGGCGGCGGATCCCGGCGATGCCGCGCGGGAGCAGGAAGACGACGGCCACGAAGGCCAGGCCGAGCACCAGCGGGCCGTGCCCGCCGATGGAGGCCGACAGGTTGTCGCGGACGAGGAGCACCAGCGCGGCGCCCAGGCAGGGGCCCCACAGACTGCCCGCCCCGCCGATGACCACGCTGAGCAGGGCCAGCGCCGCGACCTCGAACCCGAGGTCGCCGGGCGAGACGAACCGGGCGTGCGCCGCCCACAACGAGCCGCCCACGCCGGCGACGGCGCCGGCCAGGCAGAACACGCCGTACCGGGCGAGCGCCGGGCGGTAACCCAGGGCGCGCAGCCGGGGCTCGTTGTCGCGGATGCCGCGCAGCGTCCTGCCGTACGGGGAGCGCACGACCAGCGCGACCGCCGCGTACACGCTGATCGCCACCGCCAGCACCCACCAGTAGACGAACCCGGCGGCGGTCAGCGGCGGGCCGCCGAACAGGCTGATCGGCGGCATCCCCGCCAGGCCGTTGCTCGCGCCCACGGCCGGCCAGGTGCCGGCCACCTGATGCACCGACTCGCCGATCGCGAGCGTCAGCATGAGGAAGACGATCCCCCGGGCGCGCACCGCCACCCAGCCGGTGAGCGCCGCGGTGACCAGGCCGGCGGCCAGACCGGCGAGTGCTTGGACGAGTGCGTCGGAGGTGAGGTGGATGCCGACCAGCGCGGCGGTGTAGGCGCCGGCGCCGAAGTAGGCCGCCTGCCCCAGCGTGGGCAGCCCCGTGACCCCGGTCAGCAGGTCGACGCTGAGCACCAGCACGGCGAAGGCCAGGATCCGGGTCATGGTCGAGACCGGGTAGACACCCAGGACCAGCGGCGCCGCCGCGAGCAGCACCAGCACCGGCACGATCACGAGCGCCGCGCGCGCGGCGGACCGGGGCTCGCGCACCGCTCCTGTGCGATCGGCCGCCGGCGTCAGGGCCCGGTACGTGACCTTCACGCGGGCACCGCCGCCCGCGCCGGCAGCAGTCCCGCCGGACGCAGGAGCAGCACCAGGCCCATCGCCCCGAAGATCAGGAAGGACGCGTACTCCGGCAGCAACGCGGTGCCGAGCGCCTGGACCTGCCCGATCAGCACCGCGCCGAGCAGGGCGCCCCGGACCGAGCCCAGCCCGCCGATCACCACCACGACCAGCGCCAGCAGCAACACCTTCTCGTCCAGGCCCGGCTGCGCGCCCAAGATGGGAGCGGCCAGCACCCCACCGGCCGCCGCGAGCCCCGCACCCGCGGCGAAGACCCCGACGAGCACCCTGCCGGTGTTGACGCCCAGCGCCGCGACCATGCCGCGATCGGCGACCGTCGCGCGGATCAGCGCGCCGAGCCGGCTCCGCTCGACCAGCACGTAAACCGCCACGGCCAGCACCAGCCCGAAGCCGATCACCAGCAGGCGATAGACCGGATAGGTCTCGCCGAACACGGCGACGCTCCCCGCCACCGGCGCGGGCGCCGCGACGGAGTGCACCTCGTCGCCGAAGAGCGCCGACAACGTCTCGGCGACGACCAGCGAGACGCCGAGCGTGAGCAGGGCCTGGTCGAGGTGGCGCGGCGTGGCCCGGCTCAGGCCCGCGAGCAAGGCGCCGAGCACGGCGCCCACCACGGCGGCGACCAGCACCGCCGCGACGAAGGCCGGCAGGCCGCCCTCGCCGCCGGCCACCAGCGCGACCGCGATGTACGCGCCGGCCAGGTAAACCGCTCCGTGGGCGAGGTTGAGCACGTCCATCATGCCGAACACCAGCGACAGGCCCAGCGCGATGGCGAACAACAACGAGCCCATCGCCAGGCCGTTGAGCACGCTCACCAGGTAGGTGACCATCAGCTCAGCTCGCTGACGACGGCGTTGACCACGGTGCCGCCGCTGGACCGGACCTCGCGCAGGTAGTACTTCTGCTGGGCGTCGTGGTCGGCGTCGAAGCTCCACTGTCCTCGGGGGCTGTCCACGGTCCCCACCGCGCCCAGCGCCTTGACCAGTTCGTCGCCGGTGCCGCCCGGAGCGCCGGCCAGCGCCTTGTCCAGCACCGATGCGGCGTCGTAGGCCTGCACCGCGTAGACCGTCGGCGCCTCGTCGTACGCCTTGCGGTAGGCGGCCACGAACTCCTTGTTGCGCGGGGTGTCCAGCTCGGTGGAGTAGTGGAGCGACGTCTTGACCCCGACCGCGGCGTTCCCCTGGGCGTCGAGCACGCCGCCTTCGGTCAGGAAGCCGGTGCCGTACAGCGGTGTGCCGTCGGCCAGCCCGAACTGCTGGTACTGCTTGACGAAGCTCACCGCCTCGGCCCCGGCGTAGAAGCCGTAGACGGCCTCGGCGCCGGAGCCGCGGATCGCCGACAGGAAGGGCTGGAAGTCCTGGGTCTTGCCGAAGGGCGTGTACTTCTCCCCCGCGACCTTGCCGCCCGCCGCCTCGAACGTCTTGCGGAACCCCGCGACCATCTCCCGGCCCGCGGCGTAGTCGGCGGCGATGAGGTAGACGCCGCCCTTGACCTCCTTGGCCACGGCGGGACCCAGCGCCGCCGACACCTTGCCGTTGGCGAAGCTGGTGCGCCACACGTACGCGGACTTGCGGGCGCCGGTGATGTCGTCGGCCCCCGCGTTGGCGATCAGCAGCGGTTTCTTCGACTCGTGGAAGAAGTCCCGCAGGCCCAGCGCGGTCGCGGAGTTGACGACCCCGACCACCGCGGTGGCCTGATCCTGCGCCACCAGCTTCTGCGCCGCCGGCACACCCGTCTGCGGGCCCTCGCCCTCGTCGGCGCTGACCACCTCGACCGTACGCCCGCCGAGCTTGCCGCCATGCTGGTCGAGATAGAGCTGGAAGCCATGGCCCAGGTCCTCGCCGAGCGGCGCGTAGACACCTGACAGCGGGACCAATAATCCGATCTTCACCGCGCCGCCGGACTGGACGGGGCCGGACTGGTCAAGGCTCGAACCGGCGCAACCCGAGAGCACGAGAGCCAGGCCGAGGGCGGCCGCGCTGTTCCGTAACGAGCGCGGATCGATGGCGAGAACGTGCATGGCAACACTCCAGGGGGTGAGTTCAGCGCCCCGTGCTGAGACGGTGGGCCCAGAATCTACATACGTGTGTTGCGACGTCAATAGCCTGTCATGAATCCAGGCCGCGGCCGGCGCTCGTGACCGGGCGGCGCGGGCGGTCTAGTGCCGGGCCGCGGCCTCCTCCTCCATGCGGTCCCATTCGGCCTGGGCGCGCCGGTGCCACCGGTTGTGCAGGTCGTGGAAGACCGCTGCCGCCTTCGGGCCCGGCCAGGCGTGGTCGAGCAGCTCGGCGGGCAGGTCGGGGTCGAGGAACGGGAAGCGCCGCCACTCCTGGATGAGCAGCACCTGGTTGACGAACGCCGCGCGGTCGGAGGAGACCGTACGGCCCGCGCAGCGTTCGATGAAGCTCAGGTAGCGCCGCTCGACGTCGTCCAGGTCCCAGGCGGCATTGATGATCTTGGTGGTGTCGCCGATGCCCGCCGACGGGCCCGTCCAGGCGTAGGCGCGGTCGGTGAGGTCGAGCTCCCGGACGACCTCGCGCACCTCGGCCTCCTTGGAGGCGTCCGGCACCACCCACAATCCCGGCGCCGGCGAGCCGAGCCCGAGCCAGGTCAGCTTGGTGCGCAGCCGGTGGCGGAGCCGGCGCTGGGTCTCCGGCACGCCGGCGGTGAGCACGAGCCAGCGGCCGTCCCACGCGTGGGGCCGGCGCATGAAGCCGTAGATGCGCTCGGCTCCCTCGCGCAGCAACCGGTCCCCCGCTTCCGTCAGGTTCCAGCGCACTTTGCGGCCGTGCCGTTCCGACCGCAGCAGCCCCTCGGCCGCGGTGCGGGAGAGCGCCTGCCTGGCGGACTTCTCCTCCACGCCGAGGGACGCGAGGGCCTCGATCAGGCTGCCGGTCCACAGCTCACCGCGGCGGGGCATGACGAACTCTCCGAGAACGGTCAGCAACAGCCACCGGGCGCCGGCGGACGTCCTGTCCTGCGGGCGTTCCGCGGACAGGACCGGCCGGCCGCCGTCTCGCGGACGCGCATCGCTCGGGGTCACCGCTCCCTCCCTCGTTCGGCATCTCCGTGACGCGCATTCTCTCAGGTCAGGCATGCCCGTTCGGCAGCCGGGCGACGTCACGGAACAGCGCCGGACCTACGGTTAGAAAACACTACAAACACTTGACGCTCAACATGGCGCAAGTCGAATATGAGGAATCAAGGCCCCGAACGCTCCGGAGCACGCATTGACTGGCACCGCTGGGACCCCGCCGATGGTCCGCTTCGCGACCTCACCGGACCGCTACCGTCACTGGTCGCTCAAGGTGGACGGGGTGGTGGCCACCGTCACGCTGCGCGTGGACGAGCAGGGCGGTCTGGTCCCCGGCTACGAGCTGAAGATGAACTCCTACGACCTTGGTGTCGACATCGAGCTGTACGACCTCGTGCAGCGGCTGCGCTTCGAGCATCCCGGGGTCAAGGCGGTGGTGCTGACCGGCGGCCTGGACCGGATGTTCTGCGCTGGGGCGAACATCCGGATGCTGGCCCAATCCTCGCACGCCTGGAAGGTGAACTTCTGCAAGTTCACCAACGAGACCCGGGGCGGCATCGAGGACGCGAGTGAGCATTCGGGCCAGACCTGGATCGCCGCGCTCAACGGCACCGCCGCCGGCGGCGGCTATGAGCTCGCGCTGGCCTGCGACCAGATCGTGCTCGTCGACGACGGCTCCTCGGCCGTCTCGCTGCCGGAGGTGCCGCTGCTCGGCGTGCTGCCCGGCACCGGCGGCCTGACCCGCGTCGTCGACAAACGGCACGTACGCAAGGACCGCGCCGACCTGTTCGCCACCAGGCCAGAGGGCTTCCGCGGCGGCACCGCCGCCGCGTGGGGGCTCGTGGACGCGGCCGTCCCGCGCAACGCCTTCACCGATGAGGTCGCCCGGCGGGCGGAGGAGGCGGCGCGGGCGTCCCGGCGCCCCTCGGACGCCAAGGGCGTGGCGCTGACGCCACTCGACCGCGAGGACGGGAACGACACCATCGTCTACCCCTATGTCGCCGCCCTCCTCGACCGGGCGAACCACCTGGCCGAGATCACCGTGTCCGGCCCGCCCGGCGCGCCGCCCGCCGACCCCGCCGCCCAGGGCGCGGACTACTGGCCCCTCGCCATGACCCGGGCGCTGGACGACCTGATCCTGCACCTGCGGACCAACGAACCCGGCCTCGGCATCTGGGTCGTCCGCACCGCCGGCGACCCCGAGCGGGTGCTGGCCTACGACGCCCAGCTCCGCGAGCCCGGCTGGTTCGTCAACGAGGTGCGCCACTACTACAAACGCACCCTCAAACGCCTCGACGTCACCAGCCGCAGCCTCATCGCCGTCATCGAGCCCGGCACCGCCTTCGCCGGGCTGCTGGCCGAGCTCGCCTTCGCCGCCGACCGGCAGTACATGCTGGAGGGCGTCTACGAGGACCACCCCGGCGACCACGCCCCCGCCACCGTCGTCCTCAGCCCGTCCAACGACGGCGACTACCCCATGGGCAACCACCTGTCCCGCCTGGAGTCCCGCTTCTGGGGCCACGACGAGGACCTGGCCGCCGTCCGCGCCAGGCTCGGCGAGCCGCTGGACGCCGCCGCCGCCGCGGAGCTCGGCCTGGTCACCGTGGCCCTGGACGACATCGACTTCGAGGAGGAGCTGCGCATCGCGCTGGAGGAACGCGCCTCGTTGTCGCCCGACGCGCTGACCGGCATGGAGGCCAACCACCGCTTCGTCGGCCCGGAGACGCTGGAGACGAAGATCTTCGGCCGGCTCACCGCCTGGCAGAACTGGATCTTCACCCGGCCGAACGCGGCCGGCCCCGACGGCGCCCTGCGCCGCTACGGCACCGGCCGCAAGGCCGACTACGACCCGGCGCGGGTGTGAGCTGACGGTGGCACGCCACCCTCGTGGCGTGCCGATCGCCGGCCTGCGCTACTGGGCCTGCTGGTCGTACAGGCCGTCCATCATCCGCACCAGCGGCGCGGGGTAGGAGCCCGTACCCTCGTCGCTGAACTGCCCGCCGTACGACGCCTGCCAGTCGCCGGTCGAGGTGTTGCGGATGGAGGTGTGACTCAGCGTGTCACCGTCCGCGTTCGAGTCGTAGAGCGCCCAATGGTGGGCGGTGCGCTTGTTGGTCGCCGAGTCGGAGCTGACCGTGTCGTCGTGACCGGAGGCGAGGAAGGTGTAGTCCGTGCCCATCTGGGAGAGCGGCTGCTTTCCCAGCCAGCTGATGAAGCCGCTGCCCGGACGCATGTCGCTGCACTGCTCGTGGGTGATGGCGCACGCGGTCACCACCGCGCTGCCGATGCCCTGGTGCGGTGTGGCCAGCGTGACCATGTCCTCGATGTACAGGAAGGGTGGCCAGGCTCTGGGCCACACGGTCGCGCCGAGGTTGTTCGGGTCGACCGTCAGCCCGCTCAGGTCGGGCGGCGGCTTGCCGATGCCGTACCTGTTGACGCCTTCGATGGCCGCCTTCGCGACCAGACCGCCCATGGAGTGCGTCACGACGTCGATCGCCACGTCATGGCTGGCGTACAGGTAGTAGACGGTCCACGCGAACTGGCGGCCGACCTCCTGGATGCGTGTGTCGGTGGTCCCTTGGAGCCTGAGGTCGCAGTTGGTGGCCTTGTTGTAGTAGCCGAAGGTGACGACGTCGCCCCAGCCGTTCGCGTTCAGCAGGCTCTCGGCGCTGTTCCACGCGCCGGAGCAGCTGATGTCGGCCTCGCGGTCGAATCCGTGGACCATGACGGTGACCCGGTGCCCGTCGCCGCGCGCGGGCGCGGCCGACGCGGCCGGTGCGGTGGTGATCAGGGTGGCCGCGACTGTGACCCCGGCCAAGGCCAGGGCGAAACCGGATCTGGCTGATCTGTGCATCCACGCTCTCCGTTTCCGTGAGGTCGGAGGCAGGGTAGCGCGCGGACGATCATCTGTGAATGCGTCCGCGAGCAGAACGGAGAGCGCCCGCCGCTGGTCCGCCCGCCCGATGCCGGCCGGCGTTCCGCAGCGGCACCGACGCGACGGCAGTGCGGGGAGGTGTCCGGTTCCGGCCAAGGGCCCGCACTTCTCCTGCGTCTGCGGTTGACGTAGCTTCGCGAGCACCGGATCTCCCCGAGGAGGGACATGTTCGTGCGCTCGTTCAGGCGCGCCGCCATGGCCGCCGCCCTATCCCTGACACTCGTCGTCCCGCTGTCCGCGCCCGCCTCCGCCGCAGACCGCGGCCCCGGCGCACCCGGCGTCGGAGACGCCTACTTCCCCGACTACGGAAACGGGGGCTACGACGTCAGGCACTACGGCCTGAAGCTGAACTACCAGCCGGCCACCGACCGGCTGGAGGGCCAGGCGACCTTGCTGGCCACCGCCTCGCAGACGCTGACGCGCTTCAACCTCGACTTCCTGCTGGACGTGCGGGAGGTCAAGGTCAACGGCAGGGCGGCCGCCTTCGCCAGGACGGGCACGCACGAACTGGAGATCACTCCGGCCCGTGCCCTGCCCAGGTTCCTGCCGTTCGTCGTCGAGGTGACCTACGCGGGCACCCCCGGCTCCATCGAGGTGCCCGGCATCGTCCGGCCGTGGATCAAGCGAGCCGACGGCGCACTCGCGCTGGGCGAGCCGGAGATCGCCTGGTGGTGGTATCCGAGCAACGACCACCCGTCGGACAAGGCCACCTTCGACATCACGGTCACCGTGCCCGAGGGCAAGCAGGCGATCAGCAACGGCGTTCTCGCCTCCCAGCGCACCTCGCGCGGCAAGACCACCTTCCACTGGCTGATGGACAAGCCGATGGCCACCTATCTGGCCATGCTCTACATCGGCGACATAGAGGTGCACCAGTCCCGCTCGTCCACCGGCCTGCCGGTGACGACCGCGTACGACAAGACCCTCGGGCCGCGTCTGGAGTTCGCGAAGGCGAGCGTCGAACGCACGGCCGAGGTCATCGATTGGGAGTCGAGCGTCTTCGGCCGCTACCCGTTCTCCTCGATGGGCGGCTCGGTCGTCAATGAGAACGTGGGCTTCGCGCTGGAGACCCAGTCGCACCCCGTCTACGACTCGATCTTCTTCGAATCCGGGCCTGACGTCAGCGTCGTCGTGCACGAGAACGCCCACCAGTGGTTCGGTGACAGCGTCGCGCTCAAACAGTGGCGCGACATCTGGCTGAACGAGGGTTTCGCCACCTACGCCGAGTGGTTGTGGTCCGAGAAGGAGGGCACCGGCACCGCCGCCGAGCTGGCCAACGCCATCTACGACGACATCCCGGCCGACCACCCCCGGTTCTGGGTCACGGTTCCGGGCGATCCGACCCCGCCCCTCCTCTTCTACGCCTCGGTCTACTGGCGTGGCGGCATGACCCTGCAGGCGCTGCGCGGCGAGGTCGGTGACAAGGACTTCTTCGCCATCATCAGGGCTTGGGCCAAGATCAAGCAGCACGGCAACGGAGACACCGGCGAGTTCGTCGCGCTGTCGGAGAAGATCTCCGGCGAACAGCTCGACTCGCTCTTCCAGACCTGGCTGTTCGAGCCCGGCAAGCCGGCCGGCCCGCCCGCGGCGGTGACGACCCAGGCCAGGACCCAGACCGGGCCTCCGGCCTCCTACGAAAGTCACAAGAGGTTCCACGAACTGCTGCACGGCCCCGCCTGACGGGCTCGCCGGCCGGGCGCGCAGCGACGAAGCCGCGCGCGGCCGGCCGAGCGGGCGGAACGCGTCCGCGAGCCCGGCGCCCATCGCGAAGGCCGCCACGACGCGTTATTGTGGCTCGCCAGGCAGCACACCCCCGCGAGGCCCGCGCCGCCGTACGCTCGCAAAGGTCCTGACACCGCGGCCCCATCTGCCGAACCTGCACGGAGACCCGCTACATGGACCTCGCCACGCGCCGGCGCCGGCAGGCGCTGTTCCTGTTCTTCTTCCTTCCGGGCATCGCCACGTCGTCGTGGGTGACCCGCACGCCGGACATCCGCGACCGCCTGGAGGCCTCCACCGGCCAGATGGGGTGGATCCTGTTCGGCCTGTCACTCGGCTCCATGATCGGCATTCTCTGCTCCGGACGTCTCACCTCGCGCTATGGGACCAGGCCCGTCATCAGTGCCGGAACCGCGACCATCGTCGTGAGCCTGGCCTTGATCAGCGCCGGCACCCTCCTGTCGTCCGTGCCCCTGGTCATGGCAGGTCTGTGCGCGTTCGGCGCGGGCATCGGGGCGGGTGACGTCGCCGTCAACGTCGATGCCACCGACATCGAGCGGATCACCGGCCGGACGACGCTGCCCACCCTGCACGGCTGCTTCAGCCTGGGCACCGTGGTCGGCGCCGGCGCCGGCATCGCGGCCACCGCCACCCGGCTGCCGGTGCACTGGCATCTGGCCGCGGTCACCCTGATCGCCGCCGGGATCTACCTGTACGCCATCCCCCGCATCCCGGCGGGCACCGGCGCTCTCACCCCCGGCCAGGCCGGGGCCGGCACCGGCCACCCGGGACCGAAGATCTGGAAAGACACCAGGCTCCTCCTGATCGGCGCCATCGTCCTGGCGATGGCCCTGGCCGAGGGAGCCGCCAACGACTGGCTACCGCTGCTCATGGTGGACGGGCACGGCCTGACCACCGCGTCCGGATCCCTCGTCTACACCGGTTTCGCCGCCGCCATGACGTTGGGTCGTTTCGGCGGCACGTTCTTCCTCGACCGCTTCGGCCGCACCCTCGTCGTCCGCGCCAGCGCCGTCTCGGGGGCGTTCGGCCTGCTCCTGGTGATCTTCTCGGACAACGTGGTGCTGGCCGGCGCGTCCGTGCTGTTCTGGGGGCTCGGCGCGTCGCTGGGCTTCCCCGTCGCGCTGTCGGCCGCCGGAGAAACCGGACCGGACAAGACCGCCCGTGTCACCCTGGTGGCCACCATCGCCTATGTCGCCTTCCTCGTCGGCCCGCCCGGCCTCGGTTTCCTCGGCGACCACTGGGGCCTGCGCCCGGCCATGCTCGTCGTGCTCGCCTTCGTCGCCTCCGCCGCTTTCCTGGCCTCCGCCGTCGACACCCGGAGCCGCGTCCAGGCCGGTCAGCGCACGTAGCCGGTGGGCTGGGACGGCGCGGTCCGATCGGGGCGTCCCGATCAGCCGTCGTCAGCGCGCGCCGTCGAGTCGTGGCAGCACCTCGGCTGCGATCAACTCCAGGTGATCGAGATCAGCGAAGTCGAGCAGCCGCAGATGCACCCGGGTGGCGCCGATCGCGGCGAACTCGCCGATCCGGTCGACGAGCCGGGCGGGCGAGCCGATCACCGGATCCTCCGGGGGCAACGCGCTCGGCACGTGCAGCGGGGCCGCCCGGCGCCGGGACTCCGCTTCGTCGCGCCCGATCGCGACGACGATGCCCGCGGAGAGCACCAGCGGAGCACGGCCGTCGCGCGTCCGGCCGATCCGCTCCTGAGCCTCGACGACGCGCTCGAACGCCGCCGCGGTCTCGGAGACGTTCCTGAACGGCAGGTTGAACTCGTCGGCGTAGCGGGCGGCGAGCATCGGGGTGCGCTTCGGTCCGCGGCCGCCGATGATGATCGGCGGCCAGGGCCGCTGCACCGGTCTGGGCAGGGCTGGGGCGTCGACCAGCCGGTAGTGCTCGCCGTGGTGGCTGAACCGGCCGCCGGACGGCGTGGCCCAGAGCCCCGTGAGGATGGCGAGCTGCTCCTCCAGCCGGTCGAAGCGCTCGCCGATCGGGGGAAACGGGATGCCGTAGGCGGTGTGCTCCCGCTCGTACCAGCCTGTGCCGATGCCGAGCTCCACGCGGCCTCCGCTCATCTGGTCCACCTGCGCGACGGCCACCGCGAGGGGGCCGGGCAGCCGGAAGGTCACCGAAGAGACCAGGGTGCCCAGCCGGATCCGGGTGGTCTCCCTGGCCAGGCCCGCCAGGGTCACCCAGGCGTCGGTAGGACCTGGCAGGCCGCCCGCCGGCTCCATGGACCGGTAGTGGTCGGCGCGGAGGAAGCCCTCGAACCCGCCGTCCTCGGCCAGCCGCGCCAGCCGCAGTTGATCGTCGTAGGTGGCGCCGCGATGCGGTTCGGTGAAGACGCACACGCGCATGCTCACTGTCCCCTTTCCCGGGCCACCGCCGACGTGCCCCACCCCACCAGCAGCTCGTGCAGATCGGCGCTGCATCGTGCGACCTCTTCGAAATGGGCGTCACGGCCCAGGGTCCGCGGGCGCGGGATGCGGATGTCGACCACCTCCCGGATCCGTCCGGGACGCGGTGTGAGCACCACCACCCGGTCGGCCAGGAGCACCGCCTCGTCGATGGAGTGGGTGACGAAGACGATGGTGGAGGCGTTCTCCATGTGCACGCGCTGCAACTCCACCGACAGTTCTTCCCGGGTGATCGCGTCGAGCGCGGAGAACGGCTCGTCCATCAGCATCACCCGGGGGTCGCCGATCAGCGACCGGCAGAGGGAGACCCGCTGTTGCATGCCGCCGGACAGCTCGTGCGGCAGGCGCTTCTCGAAGCCGGCCAGCCCGGCCATCTCCAGGAGCCGCATGGCGCGCTCACGGTGCGCCGACCGGCGCCAGCCGAAGATCTCCACCGGGAGCAGCACATTGTCGATGACCGACCGCCAGGGCAGCAGCGCGGGCCGCTGGAACACCATCGCGATATCGCGCCGCGCCTTGGAGACCTGCTCGCCGGCGACGGTGATCTCACCCGCGGTCGGCGGCAGCAGGCCGGCGATGAGCCTGAGAAGTGTGGATTTGCCGCATCCTGATCTGCCGACCAGAGCGACGAACTCGCCCTCGGCCACGGTCAGGTCGATGCCGCGCAGCGCCTCCACGACCCCGGATCGTCCAGTGAAACTGCGGGAAACCCCGGCCAGTTCGATCATGCGCGCAGCTCTCCATCTGACTGCGGGTTGTCATCCAGCCGCACCAGACTATACGGATTGACATGAAATGGAAGTCTTATGGGGTTGAATCCCATTCGTTATAGTATTCAACACCGGAAGATCTCCCGGTGCCGACCGTCCCTTCGCAGCCCGAGTAGCGCCGGATGAAAGGAAACGGTGCATGAGCAGGCTCATTCGCACTGTCGCCGCTCTCGCCCTGACCTGCACATTTGTCATTGCTTGCGGCAATTCAGCCAATCAACAGCAAACACCGACCTCCAGCAATAAGCCACTAGAAAAGGTGACTTATCTAACGTCATTCGGCAACTTCGGGCGAGATTCTTACGCCTGGGTCGCCAAAGACAAGGGATTCTTCCGCGAAGCCGGCCTTGACGTGGACATCAAGCCCGGAGGCGGCACGGGCGACAACATCGCGAAGATCGAGGCCGGAGCGGCGATGTTCACCCCGGTCGACCTCACCGGCCTGCTGCTGGCGCGCGGCAACGGCGGCGCCGGGAGCATCGTCGCGGTGGCCGGAATCCAGCAGCGCACCATGGCCGCGCTCATCAGCCTCCAGGGCAACGGGATCGCCAAGCCGAAGGACCTGGAGGGCAAGACGCTCGCCGACAGCCCGGGTTCGGTGGTGCGCAACCTCTTCCCCACCTACGCCAAGCTGGCGGGCGTCGACGCGAAGAAGGTCACCTGGGTCAACGGCGCCCCCGCGAACCTCATCGGCCTGCTGGCGAGCGGCACCGTGGCGGGCATCGGCCAGTTCGTGGTGGGCAAGCCGACGGTGGAGTCGGTGGCCAAGGGCAGGCAGGCGGTCGTGCTTCCGTACAGCGAGGTGATGAGTGATCTCTACGGCAACGTGCTGGTCACCACGACCACGATCGCCCGGGACCAGCCGGACCTGGCCAAGCGTTTCATCGCGGCCCTGATGAAGGGGCTCGTCCACAGCATCGACAACCCGGACGAGGCCGGACGCATCCTGCAGAAGAACCTCCCGGCGGCGGCGGCCGCCCCCGCCGCCGCCGAATGCACCCTGATGAGCGCCTTCGTCCGGCCGGCGGGCTCGGGCAACGTGGTCGGCACGATCGACACGGAGCGGGTCGCCCGCAGCATCAAGCTGCTCCAGGACGCCGGCGCCATGCCGGCCGGGCTGACCCCCGGCCGGCTCATCAGCGCGGACCTGACGCCGAAACCCTGACCGGACGAGGAGCAGGTGACATGGCCGAGGCGGCCGACCCCCCACCCGCGAGACGTGCCGTTCCCAGCAGCCGCGCGACGGTCACGGCGGTGGGCTGGCCCGCTCTCGGGCTCGCGGTCGCGATCGGCGGCTGGTGGCTGGTCACCTCGGCGTTCCCCCTCATCCATCCGGCGGTGCTGCCACCGCCCGCCGAGGTCCTGACCGCATTCCGGGTACGGCCCGCCGAGCTGCTCGGCGGGCTGGCCACGACAACGCTGGAGACGGTGGCCGGCTTCCTGATCTCCGTGGTCGCCGGAGTGCTGATCGGGCTGCTCCTGGCCGCCTCGCGGGCGGTCGAGCGGATGTTCTCGCCCCTGCTGGTGGCGATCAACGCGGTGCCGAAGATCGCGCTCGGGCCGCTGCTGGTCGTCTCGCTCGGCTGGGGGCAGCGGCCGATCCTGACCATGGTCTTCCTGCTCTCCTTCTTCCCGATCGTGCTCTCCACCACGACCGGCCTGACCACGACGCCCGCCGAACTCGCCGAACTGGCCCGATCCCTGGACGCCTCGCGCTGGCAGACCTTCCGCAAGGTACGGCTCCCGGCCGCGCTGCCGCACATCTTCGTCGGCCTGAAGGTCGCCATGCCGCTGGCCGCGATCGGCGCGGTGATCGGTGAGTTCCAGGCCGGCGAGGGCGGTCTCGGCTACCAGATCGTCCAGTACAGCGGAATCGCCGACAGCGCCACCGCCTGGGCGGCGATCACCCTGCTGGCCACGTTGAGCGTCACGCTCTACTCCGCCCTCGTGCTCGCCGAGCGGCTGGCGCTGCCCTGGGTGCGGGAGACCACGTCGGAGCGCTGACGGCGGGCCCGGCACCGGCGGGCAGGTCTCCGCGCGTCCCGTCTGGGGTCCAGCCGGCGCGCGACCGATATCGAGCAGAATATTTACAGGCGTGCGATTCTTGCTTACATTCGCGGCCATGATGCATGCGTTATCGGCGCTGCTTCTCGCGCTGCCCCTCGTGACCTCCGGCGGCACGCCACCGGCCACCACCCCGCGGGTCTCCGGCGGCGCGCCACCGGCCATCACGGTGCTCTCCAACGGCCCGCACCTTCTGTCCGGCGGCGACGCCCTCGTCGAGCTCGACCGCCCGGCGCGCGTCACCCTCAACGGCCGTGACGTCTCGGCCTCCTTCGCCACCCGCCCCAACGGCCGCGTCCAGGGCCTGGTCACGGGCCTGCGCGCCGGGCGCAACACCTTGGTGGCCGGCGGGCGCCGCCTGACCCTCACCAACCACCCCAGCAGCGGGCCGATCTTCGCCGGACCGCAGGTCACGCCGTGGTTCTGCCTGCCGGGCGGCTGCGAGCCGCCGGTCACGGCCGAGTTGCTCTACCGCGACGCGGCGGGCGCCTTCCTGCCCTACGACCCCGCGGCGCCACCCTCCGGCCTGACCACCACGACCACCGACGACGGCAGGACGGTGCCCTTCGTCGTCCGGCGCGAGACCGGCGCCGCCGACCGCGGCGTCTACCAGATCGCCGTGCTCGTCGATCCGGCCCAGCCCGTCGAACCGTGGTCCATCGCCCAGCCGTGGTCGCACAAGGTGCTCTACACCTACGGCGGCGGATGCGGGGTCGAGCACCGCCAGACCACCCCGGGCTCCGTACTGCAGCAGGCCGCCGCGCTCGGCCGCGGCTTCGCGGTGGCGACCTCAAGCCTGAACACCTTCCAGAACAACTGCAACGACGTCGTCTCCGCCGAGGCCACGATGATGGTCAAGGAGATCATCACCGAACGTCACGGCCCGATCAGGTACACGATCGGCACCGGCGCCTCGGCCGGCTCGATGCAGCAGCACCTGATCACCCAGAACTACCCGGGCCTGCTCGACGGCATCCTCACCGGCCTCACCTACGAGGACCACTGGACGCAGGTCCAGCACTCCCTCGACTGCGTCACCCTCGACCGCTATTTCAAGCAGGTCTCTCCCGCGCTCTGGCCGACCGCCGACGCGCGCCTGCCGGTGTGGGGATCCTCCCCCGGCAACCCGGACAACCAGTGCGGGCAGAAGCTCGCGCTCGGCCTGCCCACCACCGAGTACGTCGCCGACTCGCCCGAGGGCTGCGGCCCGCCCGGCGACTGGATCTACCACGCCGTCACCAACCCCAGGGGCGAACGGTGCACGATCCAGGACTACAACCGGGCCGTCTTCGGCGTCGACCGCACCGGCAAGGCGCCGCGACCGGTGGACAACGCCGGCGTGCCGTACGGGCTGGCGGGCTTGACCGCGGGCACGATCACGCCGGAGCAGTTCGCCGACCTCAACGCCAAGGTCGGCGGGCTCGACATCGACGGCCACTGGCAGCCCGCACGCACGACCGGCGACCCGGGCGCGCTGCGCACCCTCTACAGGACGGGACGCGTCACCACCGGTCAGGGCGCCGCGAACGTCCCCGAGATCGACGTGCGGGCCAACCCGCAGGACACCGGATTCCACCCGCCCTTCCAGTCCTGGTCGTGGCGCGCCCGGATCGACCGCGCCAACGGCGACCACGACGGCAACGTCATCTGGCTGTCCGGCTTCGGCGCCGCCACCCCGGATCCGCTGACCGTCATGGACGCCTGGCTCGCGGCCGTCACCTCCGACCGCTCCTCCGCCCCGCTGCGCGCGAAGATCGCCCGCCACCGCCCCGCCGAGGCCACGGACGGCTGCTTCCTGCCCACCGGCAAGACCGACCTGACCTGCGGCGGGACCTGGCGCTACCACGGCAACCCGCGCCTGGCCGCCGGTGCTCCCTTCACCAACGACATCCAGAAGTGCCGTCTCAAGCCGCTACGCGCACGTGACTTCCCGGTGAGCTTCACCCCCGCGCAGTGGACGCTGCTCCGCCAGGCCTTCCCGGCGGGCATCTGCGACTGGACCGAGCCGGGCATCGGCCAGGAACCCCTCAAGGGCACCTGGCTGGACTTCGGCTGACCTGACACGTGGTGAGCGAGTCAGGTCACGGGGGTGTGCCCGTGTGCTTCCACCGCGAGGTCCTGCCAGCCGGCCCAGGTCTTGAGCCGGTCGGCGTACACCTGCTGGAGCATCTGATGCCCCTGGGTGCCGAAGAACACCCGCAGCGGCGGGTCGCCGGAGTCGACGATCTTGAGAAGGGCCCGGCCCGCGGCGGCCGGGTCGCCGACGTCGAGGGTCTTCGCGAACGCGGCGAAGCCCTCGCGCAGACCGTCGTAGCGCGGGTCGGCCTCGGCCTGGACGGCGCCGGCACTCGCGCCGGTGGCATAGGAGCCGGGCTCGACCACGGTCACCTTGACGCCGAACCCGGCGACCTCCTGGGCGAGGGATTCGCTCAAGCCTTCCAGCGCCCACTTCGAGGCGCAGTATCCGCCGCCGAGCGGCATCGCGGCGACGCCGCCGACCGAGGAGATCTGGATGATGTGCCCTTCGCCCTGCTCGCGCAGGTGGGGCAGCGCGGCCTGGACGACCCACACGGCGCCGAACAGGTTGGTGTCGAACTGCTCGCGCAAGTCCCGCTCGGTCAGCTCCTCCACAGCGCCGGACAGGCCGTAGCCCGCGTTGTTCACGATGACGTCGAGACGGCCGAAGTGCTCCTTGGCCCGCCGTACGCTCTCGAAGACGGCGGCCCTGCCGGTCACGTCCAGCTCCAGCGCGAGCACCGCGTCGCCGTAGACGGCGACCAGGTCATCGAGGTGTGCGGCGTTGCGGGCGGTCGCGGCCACCCGGTCGCCGCGCGACAGGGCGGCCTCGACGAAGCCGCGGCCCAGGCCGCGGGACGAACCGGTGACGAACCAAACCTTGCTCATGATGTCGTTCCGTTCTCTCTGTGGTGGTCAATCCGTGGACCGGCGGGCCTGGGTCGCCTCGCGGACGATCGCCCAGGCGTCCGCCACCGGACCCAGATGCCCGAGCTTGTCGGGGTTGATCACCGCGCGGATCATCTGAATCCGCCCGTCGAGGACGTCGAGCGTCAGCGTGTTGATGACCTTGCCGTCCCGGTCACGGAAGATCGCGCCCGGCTGGCCGTTCACCTCATGCGGCTCCACGACGCCGCCGATCCGGGCGAACGACGCGACGATCGCGGCCAGCGCCCTGGCCACGTTCGCGGCGCCGAAGACGCCGTTGCCCCACAGCGGGGCCTTGCCCCCGCTGTCGCCGACCATCTGCACGTCAGCGGCGAGCAGCTCCCGCAGCCCGGCGACGTCGCCTTCCCTGAACGCGTCGAAGAATCGCTCGGCGAGCCCTTCCCGCTCCTGGCGATCCGCCTCGAACCGGGCCCGTCCGGCGTCCATGTGGCGGCGGGCCCGCACGGCGAGCTGGCGGCACGCCGCCTCCGAGCGGCCCACCGCCGACGCGACCTCACCGAAGCCGAACCCGAACACCTCCCGCAGCACGAAGACCGCCCGCTCCAGCGGGCTGAGCCGCTCCAGCAGCAACAACGCCGCCATCGACACCGAGTCGGCCAGCTCCGCCGACCGCTCCGGGTCCTCATACGGGTCGGCCAGCAGCGGCTCGGGGAACCACCGCCCGGCATACTCCTCCCGCCGGACGCGCGCCGAACGCAGCACGTCGATCGCGATCCGGGACACCGTGGCCGACAGGAACGCCTTCGCCGACGTGGCTTGCGTCTGGGAGGCATCCCAGCGCAACCAGGTCTCCTGGACCGCGTCCTCAGCCTCGCTCACGCTGCCGAGAATCCGGTAGGCGATCGAGAACAGCAGCGGCCGCAACTCCTCGAACTCTTCGGCCCTTCTCATCCCAGCTCCTCCTTGAAGCCCTGACGCCAGGAGGGGTAGCGCAGCTCCCAGCCGAGCTCCCGCTTGGCCTTGGCGTTGGAGAAGCCGCGCCCCTCGGTCATCATCGCCACGGCCGTGCTCCCGGCCAGCGGCCGGGCCAGCCAGGCGGGCACCCGCATCGGCGGCTTCGCCCCCGCGCACTCGGCCAGGTAGGGCAGCCACTCGCAGGCCGGCGCCGGCTCGTCGTCGACGATGTTGAACACGCCCTTCGCCTTGAGCTCCACGGCCAGGACGGTGGCGGTGGCCGCGTCGTCGAGATGCACCCACGAGCTGTAACCGCCGCCGTTCCCGACGACCGGGTACTGCCGCTTGCGCACGAGCTCGACCTGATCGTCGGTGGCGCCGGGCCCGTAGAACGCGCCGTAGCGCAGGACCGTGCCACCGGCTGCGACGACCACGTCCTCCAGGTGGCGGATCGCCGCCGCCCCCTTGCCCGTGCTCGTCGGGTCCAGCGGGTCCTGTTCGGTCTTCACCCATCCGCCCTCGCGGATGCCGTTCCAGGAGGCGTAGCCCTGGGCGACGAAGTCGCCCGTCCCGACCGCTTCGGCGGCGGCCAGCAGGTGGTCCGTCCCCTCGGTACGCAGCCGGTTGGTGGTGGCGAACCACCGGTCGAAGTGCTTGATATCAGGCTTGCCGGAGATGGCGGTCATCTGGTGGACGATCACGTCCGGCCGGGCCCGGGCCACCGCCTCGCCGACCGACCTCGCGTCCAGCCCGTCCATCACGACCGCCTCGGCGCCCATCCGCTCCAGCAGGCCCAGCTTGGCCCGGCCCGTCGTCGTCGCCGTCACCTGGAAGCCGCGCGCCACGAGCTGCGGCACCAGCCGCCGCCCCAGCACCCCGGCCCCACCGGCCACGAACACCCGCATGACCATCACCTTCCCAACGTCAGTGTCTGTCTCCGCTACCCGAGACGAGACAGCCCGGCCGGTTGTGACATGGGAGGCCGAAATCGGCGAGATCCGTGCACGGCAGGCGGCGTACGGCTCCCATGTCACAGATACGACCGGCTGTCTCGTCTCGGGGAGACAGGCCAGGCCCGCGCGGCGGAACGGAAGACGTCCGTCGTGCCGGGCCGCCTCACCACGAAAGGACTGTCGTCATGCGGATCGCGATCTTCGGGGCCAACGGCCCCACCGGCCGGCTGCTCACCGATCAGGCCCTCGCCGCCGGACATCAGGTCGCCGCGATCACCCGGCAGCCGGACTCGTTTCCCCTGCGTCATGAGCGGCTGGAGGTGGTCGGTGCCGACGTGCTCGATCCGGCGGCCGTCGAGGCCGCCGTGGCGGAGCGGGACGCGGTGTTGTCCACGCTCGGCGTACCCGCGGGGAAGGAGCCGATCAGCACCTATTCGCGGGGGGTGGCCCATGTCATCACCGCGATGAAGCTCCATCGGGTACGCCGGCTCGCCGTGGTGAGTTCGAGCGGGGTCGAGCCGCACTCGTACTCCGACGGCGGGTTCCTGTTCAACCGGGTGTTGCTGCCCTACGTGACGCGGGTGCTGGGGAAGACGCTGTACGACGACATGCGGCGGATGGAGGCACTGGTCCGCGCCAGCGAGCTGGACTGGACGATCGTGCGCCCCAGCGGGCTCTACCACCTGCCGTCGGTCACCGACTTCACCCTCGTCGCGAACCACGCCGACGGCAGGTTCACCGCCCGTGCGGACCTGGCCGCGAGCATGCTGGCCCTGCTGGACGACGACCGCTACCTCCGCACCACCGTCAGCGTCGTCACCACCGCCGACAATCCCACCTTGCTCCAGTGGATCCGCCGCGAAGCCCTCGCCAGAAGCTGAGCCGGTCAGGCCCCGGTGTCCGCGCGCGAGCCGTAGGCCGGGCCGAAGAGGACCAGCAGCGTCAGATCCTCGCTGATGTCGGCGAAGCGGTGCTCCTCACCGGCCGGAACGAAGATCACCGCGCCGGGGCCGACCTCCGCCGTGCCGCCCGGCGTCACGATCCGGGCCCGGCCGGTGGTCACCACGTAGATCTCGTCCTCGGTGTGCGGGCTCTGGGTGTCGACCCCGCCGGCCGGGATGCAGTAGGTCCCCACGGACAGGTCCGGCACCTTGAGGTGCTCGACCCAGTCATTGGCTGCCCCTGCGGCCGGCTGCGCCCACTCTCCTGCTCCCTTGATGATCTGCATGACGGCGACCCTACCGCCGACGCGGAAAACGTCGGGAGCGGCAGGTACGGTACTGCTCACGAGCCGACCCGCGGGGAGCATCCGGATGACCATCGACCAGCTCGCCGACGAGCTCAGGAACGGCCTCTTCGACGCCGGCCCGCCCGCCCAGAGGCCGGCGGAGGCGCCCGGCGAGGTCGTCCAGGCGTGGGACGGCGGGCAGCCGTGACGCTGGACGCGCTTGAGCTGGCCCATCGCCGCACCGGCACCGTCGGCCTGGGCGGCGCGCGGCCGGCCCCGTTCACCGACGCGGCCGAGGTGGTCGGCTGGTTCGGCGGGCTGCAGTCGCAGGACTACCATCCGGCGAAATGGGCGATCGCCCAGCGGCTCGGCCCCGGCGTCACCGACGCGGACCTCGATCGCGCGTTCGACGACGGCGTCATCCTGCGCACGCACGTCCTGCGCCCGACGTGGCACTTCGTGGCCCCCGCCGACCTGCGCTGGCTGCTGGAGCTGACGGCGCCGCGGGTGCACGCGCTCAACGCCTATGCCTACCGGCGGAGCGAGCTCGACGGCCCGCTGCTGCGCCGTACCACGGATCTGATCGCCGCTGCCGTCGCCGGCGGCAACCACCTGACCCGCACGGAGATCGCGGCGTTGCTCACCCGGCACGGCGTCACCGCGGCGCGGTTCCGGCTCGGCTACATCCTCATCCACGCCGAACTCGAGCGGGTGATCTGCAGCGGCCCGCTGCGGGGGAAGCAGCACACGTACGCGCTGGTCGAGGAGCGGGCCCCGCAGGCGGTGAGCCTGGATCGTGAGGCGGCGCTGGCCGAGCTGGTCCGCCGGTTCTTCACCAGCCACGGCCCGGCGACGGCCAAGGACCTGTCGTGGTGGTCCAGCCTCACCCGCGCCGACGTCGCCACCGGGTTGTCACTCGCCGGCGACACACTGGAGAGCACCGACGTCGGCGGCGTGACCTACTGGTCCGCGCCGGGGGACGCCCCCGCGCCGGCCGGGTGCCCGTCGGTGCGGCTGCTGCAGGCATACGACGAATACATCGTCGGCTACCGGCAGAGCAAATACCTGCTCGACCTCGGCGGCCTGGTGGCGGCGGCGCCGGACAAGCTCGCCCTGCCGAACGGCGTCATCGTGGTCGACACGCAGGTGGCCGGGCGCTGGAAGCGCACGGTCCGGGTCGATGCCGTCGAGCTCGAAGCGACGCTGTACCGGCCGTTCGACGCCGCCGAGACCGCCGCGCTGCGGATCGCGGCCGACGAGCTGGGCGGGTTCCTGGGCACCCGCGCCGTCGTCTCGATGAGCCTGCTGTGAGCGGTCCGGTCCGTGAGCCGATGTGCGGGAAGGCTCTGCTCGGTCCGGCAGGTTGGGAGCTCGCGCCTGAGCGTTTGGGTCTCACGCCTGAGCGTTTGGGTCTCACGCCTGAGCGTTTGGGTCTCACGCCTGAGCCGGGATCCCCCGACGCCGGCGGCGGCGGACGGCCAGGCCCGCGACCACGAGCCCGCACAGGACGACGAGCAGGAGCGGCGGTGCCCAGGGGACGGTCCAGGTGTCCGCCGTGGTCTTGACGGCGGCGAGCGGGGCGACCGAGTTCGACGCGTCGGTGAGCAGCGGGACGAGGTTGATCGTTCCCATCAGCCGCAGCGCGGGAGCCACGCCGTGGACCGGCACGGAGACCTTCCGGGTGTCGCCTGGGAGGAGCTGGGGCGAGTCGTCGATCTGGCCGGCGCGGACGTCCGAGCCCCAGGCGCCGGACACGGAGACCGTCTGCCGGGCGGTGAGGATGGTGTTGCCCGTGTTGCGGATCGTGTACGTGACAGTGGCGTCACCCGTTCCGAACGGCTGGGGCGTGCCCGAGTAGCTCACCCGCGGGTTCTCCACCGACAGGCTCGGCTTCAGGTCGCCGCCCACACGCAGCCGGATCCGGATGCCGAGACGCCCGCCCGCGTCGCTTCCGCCCGCGTCACTCCCGCCCCCGTCGCTCCCATCCGCGTCGTTCCCGCCCGCGTCGCCGGGCTGGGCGAGCGAGGTGACGATGCCGCCCAGGTACTCGCCGGGCGGAGCGTCCTGCGGAGGCGTCACCCTGAACGGCACCTCGGCCGACTCACCCGGCGGGATCGTCACCTCGGGCCGGTCCGGGTGCACCCACGCGCCCACCGCCGCCGGCTTCGTGTCGTCGGCGGCCAGGTCGAGCCGGCCGTCCTCGGCGGTGAAGCCGTCGGCGGCGTACACCGCGAGGTGGAGCGGCGCGGTGCCGGGGTTGGCGACCACCAGAGCGTCCGTGAGCTGCCCGCCCGGGTCGATCGTGTAGCCGTAGTTCTGCCGGTCGGAGCCGAAGTCGTTGGACGCCGTCCGGACCGTCCAGGGGGCGTCCGCCGCCGCGGCGGGTCCGGCCCACACTCCCGCGAGGCCGAGCGCGGCGAACAACACCACGACAGTGGCCTGGGCGGCGGCTCGGCGGGTGACGGTCGTACGCGGTCGGGGCGGGCGCATCCGGTGATCCTTCGGACGGAGAGTGGCGGGACGGAAAACGTGCAGCGGGTGACGGCGGAGCGGGCCGGGGCAGCTCGGTGGGGTGAGCGTGTGGGTCTCCGGCACCGCTCCGGCGCCGCTCCGGTTTCGCTACTGGAGCCAGGCGGACTCGTCCGTGCCCGGCTTGTGCTGGCCGGACCTGCCGTGGTGGCCCTTGTCGTCGTAGGGGTGGATGACCACCTTGTCGACGGTGGAGCCGACCGGCTGAGCGGCGCCGGCACCGCTGTCCGGACCGCACCACGACTCCTGGCCCAGCTCGACCGCGGCGTTGGGCGTGGCGCAGGTGCCGCTGCGCAGGTTCTCGACGACGAGCTTGTCGCCACGGACCTGGACCTTCACGTACGTACGGACGTGCTCCTGGTTCTCGACCGAGTTGGCCCAGTGGCTCTTGGGGTTGAGCGGGTCGGGGCCGTAGTTCGGGTCCTTGGTCGTGTCAGGCGCGGTGATGTCGTAGTACTTCGAGCCGGACGCGGTGTTCGCCGTCACGTAGATGACGCCGCCCGGGCCCTGGGCCACCTCGGCGGCGCCGGGCTGCTCCTTCGGGTTCGCCTTCTGGCCGTTCTTGATCGCGTAGCTGCGGGTGTAGCTGTGGTCGTGACCCTGCAGGACCAGGTCGACACCGAGGTTCGAGAAGGCCGTCGGGAAGTCCTTGCGGCGCAGCTGGTTGTCGGCGTCGTTCGCGTGGCTGGCCGGCGAGTAGATCGAGTGGTGGTAGACGAGCACCGTGTACTTGGCGTCGTCGCCGTGCTTCTTGATCACGTCGGTGACGTAGCCGATGTGCGCGGCGTCGGCGCCGTCGGCGTAGGCGTTGCTGTTGAGGTCGATGAACAGCACGTCGTTGTACTCGTACCAGTAGTCACCGCCGGACCGGGACGCCGCGTCGCCGTTGTAGTACGGCGCGGAGCGGTCGGTGTTGGGGGTCCAGAAGTGCTGCTCGTAGGCCTTGCCGCCGACGTCGTGGTTGCCGATGGTGGCGGCCCACGGATACTGGCGCAACTTCTCGGGCGCGAGGAAGGCGTTCCACTGCGTCTCGTTGTTGGCGCTCTCCACCTGGTCGCCGCCCGAGACCAGCAGCGCGGCCTTCGGGTTGGCGGCGAGGGCGACGTTCACGGTGTCCGCCCAGCCGGCGCCGTCCTTGGCCACGTCGCCGGACGCGCCGATCTGCGGGTCGCCGAAGAACAGGAAGTCGAAGTCGCCCTTGAAGTCCTGCGTCTCGAAGGAGGAGGTCGGGGACCAGTTGCCCTCGGAGCCGACGCGGTAGGAGTACTTGGTCTTCTTCTTCAGGCCGTCGATGGTGACGTGGGCGTTGTAGCCGCCGTTGACCGTGTTCGCGGTGATCGTGGCCGGGAAGCTGGCGGCGTGCTTGTCGAACTCGCCGTGCTTCAGCTTGGCGGTCGGTACGACCTGGACCACCTGGGGCGTGTCGGTCGAGGTGTACCAGGACACGGCGCGCTGCGACTCGCTCGCGCCCACACCGAGGATGATGCCGGTGAGCGCCGCGCCGTCAGCGTGGGCCGCGGTCGCCAGACCGCCGCCGAGCACCGCGGTGAGGCCCATGACGGCGGCGGTGGCGCCCACGGCCACCCGGCGCCGAACCGGCCCGGGGCTTTGTGGCTGAATGTCGAACTTCATCAGTTTCCGTCCACTAAATGGTGCTAAGAGAGCTTTGTTACGGTTTCGGGCATTGGTGTACGGCAGGTGAACCGCAGACAGGCACGTCGTTGCGCTTGCCGGAAGTTGTGGCGCGCTCAGCCGCCGAGGACGCGCTGCACGAACCACACCAGGCCCATCACGGACACCCCCGCCGCGATCACCCCGGTCGTCCACAGGCCGGCGATCGGGCGGCGGTGGCGCAACACGGCGAGCAGCGGGAAGACGACGATGATGATCGCCAGCTGGACGGCCTCGATGCCCACGTTGAACACCAGCAACGACCACAGCAGCGTCCAGGACAGGGCCTGGTCGATGCCCAGGGCCGCGGCGAAGCCGAGGCCGTGCACGAGGCCGAAGCAGAAGACCACCGCCAGCCGCGTCCAGCCCGCGCGGTCCAGGCCGAAGCGGCCGCCGCCGGCCTGTTCGAGGTCGGTGGCGTGCGATCGGCGTCGCCACAGGCGCCACAGATGCCAGCCCGCGACGACCGCGATCGACAGGGCGATGATCGGCTCCACGAACGACGCGGGCACCTGGACCAGGCCGAGGGCGGCGAGCACGAAGGTCACCGAGTGGGCCAGCGTGAAGCTCGTCGCCGCCAGCACGATCTCGCGCAGGCGGCGTGATCCGGCGATGAGCGCCAGCAGGAACAGGATGTGGTCGATGCCGGTGAGCAGGTGCTCGGCGCCGAGCCGGAAGAAGTCCCAGAAGCGCTCGGCCACGGACTGCCGCGTGGAGAACGACGGTCGCCCGGCGTCGAGTGCGGCGCTTCCCGACGTCAGGTCGAGGTCGTAGGTGACCACCGTCTTGGTGTCGCGGACGAACTCCTCCGAGCCCGGGAACAGCCCGCTGCGCACCTCGTGCGCCTCGGCGCGCCCGGGGCACCGGTAGTCGAGGACGAGCAGCGCGTACGGGACGCCGTCGCGTCGCTCGATCGTGAAGCCGCCGTCCTGGACCGGGGTGCACGCCTGGCCCCCGGCCGTGACGGCGAAGCGCCCGGTCACGTACGCGAGGACCGAGCCGGCGTGGGCGCCGAGCGCGGCGGCCTGCTCCGTCGCGTCACCGGACTCGAACGCCGCGGTGCCCGCCCGGAAGAGCGGATCGTCTCGCTGGGCGTCCGCTGCCGAGACGACGAGCAGGTCGTACTCCAGCCCGAGCGCGGAGCGGACGTGCCCGGTCCCGGGCGAGGTGAGGTCGGCGTACACGGTCGAAGTGAATCCGTGGGCAAGGGCGGGGACGGCGCTGAGCAGGACGGCCACGGCTACGGCGGCGACGACAGCACAGACACGACGCCGAGCGGCGTGGAACATGTGACTCCTCTGAGGTTAACGACCGCAATCTGCTCGCCTCAGATGAACGGACCCCAACTCATGCGCGAACCATCGATGAACCACATCGGGCGAAAATAACTCACATATCGGCTTATTGGCCGCAATGAGGTAGGAATTAGGCGCACATCACGCCACTTCGGAGGACGATCCCCCATGCGCATTCGGCTTCTGCCGGCCGGCTTCCTGGCCGTGGCAGTCGCGGCCGCCGTGCTGACCAGCGGATGCGGCGCGGGCGACGACTGGTCGCGGCCGCAGGGGAGGCCCACCGCCGTCGGCACCCTCGGCCCCGGGTTCGCCGACCCCGCCACACCGCCCTCGCCGGAGGCCACGATCACGCCGCGTCCCCGCTCGTGGGACGGGGTCCATCCGTCGGACGGCTACCGCGTGGTGCTGCTCACCGCGGGCCAGGACGCCCCGACCAGGACCCTGGTCGACGCCGTGACGGAGTGGGCCGAGGCGGAGGACGTCAGCCTCAAGACGGTCACGGCGGCGGCGCCGGCGGAGTACATCGCGCGTATCAGCCGGGCGATCGACCTGGCACCCGACCTCATCATCAGCGCCGGCAACGACCTCGTGGACCCGCTGGCGCTGGTCACCGCCAACCACCTCGACCGGCAGTTCCTCGTGCTCGGCGCCGAGGTGGCCGAGCCCACGGCGAACGTCACCGCCGCCGACTGGACCGGCGCGTCGTTCCGCGGCGAGGGGCTGGGCATGTCCTCGGCGTACGACGCGGCCACCTTCACGCCGGAGCGGGCCGGCCGCGCCGTCAGAGCCGGTGTCTCGGCCGTGCTGAACGGCCTGACCGGCATCGTGCTCTGGCTCGACTAGGGAGTCCGGGCGACGATGCCGGTCGGTCGAGGCGCGGCTATCCGAACGTGATGCAGTCCGGGTTCCGCACGGGCATGGACGTCCCGGTGTCCGCCAGTCTCCCGGACCGCGGATCGACGCTGAACAGGTTGACGGTGCTGCTCACCTGATTCGCCACGAGCATCCACCGGCCACTGCGGTGGATCGTGAAAGTCCATGGCGACAGGCCACCGCAGGGAATGCGCTGGACGAGCGTGAGCCGGCCGGTGCGCCGATCGGCCGCGAACACGACGATGGTGTTCTCGCCGCGGTTCGAGGTGTAGACGAAGCGGCCGTCGCGGCTCATGCCCAGCTCGGCCGCGCTCTTGGTGCCGGTGTACTCGGGTGAGTCGGTGGACAGGCTCTGAACGGCTGTGATCTCGCCGTTCCTCGGGTTCCAGCCGAGCACCTGGAGGTCCGCCGTCAGCTCGTTCAGCAGGTAGAGGGTGCGGCCGTCCGGGTGGAACAGCAGCCGCCGCGGACCCGAGCCCGGGTTCGCCGCGTGGAAGCGCGGGCCGGTCGTCGCGCCGGCGGACAGGACGCGCGTCCTGCGGTCGTAGCGGTAGACGAACACGCGGTCCGCGCCGAAATCCGCGACCAGCACGAAGTCGCCGCTCGGATCCACGACCACGTGGTGCGGATGCGGGCCCGCCTGACGCGGGTGCGGGCCTGAGCCGGTGTCGACCACGACGGACGCCGGGGAGTCGAGCCCGCCATCGTGCCGGATGGGCAGGGCCGCGACCAGGCCCGCCGCGAAGTTCGCCGCCAGCACGGCGCCCGAGGGCCGGTCCACCCCGATGTACGACAGGCCGCCGGGCGTGCCCGCGCTGTCCGTCGTCGCCCGGCCGATCAGATCGAGGGCGCCGCTCGCCCGGTCGATCCGGAACGCGGAGACGGTGCCGCCGGCGTCGCCGCTGCCTACGTAGAGCACCGGCTTCGACGGGTGTTTGGCCTGCCAGCTCGAATTGACCTGCGCCACGACGCCGAACGGGGTCATGGTCGCGCCGCCGGGATCGAACCGGGCGCCGTTCACCTGGGTGCCGCGCCAGGTGCCGATGTAGAGGAGTTCCGGTGTCGTGCCGGCCGACGCGCCGGCGCTGTGCGCGCCGGTGAGCAGCGGCACGGCCGCGCCGACGGCGGACGCCGCCAGTGCGCCCAGCGCCGTTCTCCGGGATGGCCGCCAGGCGGATCCGGCGGGCGAAGCCTCGGTTTCTGGGTGTTCTGAGTCCTGCATGGTCGCGCTGACCTCTCTGTCGCGAAGTGCACCCGTCGAGGACCAGCCATGCGAACGCCGAACGCCAACCACGTAGTGCCACAGTCTGGGCCAGCCGTGGCAGATCGTCCATAGGCAACGGCGATCGGCCGTCCTCTCGGGGGTGATCCGAGCAGGCCAGGCAGCGATTGTTGGACAATGAGACCCGACTATGTTGCGGACTCTTGTACTTATGAGTCGTCGCTGTTACGTTTCGTTCATCGCTTGTCGGACAATCCTTGAGCCGGCAGGTGAGCGGATCGGCGTGCGAACGCCGGACGTACCAACCACGTAGCCACGCATCAGCGACTGTGCGCGCGGGCAACGCCACCCGGCATGCGCACACAACTTCCCTTCCCGCCGCTTCCGGCGGTCAAGGAGGCACACGTTGTCGAACGACCATCTCGCCCCCCATCCGGACGCACTCCGCTTCGAGCACGTCACCCTGGAGTTCCCCGGCACCCACCGGCCGGCCATCGAGGACGTGTCGTTCCAGGTCGGGCGCGGCAAGTTCATCGCCGTGATCGGGCCCAGCGGGTGCGGCAAGAGCACCATCCTCAACCTGGGCGCGGGGCTGCTCTTCCCGACGCAGGGGGAGGTGCGTTTCAACGGCGCGCCGGTCACGGGGGTCAACTCCGAGGCCGCGTACGTCACCCAGCAGGCCAACCTGCTCCCCTGGCTGAGCGTGCAGGCCAACATCGGCCTGGCGCTCAAGTTCCGCAAGGTGCCGAAGGAGGAGCGGAAGGCGAGGATCGACCACTGGATCAACCTGGTCGGACTCACCGGATTCGAGAACCACTTCCCCCGGGAGCTCTCCGGCGGCATGCAGAAACGCGTCGCCATCGCGCGAGCGCTGATCTACGAGCCGTCGATCGTGCTGATGGACGAGCCCTTCGGCCCGCTGGACGCCATCACCCGGCTCAGGCTCCAGCAGGACCTGCTCGATCTCTGGCAGGAGCAGAACGGCACGCTCGTCTTCGTCACCCACGACCTCAACGAGGCGATCTACCTCGCCGACGAGGTCATCGTGATGTCCGACGGGCCGGGCACGATCAGCCGCGTCCTGCCGATCCCGTTCGAGCGCCCCCGCCGGATCAGCTCCCTCGTCGAGTCGCCGGAGTTCGCCGAGCTCTACAACGACCTCTGGAGCCTGTTCAGCTCCGACACGCAGACCTCGGACGCCACAGCGTGAAGACCGGCCGAACCGCCGAGCGAGGACGACACCCTTGATATCGATCACGGAAGAGATCGCCGTTCCGAGTCCCCCGGCCCGCGTCTGGGAGGTCATCTCGAACCCCGCGGACGTCGTGTCCTGCATCGGCGGCGCCGAGTTGGGGGCGGCCCACGACGACGGCTCGTTCGACGGGACGCTGGTCGTCAAGTTCGGTGCGGTACGCGTGAGGTTCGCCGCCCAGGTCACCCTGGAACTGGCCGAGGACGAACGGGAAGGCCGCCTGTCGGCGCGCGGCCGGGACGGCCAGCGGGCCACCCGCTTCACGGCGGACGCCACGTTCCGGGTGGTGCCGGGCGACGGGCCCGGCACGGCGCGGGTGGCCGTGAGCGGCGAGATCACCATCAACGGCAAGCTCGCCTCGCTGGTCGAGTCGGGCGCCGGAGCCGTGGTCACGCGGATGACGCGGGACTTCTCGGACCAACTGGTCCAGCGCTGCGCCGGCCCGGCGACCCCCGAACCCACCGAAACCACCACGACTGCCACGACGGGTGTCCCGGCACCCCCGACCGCCGGGACACCCCGGCCCGCCGGCCTGTCCGGCCGGTTGCGGGCCTGGTGGGCGCGTCTTCTGGAGCGACGCCGACCGGCGGGCAGCGGAGGACCGCGTTGATCTCCACCCAGCGATCACAAGAACGGAAAGGAGGCGGGCAGTGACCATGCCCAGGCTGAACAGGGTGATCAGCGGCTTGGCGGCGGGCGAGCACGTCTTCGTGTCCTTCGCCGCGCCGGATCCGTCGGCCGCCGTCGAATTCAGCACCACCGACTACGACGGCCTGGTCTTCGAGACCGAGCACAAGCCGTGGGACGTCATCGCCCTCCGGGACAGCCTGCAGTACCTGCTGAACCGGCGCCGGATCTTCACCGCCGGCAGCCTCGCGGCCCCGGTCACCCCCCTCGTGCGGATCCCCGCCAACGGCGTCGAGAAGTCCCAGTGGCACGCCAAGCAGGCCCTCGACCTGGGCGCGTACGGCATCGTGTGGCCGCACATCACCTCGGTGGATGAGGCGTGCAACGCGGTCGCGGCCTGCCGCTACCCGCGGCTGCCCGGCACCCCCCGCCACGAACCCGCCGGCCTGCGCGGCGACAGCCCGGCCGCGGCGGCGCGCTACTGGGGCGTCTCGGCCGCCGAGTACTACGCCAGGAGCGACGTCTGGCCGCTCGACCCGGACGGCGAGATCCTCGTGGCGATCATGATCGAGGACCAGCGCGGCGTGGCCAACCTGCCGGACATCCTCGACCAGGTCCCGGGCATCGGCCTGGTCCTGCCCGGTGAGGGCGACCTGAGCCAGGAGCTCGGCGTGCCCCGCCAGTACGACCACCCGCTCGTCATGGAGTCCAAACGCCGCATCCTCGACGTCTGCGCCGAACGCGGGGTCGCCGTCGGCCATCCCCACGTCACGGCCGGCAACGTCAAGCAGGTGATCGACGACGGTTACCGGTTCCTGATGACGGCCCCTGTGCGTTCGTACCCGGGCCTCGACCTGGGCCGCACCCTGACCGGCCGAGCCTGACGAGGAGTCTTTCATGATCATCGACTGTCACGGCCACTTCACCACCGCCCCGCCCGCGCTCGGGCGATGGCGCGAACGGCAGATCCGGGCGTTCGAGGACGCGGGCGAGCGCGTGTCACCCGGCGAGCTGCGCATCACCGACGACGAGATCAGGACCGCCATCGAGCAGGGCCAGCTCAAACTGCAGCGAGAGCGCGGCACGGACCTCACGCTCTTCTCCCCCGGAGCCGGGAAGATGGCCCACCACTACGGCGACGCGCGGACCAGCCTGGACTGGTCCCGGGTCAGCAACGACCTGATCGCCCGCGTGTGCGCGCTCTTCCCCGGCAGGTTCGCCGGTGTGTGCCAGCTCCCCCAGTCGCCGGGCGACGCCCTCGCCGCCTCGGTCCGCAACAGCGTCGCCGAGCTGGAACGCTGCGTCGAAGAGCTGGGATTCGTCGGCTGCCTGCTCAACCCGGACCCCTCCGACGGCTTCTGGCAGGCGCCCCCGCTGACCGACCGGGTGTACTACCCGCTGTACGAGAAGCTGACCGAACTCGACGTGCCGGCCATGATCCACGTCGCGATGTCACGGAACCCGGCCCTGCAGGGCACCTGCGCCCACTACCTCAACGGCGACACCGCCGCGTTCATGCAGCTGTGCCAGTCGGAGCTGTTCACCGACTTCCCCACGCTGAAGCTCATCCTGCCGCACGGCGGCGGCGCCGTCCCCTACCACTGGGGCCGTTACCGGGGCTTCATGCTGGACCAGGGCCGGCCACCGCTGGAGGAGGCGGTGCTGCGCAACGTCTTCTTCGACACCTGCGTCTACCACCGGCGGGGGCTGGAGCTGCTGGTGGACGTGATCCCCGCGGCCAACGTGCTGTTCGCCTCGGAGATGATCGGCGCCGTCCGCGCCGTGGACCCCGACACCGGACGGCGGTTCGACGACACCAAGTACCTCCTCGACTCCATCGCCACCCTGGACGACGCCGACCGTCAGGCGGTGTACGGCGGCAACGCGCTGCGCGTGTTCGGGCGGCTGGCGGGCGTGCTGAAAGGGGCCATGAAGTGAAGGTTCACGAACTACTCGCCCAGGCGTTCGTCGCGGAGGGCACGAGCGACGTCTTCGGCATGATGGGCGACGCCAACATGCACTGGATGAACGCCCTCGCCCGGCGCGGCGTGCGGCTGTACGAGGTGCGGCACGAGGGCTCCGGCCTGGGCATGGCCGACGGGTGGGCGCGGACGGCCGGGCGGCCGGGCGTCGTGACGACGACCAGCGGGCCGGGCGTCGCCCAGCTCGCCACCTCGATGATCGTGGCGAGCCGGGCGCGTACCCCGCTGGTCGCCTTCTGCGGCGAGACGGCCTGGGGCGACCAGGGCGCCGTGCAGTACCTGGACCAGCGGCGTTTCGCCGCCGCGATCGAGTGCGGCTTCGTGCACGTGTCCCGGGCCGACCTGGCGGAGGAGGCCGTACAGCGGGCCTTCTACCTCGCGCGCACCGAGTCCCGGCCGATCATGCTCAGCGCGCCGATCGACGTCCAGAAGCAGGAGTGCGAGGACGGCGAGCAGTACGTCCCTTCCACCGCCCTCATCCCGCAGGTGCGCTCGCTGCCCGACCCGGCGGCGATCGAGGCGGCCTGCGACATCATCCGCGCGAGCAAACGCGTGGTGATCATCGCCGGCCGCGGGGCGCGCCGCGCGGACGCCGGCGAGCAGATCCTGCGCCTGCAGGAGCGGACCGGCGCCCTGCTGGCCACCACCCTGCAGGCGAAGAACTGGTTGTGCGCGAGCACCGGCTACCACGTGGGCATCGCCGGCCTGTACGGCGACAAGACGGCGATGGAGCTGCTCCAGGAGGCCGACTGCGTGATCGCGGTGGGCGCCAGCCTGAACCACTACACGATCGAGCACGGCTACCTGTTCCCGGACGCCCGCTACATCCAGATCGACACGGCCCCGCACCTCGTCATGGGCAACGGCGCGGTGGCCGACTCCTACATCAGGGCCGACGCGGTCGCCGCCCTCACCGAGCTGACCCGGGCGCTGGAGAGCCGGCCGGTCGCGTCGGAGGGCTTCCACACCGCCGAGGTGCTGCGCCGGCTGACCGCCCCGCTGGTGGCCCCCGCCGAGTTCCATAGCGAGCCGGGCCTGCTCGATCCGCGCGAGGTGATCCACGTCCTGGACGAGGAGATCCCCGGCGAGATCGGCCTGGTCCTGGGCAGCGGCCACCAGACCGACTTCGGCACCATGCTCTTCCAGCGCTCCCGCGAGGTCCTGTCGAACTACGGCATGTTCGGCGCCATCGGCCAGGCCCCGCTGCTGACCATCGGGTCGATCGTGGCCAACGGCAACCGGCCCGCCTTCGTGGTCGAGGGCGACGCCAGTTTCCTGATGCACCTGCCGGAGTTCGAGACCGCCTGCCGCTACGACCTCCCGATCCTGGTCGTGGTGATGAACGACGAGGGCCTGGGAGCCGAGTACCACAAGGCGGGGGCCGCCGGCCTGGACCCGGAGCTGGCGGTGATCCCGACGCCGGAGCTGGGCGCGGTCGCGGTGGCGCTCGGCGGTGGCGGCGCCACGGTCCGGACCGCCGACCAGCTGCGCGCCGCCCTCGCGGAGTACGTGCGCGCCCCCCGCCCCACCGTGATCGACGTGCGGATCACCCGGAACGTGGTCAGCGTCCCCTACCGCCGCCTCCTGCGCGGCGAGGACGTGTGAGATGCCGGCGCTGACGGTCCTGCTGGGCGACTACCCGCACACGCGCCCGCTCAAGGACGGGACGATTCCCGTGCGGGGTGCGGACTGCCGGTTCGCGCACGCGGCCCCGCTGTACCCCGCCTTCGCCCGCATGGTGCGCGACCTGGAGTTCGACGTCTGTGAGCTGGCGCTGGCGACCTACCTCCAGGCCCGTGAGGCAGGTGTCCCGATCACGCTGCTGCCCGTGGTGCTGATCGGCGGCACCCACCACCGGTCGCTCACCCGCCTGCCCGGCGGCCCCGTACTCGCCCCCGGTGAGCTGGCCGGGCAGCGGATCGGGGTGCGCTCCTACAGCCAGACCACGGGCCTGTGGGTACGCGGCATCCTGCGCGAGCAGTACGGCGTCGCGGCCTCCGACGTCACCTGGGTCACCACCGAGGAGCCGCACGTGCGGCAGTACCGGGAGCCCGCGTACGTGACCCGGTCGCCGGCCGGGCGGGTCGCGGACCTGCTGCGCGACGGCGAGGTGGCGGCCGCCGTGCTCGGCCCGCGCGCGATCGGCGGCCAGGGGGCGGGTCTGGTCCCGGTCATCCAGGACGCCCCGGCCGCCGAGCGCGCCTGGCTGGACCGCCACGGTTTCGCCGCGGCCAACCACCTGGTCGTGGTCCGCGATGACGTGCTGCGCGCGGAACCGGGCGCGGTGCGTGCGCTGTACGACGCCCTGACGGAAGCGATCAGCGCCACCGCCGGCTCGCGCGACGACTCACCGGCCGGCCGCGCGGTCGCGGCCGGCTGGAGCGACGAGCTGGCCGGTTGCCTGGACCTGGCCGCCCGGTACGCCGTCGAACAGGAGCTCGTGCGCACGCCCATCGACATCGACGCGATCGAGAAGGAAGCGGACCTCTTTCGATGACGGGACTACGACAGCGGGGCCACGCCCCCACCCGGCGCCCGGACGTGATGACGCCGGAACTGCACGCGAAGATCGACTGGCGGCGGCGCGCGGCCGCGGAGCCCTTCCGCGGCGTGGCCACGTCGGACGGCCCGCGACCGGGACTGTTCCCGCTGCGCGCCACCGGCCTGGACGTCAGCGGTGCCCGGCGGGCGGCGGCCGACTACCTGTCCGCGCTGACGCCCCTGGAGCTGAAGCAGGGCCGCCTCGCCATGGACGACGTGACCTGGCGGCACTGGGCGAACGGCGCGCGGTACTTCCTGCGGCACGGCCTGTGCCTGGCGGACCTCGGCGACGACCAGCGGGACAGGGCGCTCGCCCTGGTGCGCGCCGGCCTCAGCGCGTACGGATACACGCAGGTCATCGATCTGATGCACCTCAATCTGACCATCGGCGAGCTGCGCGGCGAACAGGACCTGCTCAACGAGTGGGTCTACTGGTTCACCGTCTACGGATCGCCCGAGCAGGGCGCGTGGGGCTGGCAGCTCGACGGCCACCACGTCAACGTCAACTGCGTCTTCGTCGGAGACCAGATGACGCTCACGCCGACCTTCCTCGGCGCCGAGCCGGTGATCGCCGAGTCCGGCAGGTACGCGGGAACCAGCGCCTTCCGCCGCGAGGAGGCCGTCGGCCACCGGCTGTTCACCAGCCTGACCGGCGCGCAGCGGCAGCTCGCGGTGATCGCGGAGGAGATGCCGCCCGACCTGTTCGCCGGCGCCTTCCGCGACAACGTCGAGCTGAACCTCGCGGGCCTACCGCTGAGCGAGCTCACCGAGCCGCAGCGCGAGACCGCCGCCGACCTGATCGGCCTGTACGTGGACCGGGCCGGTGCGGGTCACGCCCGGGTCCGCGCGGACGAGGTCCGCGCCCACGAGGCGGAGACCTACTTCGCCTGGATCGGCGACCCGGGCCCCGAAGGCGTCTTCTACTACCGCATCCACAGCCCGGTGATCCTCATCGAGTTCGAGCACCAGGCCGGCGTGATGTTCGACAACGACACGCCGTCGCGCCGGCACATCCACACCGTGGTCCGCACGCCCAACGGCAACGACTACGGCATCGACCTGCTGCGTCAGCACCACGAGCGGTTCCACCGGTGACCGGCGGCGGACCCCATCAAGGAGGAGCGCAAGTGAAGTTGGTTCTGGGCCGCGACGATCTCGCGGCCGCCGCCGAGGCGGCCGTCCGCGAGACGGGCACCAAGGTGGAACGGCTCGACGTGCGGCCGGTGAACAGGGCCGCGCGCGGCATGATCGCCGAGGCGGCGGCGGACCTCTGCGAGCTGCCGATCGTGACGTTGCTGCAGGCCGTCGCCTGCGAGCGGCCGGTGGTCCTGCTCCCGATCACCGCGCTCGGCCGCTTCCAGCACCAGACCCTGGTGACCTGCGGCGACCTGACCGTGGCGGACGTCGAGGGCCGCAGCGTGGGCGTGCGCTCGTGGAGCCAGACCACCGGCGTCTGGGTGCGCGGCTTCCTCGCCGAGCAGTACGGGGCCGACCTGCGCAAGATCGACTGGGTGGTGTACGAGGGCGGCCACGTGGACGGGCAGCACGACCCGGCTTGGGTGCGCCGCGCGCCGGAGGGGGCCCGCCTGCAGGCGGACTTCCTCGAAGGCCGCATCGACTTCGGGATCATGGGCAACGAGCTGCCGTCGGACGACCGGGTCCGCACCGCCATCGCCGACCCCGCGCGGGTGGCCGCCGCCTGGTCGCAGGAGAAGGGCTTCGCCCCGGTCAACCATGTCGTGGGCGTCGGCGAGCAGGCCGCGCGCGAGCACTCGGCCGCCGTCTGCGCGGCCTACGACGCGATGCGGGACCTGCTCGCCGCCTCGCCCGCGGACGGCCCGGTGAGCCTGAACCCGGTGGGCTTCGAGGCGCTGCGCGGCCCGGTGACGCAGGCGGCGGCGTACGCGCTGGCGCAGGACGTGCTGCCGCGGCCGGTGGACTTCGACGAACTGGTCGCGCGCTCCTGTGCGGCCCTCGGGGTCCCGTCGTCGCGCCTGGGCGGCTGAGGCCGGATGACCGGCACTCGGGGGCCGATCCCAGGCGGACCCCATGTCATACCCAACGCTCGGATCGGAAGGCAGGCAATGGCGAAGCTCTCGGTGGCCCTCGGGGACTACCCGCACGGGCAGGCGCTGCTGGACGGCGCCGTCGAGGTGGCCGGGTACCGGGTCGAGCCGGTGCAGGTCAGGCCGATCATCGCCGCGTACCGGCGGATGATCCGCGACCTCGCGTTCGACGTGTGCGAGCTGGCGCCGGTGTCGTACCTGATGGCGCTGCAGGAGGGGGTGCCGATCACCGGGATCCCGGTGTTCCTCAACCGGCGCTTCCACCACGGCGACGTCCAGTGCGCCGCGCTCTCGGGCATCCGGGTGCCGCGGGACCTGGAGGGACGGCGGGTCGGGGTGCGCGCGTACTCGGTGAGCACCGGTGTGTGGGTGCGCGGTGTGTTGTCGGAGGAGTACGGCGTCGCGCACGAGAAGATCACCTGGGTGGTGGACGACGACGACCACATCGAGGGCCGCGCCCCCGCGAACGTCGAGCGGGTCACCGACGGCCGCTCCCTGGGCGAGCTGCTGCGCGGCGGGGAGCTGGACGCCGCGCTCACCGGCAACGCCGGGACGGGACGGGCCGGCCCGCCCCAGGCGAACTGGACCGCGGCGGGCTCGGCGGCGGGCCCGGCGGCGGGCTCGGCGGCCGGCGAGGAGAGCGGCGCCGAAGGCCCCTATCCGCTGTTCGCCGACGCCGGGACGCTCGGCGCCGACTGGTGTCTGCGTACCGGGATCTATCCCCTGCACTCGGTGATCGCGCTCCGCTCCGAGCTGGTCGAACACGACCCCGGCCTGCCGACGGCGCTGTACGCGGCGCTGGCCGAGAGCAAGCGCCGGCAGCTCGCCGCCGACCCGGGCTGGTCCGCGCTCGCGCGGTTCGCCCGCCAGGCGCGGCAGATCGGCGGCGACCCCGTCCCCTACGGCATCGGGGCCAACGAGCCGAGCCTGCGCGCGCTCGTGCGGTACTCCCGGGACCAGGGCCTGCTCGGCCCGGACTTCCCCACCGACCTCAGCGAGCTGTTCGCGCACGGCGACTACCCGGACGCCTGACCGCAGGAAGGACTGAAAACGTGTACGTGATCGACACGCACTGCCATGTCATCTCCGACGACCTGACCACCTACCCGCGAGCGCCGATCGGCGGGAAGCAGTCGGAATGGGCTGAATCCCGGCCGGTCACCGCCGACGGGATGGCGGACCGGATGGACGAGACGGGCATCCGGCAGGCCGTGCTGGTGCAGGCCACCACGGCGTACGGATACGACAACTCCTACGTCCTGGACAGCGCCCGGCGGCGGCCCGATCGTTTCGTGGCGGTGGGCACCTTCGACCCCCTGCGGCCGGACGCCGCCGCCCGTCTGGCGGCGGCGATCGACGGCGGTCTGGCCGGGGTGCGGCTGTTCACCCACGGGAGCACCGTGCCCGTCCAGGGCGAATGGTTCGCCGCGCCCGAGACGTTCCCGTTCTGGGAGCGGGCCGGGGAGCTGGACGTCCCCGTCTGCCTCCAGATGCGGCTCGGGCCGGCCACCAAGCAGTTGCACGAGGTGCTGGAGAGGTTCACCGGCGTGCGGGTGCTCCTCGACCACCTCGGCTACCCGGACATCGCCGCCTCGCCGGCCGCCGCCGGCGGCGAGGTGGCCGAGCTCGCCCGGCACCCGGGCCTGTTCCTCAAGCTCACCCACCGCAACCTGGAGCGGCTCCGGGACGCCGGTGAGCAGGCCGCCGGCTTCCTGGAGCCGGTGATCGAGGCGTTCGGCGCCGGCCGGATCGCCTGGGGGTCGAACTGCCCGGCCGCCGAGCAGTCGCCGCCGGAGCTGCTGCTGCTCGCCGAGGAGGTCCTCGCGCCCCTGTCCGAGGGCGACCGGGCGGAGATCTTCGCAGGTACGGCGCGGCGGCTGTATCCGAGGCTCGCGCAGGTCGAACCCAGCGGGACGGTCTGAGCTCGGACATACTCCCGACTCAGTCGTCATCTCTCTTCTGGGACACAGGTGATCATGATGGAAGTCAGCGACCACGTCGTGGAGCCGGACAAGACCTCGCAGACCCGGCACAACCAGGCGTACGAAGGGCTGCGCTCGCTGCTGATGTCGGGCAGCCTCGCGCCGGGCACCCGGCTCACCGAGGCGGAACTGACCACGATGTTCAACGTCTCGCGCAGCACCATGCGGTCGGTGCTGGTCCGGCTGACCCAGGAGGGTTATGTCACCAGCGAGGTCAACCGCGGGGTGCGCACCCGCAGCTTCTCGGCCGAGGAGGCGCTGGACATCCTGGAGGCCCGCGAGGTGCTGGAGTCCGCCCTGGCGGGCAAGGCCGCGGAGCGGGCCAGCGTGGCGGAGATCAGCGAGCTGCGCGGCACGCTGGAGGCGATGGAGGACTGCAAGCGGCTCGGGGACCAGGCCGGCTACTCGCAGGGCAACCGCAGATTCCACCAGCAGGTGAAGGAGGCCGCGCACCAGCAGACGCTGGCCCGGGCCTACGACACCCTGCTCTACCCGCTGGTCATGCGCCAGTACCGCAACCTGTCCGCGCAGCACCCGAGAAGCGGCTCGCTGGAGGAGCACCAGGCGATCCTGCTGGCCATCGTCACCCGCAACCCGGACGCGGCGGTGGCCGCGATGCGCCACCACGTCGCCTCCGCCCGGCGGGCGCTGCTGCTGCAGACGGCCGGGCCCGAGCAAGCAGCCGATTGACCGGTCGTGCGGCGTACGGGGCGCCGCACGGCCCGGAAAGACCAACCCCCCACATGGTGACAGGAGATGACATGGGACACCACCTCACGGACGGCGGCGTCGCCGGCAGCCGCACCTCGGTGACCCGCGGGCGCCCGCGGGCCGTCGTGCTCGCCACCGCCCTGGCCCTCAGCGCCGCGCTGACGGCCGCGTGCGGCGACTCCGGATCCGCCCAGGGCGGCCTGACCGCGGTCACGGTCGGCGCCGGGGAGAACATCTTCGACCTGCCGCTGAAGCTGGCGCAGGCCAAGGGTTTCTTCCAGAAGCAGGGGCTCAAGGTCACGTTCGTGTCGACGAACGCCTCGACCGGCCCGGCCGCCCTCGAATCGGGCTCCGTGCAGTTCCTCAACTCCAGCCCGACCGGCTTCCTGTCCGCCCTGGCCAAGGGCATCCCGCAGGTCGCCATCGCCGCGGACGGCCTGGGCAACCCACTCGGCATCGTGGTCAGCAAGAAGTTCGCCGAAGCCAGCAAGCTGTCCGGCTCCACCCCGGTGGCGGAGGTGGCCAAGGCGCTGGGCACCTCCATCGGCGGCGCCAGCTCGGCCAACACCAAGGCCCAGGCGAGCATGTTCCTCAAGACCCGCGGCGTCGACCCCGCCCAGGTGAAGTGGGTGTCGCTGCCGAGCCCGGCCGCGAACAAGGCCGCGCTCAACAGCGGCCAGATCGACTGGTTCATCACCTCCGAGCCGACGCCGCTGTCCATCGAGCACGCCGGGGAGGGCGTCGTGGTGGCGGATCCGCTGCGGGTCCCCGAGTGGTCCGCCGAGCAGTCCGGTTACGGCGAGTTCGTGGTGGTGCGTAAGGACTTCCTCGGCAAGAACGCCGACGTCGCCAAGAAGTTCGTCGCCGCGGTCCAGGAGGCCACCGCGTACATGAACGCCCACCAGCACGACGCCGAGCTGCTGAACCTGACCTCGAAGGAGATGTCCGGCATCCCGGTCCCGGTGCTGGAGGCCAGCCTGACGCACGCCGGCTGGCCGACGAGCGCCGCGATGGACGAGGCGACCTGGAAGAAGACCCTGGACTTCGTCAACGGACTGGGCGTGCTCACCAAGGTGATGACCGTCACCGCGAACGACTGGACCAACACGTACGTGCCGTCCGGCGGCGGAGCATGATCCGGCCGCCGCGGACGGAGAGGAGCGCAACATGGTGGCTGCCACCGACCGACCGGTGCGGAAGAAGACCGACGTCGCCGTCGCGACCAGGCGGAAGGGCGACCGGTGGCAGGGTCGGGGCACCCTGGTGGTGCTGCGCGTCGCCGTCATCGCGATCGCGCTGGCCCTCTGGCAGGTCCTGAGCGGCCCGGTCCTGCCGGAATACGCGGTCAGCAGGCCCACCGAGGTCGCGGGGGCCCTGGTGGACCTGCTCGGCTCGGCGTCCGGGTGGGCCGACATCAGGGCGACGGTGATCGAGGTGGTGGCCGGGTTCTCCATGGGCGTCGTGCTCGGCGCCCTGATGGGCCTGGTGCTGGGCTCCTTCTCCCTGGCGGGCCGGGTGCTGGAGCCGCTCATCGCGGCCTTCAACGGCATCCCCAAGATCGCGCTCGCGCCGCTCTTCCTGCTGTTCTTCGGCATCGGCGCCTGGTCGAAGATCACCATCGCGATGATCGGGCCCGCCTTCGTGATGTTCTACAACATCTACCTCGGCCTGCGCCTGCGGGAGCGCGAGCTGGTCGAGGTCGTCCAGGTGATGGGCGGCCGCCGGCACCACCTGCTCGTCTACGTGACGATCCCCACGCTGGCGGCGCCGTTCTTCGCCGCGCTGAAGACCGGCGGGCCGCTGGCCATCCTCGGCGTCATCGGCGCCGAGTTCATCGCCTCCACCGAAGGGCTCGGCCACGGGCTGTTCACCTCCGCGATGAACCTGGACGCGGCCACCGAGTTCGCCGGCCTGATCGTCCTGATCACGATGACGCTCATCCTGAACGGGCTGCTGAACTGGCTCGACAAGCTCGCGCTCAAACGGCTCGGCCTCGCCACCCGCGACCGGCCCGCGGCCCAGCACGCCTGACACGCCTCGGGCCCGCCCGCAGCCGGGCCCGAGGCGGCGCATGAGTGTCCGAACACCTGTCAGCGCACCCGATGTGGCGAGTCTCCGACCTGGGTCGCGCATAAGCCGACGGCAGAAGCAGCCGTCCATGCGGAAGGAATGGGTAAGGCGATGGAAACCAACATGAGGCGCCGGGCGTTTCTGACGGCCGGGGCGGCCACCGTGGGCGCGGCTCTGCTGCCGCAGCCCTTCGCCGTGGCGGCGGCCGGCGAGGGCAAGAAGGGCGTGCTGCTGATCAACCGGATCGGGCCCTCCTCGTCGAATCTGTACATCTCCCACGTCGACGGCTCGAACGAGCGCCCGCTCCTGGGGAGCGCGGGGTTCGACTATCACGCCGGCCTCGCCGCCGACGGCCAGTCGGTGATCTTCACCTCGGAACGGGCCGGCGACGGCAACTCCGGCCTCTACCGGGCCCGGATCGACGGAACGAACATCCAGCCGTTAGCGGCCGGCCCGGCGATGGACGACTCCGCCGTCCTGTCGCCGGACGGAACGAGAGTGGCCTTCGTCTCCACCCGCGGTGACCACAGGGCCCACATCTGGCTGCTCGACCTGCGCACCGGCAAGCTCAAGAACCTGACCGGCAGCCCGGCGGTGGCCGGCGACCCCGAGGGCCCCGACTGCCACTTCCGGCCGTCCTGGTCGCCCGACGGCCGATGGATCGCCTTCTCCAGCGACCGCAACACGGCCTGGCGGGGGCACAACGACGGCCGCGGCTGGGAGCACACGCAGGAGCTCAGCATCTACGTCATCCGGCCGGACGGCACCGGCTTCCGCCAGGTCGCCACCAAGGAGGGATACTGCCTCGGCTCGCCGAAGTGGTCGCCGGACGGCCGCCGGATCGTCTTCTACGAGATCACCACCGAGGGCACCTGGGGCGCCCACCGCCCCGAGTACATCGGGAAGGTCGACTCCCAGATCGTCTCGGTCGACGTCACGACCGGCGAGCGCGTCGAGCACACCTCCGGCCCCCATCTGAAGGTCGCGCCCCAGTTCGTGACCGCCACCGAGATCGGCTATCTCATCAAGGGCGGAGCCGACGAGGGCCTGGCCTACACCTCGGGGACGCTGCCGGCCGTCAAGCGGGCCCTGCGCTCGCCGGTCTGGTCGCCGGACGGGACCTCGGTGGTCTACCAGAAGTTCGGCTACGCGGTGCGCCCGCTCGACAAGCCGCTCTACAGCTGGGACTCCGACTGGGAGTATCGCTTCTGCGACGTGTTCCCCGTCCTGTCCCGGCAGGGCCGCCTCGCGATCACGGAGAAGCAGCTCGGCACCTCCTCGATCGTCACCATGCGCCCGGACGGCACTGACCGGCGCGTCGTCTTCGACACCGCCGGGAAGGGCCTCGACCCGGTGCTGCTGGCCAAGGGCATGGCCGGCGCGTTCCGCCCCGCGTGGTCGCCGGACGGCGCCTGGATCGCGTTCGGCCTGGGCGGCTGGTTCCAGGAGCGCGCGACGCACACGGCCGTGGTGGCGCGGGTGCGCAGCGACGGCTCGGCCTGGGAGGCGCTCACGGACGGCACGGCCAACGCCGGCTTCCCGAGCTATTCGGCCGACGGCAACGAGATCGTCTATCGCGTGTGGGGCGAGGAGAACAAGGGCCTGCGCATCCTCGACCTCACCACCGGGGTGACGCGCGTCCTCACCGGCGAATACGACAACCTGCCCGACTGGTCCCTGGACGGCAGGCTCATCCTCTTCACCCGCAAGACGAGCGCCACCAACTTCGACGTGTGCACCATCCGCCCCGACGGAAGCAACCTCCGCCGCCTCACCAGCAGCGGCTCGAACGAAGGCCACGCCGTCTGGAACCACGACGGGCGCATCCTGTACAACAGCGGCATGTACGGCTTCCGGCAGGAGGCGGCGTTGTACGACAACACCTTCCAGCCCTACGGCCAGGTCTTCATCATGAACGCGGACGGCTCCGGCAAGAGACTGCTGACCGACAGCCAGTGGGAGGATTCCATGCCCCTCTACCTCCCGCAGAGCGTCCTGTCCCAGTGACGTGAGACGGCCTTCCCCCGCTCCGGGGCCGGGCCCGCCCGCACGACCGGCTCCGAACTTATGGTTTGCTTGGCATACCTTTTATGCCTCAAACCCTAAGGAGCCGCCTCGTGGAGGTGTCCTTCTCGTCTCTGGCGCCTGCCGAGATCACCGCCGATCTGCTCGTCCTGCCGGTGTCGCTGGCCAGGGAGCTGGGCCTGGCGCAAGCCATGGAGCACGTCCGGTTCAACGGCCGGGGCGACGGTGAGCTGCTGCTGCCCGGCATGGCGCCGTTCGCCGCCCGGGCTCTCATGATCGTCGGCGATGTGGCCGACGAGCAGAGCGCGCGGGTCACGGCGGGACGGGTGGCGCCCCGGCTGGGACGGTTCGGCACGGTGGCGGTCGCGCTGCCGCATCCCGAGGCGGTCATCGAGGGGGTGCGGCTGGGCGGCTACCGTTTCGCCGGCTACAAGAGCGGCCCGGCGGGCCCGGCCGTGCACCGGCTGATCGTGCTGGGCGAGGGCGACGCGCGGCGCAGCCGGATCGTGTCCGACGCGGTCGACCTCGCCAGGGACCTGGTCAACACCCCCGCGGGCGACCTGACGCCGATGGACCTGGCCGCGCGCGCCCGGGAGATCGGCCGGGCCGACGGGCTCGACGTGCGGGTGCTCGACGGGGACGCGCTGCGCGAAGGCGGGTTCGGCGGCATCCTGGGCGTCGGCGCGGCCAGCGCGAACCCGCCCTGCCTGATCGAGGTCACCTACGACGCGGCGAACCCGCGGATGGTCGGGCTGGCCGGCAAGGGCATCACGTTCGACTCCGGCGGGCTCGCCATCAAGAGCCTGCGCGCCATGGCCGACATGAAGTCGGACATGGCCGGCGGCGCGACCATGCTCGCGGTCGTCCAGGCCGCCGCCCGGCTCGGCCTGCCGGTCGGCGTCACCGCCGTCGTCCCCGCCGCGGAGAACATGGTGGGCGGCCACGCCACCAGGCCCGGCGACGTGTTGCGGCATCGCGACGGCCGCACCACCGAGGTCACCGACACCGACTGCGAGGGCCGTCTGGTGCTGGCCGACGCGCTGGCCTATCTGGCGGAGCGGTCGCCGGAGGTGATGATCGACGCGGCCACGCTGACCTACTCCGTCATCCACGCCCTCGGCGAGGACATCACCGGAGTCATCGGCAGCGACCGGCGGCTCGTCCGCGACCTCGTCGAGGCCGGGTCGCGCACCGGCGAGCCGCTGTGGGAGCTTCCGCTCTGGCGGCCGTACGCCAAGAAGCTGACGTCGGACATCGCCGACTCACGCAACGACGGCGGCGACCACGCGGACGCCACCATCGCCGCGCTGTTCCTCCAGCCGTTCACCGCCGGGCTGCCCTGGGCGCATCTCGACTTCGCCGGCACCGCCTATCGCGGCAAGGCCACCGATCTCGGGCCCGCCGGCGCGACCGGCGCGATGGTGCGCACGCTGATCAGCTATCTGGAGACCCGCTGAGACTGCGTTCGAGCATCGCGCGCATGATGTCCGAGGTGATCGCGAAGTGCCGCTCGGCCAGGCCGCGCGCCCGGTCCGCGTCGCCGTCCGCGATCGCCTCGTACAGCTCCCCGTGCTCGCGCAGCGCCCGCTCGTACGCCTCGCGGTTGTCGTCCCCGTACGGCTCCACCGGGAAGCCCAGCGCGACCCGGGTGAGCACCTCCTGGCTCAGCGTGCGGATCTTCGGATTGCCCGTCGCCGTGACCACGGCCAGGTGGAAGGCCCGGTCGGCGAGCTGCTCGTCGCGCAGGCTGCCGGCGGTGGCGTAGGCGTCGAGCGCCAGCTTGATCGCCCCGAGGTCGTCGTCGGTGCGCCGGGCCGCCGCCGTGGCCGCCACCATGCCCTCGACCAGCGCGTACAGGTCGAAGAGCTGCTCCAGCTCGGCCCAGCGCGGCACCAGCGTGCGCCGCACGGCCGAGGCGGTGGCCTCCGTCCATGACGCGCGGACGTAGGCCCCGCCGGTCCGGCCGCGCCGGATCTCCACGATGCCCACGGCCTGCAACCGGCCGATGGCCTCGCGCACCGTGGCCCTGCTGACGCCGAGCAGGTCGGCCAGCTCCCGTTCGCCGGGCAGGCGCTCGCCCGGCAGGTATTCGCCGATGGCCACGGCGGTCATCAGCCGGTCGGCCACCTCGGTGGCGACCGACTGGACTTTCACCGGGCTCAGCACGGGAGGATGCCCGCCGTCGCCGAGCACCTGGCCGAGCACGCGTGAGAGATCGTCTTGGGGCTCCTGCACAAGCCGAACGCTACACAACATCTCACCTTCGTAAAAGGTATTGTGTCCAGGCCATTAGTCCTTATGATGTCCACAAAACGGACATGCGTCTCAATCAGCGACAAGGAGGGCGCGCGGATGGCGATCCCCGACCCGTCCAGGACGGGTCTGGCGCCCTTCAGGGGCTGGCAGACCTGGTATCGCGTCACCGGTGATCTCACCGGTGACAAAGCTCCCCTCGTGGTGCTGCACGGCGGGCCCGGCGCGGCGCACGACTACACGCTGCGCATCGCCAGGCTCGCCGAGCGCGAGCGGCCCGTCGTGCACTATGACCAGCTCGGCGTGGGACTGTCCACGCACCTGCCGGACGAGGGCGCCGACTTCTGGACCGTCCAGCTCTTCCTGGACGAGCTGGACAACCTGCTCGAACACCTCGGGATCGCCGGCCGCTACCACCTGCTCGGGCAGTCCTGGGGCGGCATGCTGGCCGCCGAGCACGCGGTGCTCCGGCCGTCCGGGCTCCTGGGCCTGGTCATCGCGAACTCCCCGGCCTCCATGGTGGTGTGGCGCGAGGAGTGCGACCGGCTCCGCGCCGAACTGCCCGAGGACGTCGAGCGCACGCTGCGCCGGCACGAGGCCGCCGGCACGACCGGCCACCCCGGCTACCGCGCGGCCGAGAAGGCGTTCAACGCCCGGCACGTCTGCCGCGTCGTGCCCAACCCCCCTGAGGTCCTGGCCAGCGACGCCAAGACCACCGCGGATCCGACCGTGTATCACACGATGAACGGGCCCACCGAGTTCCACGTCGTCGGGACGCTCAAGAACTGGTCGGTCGTCGACCGCCTGCACCTCGTCACCGCCCCCACCCTGCTCGTGTCCGGCCGGTACGACGAGGCGACCCCTCGCACCGTGCGGCCCTTCGCGGACCGGATCCCCGACGTCCGCTGGGAGCTGTTCGAGCAGTCCAGCCACATGCCGCACATCGAGGAGGAGGAGCTCTACCTCCAGGTGGTCGGTTCCTTCCTCGACGAAACGGAGTCCCGTTGAAGCGCATCATCCCCCTGGCGGCCCTGCTGGCGCTGGCCGCCGCCTGTTCGAGCGGAACGGCGGCGGCGCCGGCCCAGGAGCAGCCCGCCGCCGCCGAGCAGCACCGCGGCGGCACGCTCAAGCTGCTGGCCAAGGCCGGCGACGGCACGCTCGACCCGCAGATCAACTACAGCAACGGCAACTGGCAGGCCTTCCAGGCGCTGTACGACGGGCTGCTGGCCTTCAAGAAGGTCGGCGGCGAGGCTTCCTACCAGCTCACCCCCGACCTGGCGGCCGCCATGCCGCAGCTCGGCCCGGACGGCAAGAGCTACACCTTCACGCTGCGCAAGGGCGTCAAGTTCAGCAACGGCGACGCGGTCACCGTGGACGACGTCAAGGCGTCGTTCGAGCGGATCTACAAGGTGTCCGGGCCCACGTCGGGCACCTTCTACGCCGGCATCGTCGGTGCCGCCGCCTGTGTGAAGAAGCCCGCGGACTGCGCCCTGGACAAGGGCGTGGTGGTGGATCCGGCGGCGAACACCGTCACGATCAACCTGGTGGCCGCCGACTCGGAGTTCCCGTACAAGCTGGCGCTGCCGCACGCGGCCGTGCTGCCCAGGTCGACCCCGGCCAAGGACCAGGGCAGCACGCCCATCCCGGGCACCGGCGCGTACCAGGCGGTGTCGTACGACCCGAACAAGGAGCTCAAGCTCACCAGGAACCCGCACTTCACCGAGTGGTCGCGCGAGGCGCAGCCCCAGGGCTACCCGGACGAGATCGTCTACTCCTACGGGCTGACCGCCGAAGCCGCCGTCACCGCGATCCAGAACGGCCAGGCCGACTGGAGCTTCGACCCGCTCCCGGCCGACCGGCTGACCGAGATCGGCAGCCAGTACGCCTCCCAGGCCCACGTCAATCCGCTGTCGGCCTTCTGGTACCTGCCGCTCAACACCAACATCGCGCCGTTCGACAAGCTTGAGGCCCGCCAGGCGCTGCAGTGGGCCATCGACAGGAACGCGGTGGTCAAGATGTTCGGCGGCGCGAACCTGGCCGCCCCCGCCTGCACCCTGCTGCCCGCGGGCGTTCCTGGGCATGCCGACTTCTGCGACTACCCGAAGCAGGACCTGGCCAAGGCGAAGCAGCTCGTCCAGCAGTCCGGCACGGCCGGGGAGAAGGTCGCGGTGACGATCGCCGACGACGACGTGAGCAAGCAGATCGGCGAGTACGTCAGGAGCCTCCTGGAGCAGATCGGCTACAAGTCCGAGCTCAAGGTCATCTCCAGCAACATCCACTTCACCTACATCCAGAACACCAAGAACAACGTCCAGGTCAGCGTGAGCCAGTGGTACGCCGACTACCCGGCCGCCTCGGACTTCCTGCACGTGCTGCTGTCGTGCTCGTCCTTCCGCAAGGGCAGTGACGCCAGCATCAACATCTCCGGCTACTGCGACTCCGGCAACGACGCCCGCATGTCCGAGACCATGCGGCTCGACCAGACCGACAAGAACGCGGCCAACGTCAAGTGGGGCGAGATCGACCGCGAGCTGATGAAGCAGAGCCCGATCGTGCCGCTGTTCCAGCCCAAGCAGGTCGACTTCGTCTCCTCCAGGGTCGGCAACTACCAGTTCCACAAGCAGTTCTTCATGCTGATCGACCAGCTCTGGGTGAAGTGATGGCCGCTGACGTGGCCCTGACGGGGGTGGGAACCACCCCCGTCAGGGCGGGCGCCGGGCCCTGGCGGCAGGCCGGCGCCCGCCTGCGCCGCAACCGGCCCGCCATGATCGCGGCGCTCGGCCTGCTGCTCATCGTGGCGGCGTGCCTGCTCGCGCCGCTGTACGCGAGCGCGATCGCGCACACCGAGCCCTTCATCTCGAACGTCTCCGGCACCACCTGGGTGGGCGGCAAGCAGGTCCAGGTGCTGCAGCAGAGCTCCGAGGGCCTCGGGCTCGGCGTCACGCCGATCGGGCCGACCTGGGACCTGGGGCACTTCTTCCTCGGCGCGGACAACCAGGGCCGCGACGTGCTGGCCAGGCTGCTGTACGGCGGGCGCAACAGCCTGCTCATCGGCGCGGGGGCGGCGGTGTTGTGCTGCGTGCTGGCGACGGTTCTGGGGGTGGCCGCCGGATATTTCGGCGGCTGGATCGACGCGGTGTTGTCGCGCTGCTTCGACGTCATCTGGGCCTTCCCGGTCTACCTGCTGGCCATCTGCCTGTCGGTCGTGCTGCTGACCAGCGGCCTGCACCTCGGCCCGGTGAACGTGGACGCGGGCAGCCTGTGGTTGCCGATCATCATCATCGCGCTGATCTACGTGCCGTACGTGGCCCGTCCGCTGCGCGGCCAGGTGATGGCGCTGCGCGGCAAGGACTTCCTGCACGCGGCCGTCGGGGCCGGGGCGTCGGACCTGCGCGTCATGCGGCGCGAGGTGCTGCCGAACGTGCTGCCCACGGTGGTGGTGTTCCTGCCGCTGATGACCGCGCTCAACATGCTCACCGAGTCGGCGCTGTCGTTCCTCTCGGTGGGCGTGCAGTCGCCCGACGCGAGCTGGGGGACGATCATCAACGACGGTCTCGCGCTGCTCTACACCCGGCCGATGATCACCATCGGCGCCGGGCTCTTCGTCGCGCTGACCGCGGTCGCGCTCAACGTCTTCGGTGACGGCGTCCGCGACGCCCTCGACCCGAACGCCCGCCTGCGAGGTGCCGCGTGATCCGATACATCGCCAGGCGGTTCGGCGCGGCGCTGCTCGTGCTGTTCGCGATCAGCGTCCTGGTCTTCCTCATCTTCTTCGCCACCCCGGGCGTGGACCCGGCCGCCCGCATCGCCGGCAAGAACGCCGATCCGGCGACGCTCGCCCAGGTCAGGGCCTCCTTCGGGCTCGACGATCCGCTGCCCGTGCAGTACGTGATGATGATGAAGCACCTGTTCGTCAGCCACGACCTGGCCTCGTTCGTCAACCGCGGCACGCTGGTCATCCCCCAGATCGTCAGCGCCATCCCCGTCACGCTCTCCCTCGTCGTGGGCGCGGCGGTGATCTGGCTCGTGCTGGGCGTGGTCATGGGCACGCTGGCCGGGGCGTTCCGCGGCACGTTCGTCGACCCGCTGGTCATGCTGGTCGGCGTCTTCGGCGTCTCCCTGCCGGTCTACTGGCTCGGCGAGGTGGTCAACCTGATCACCCAGAAGCAGTGGCACGACTCGGTGTTCTCCTGGGTGCCACCGCTGGGGTACGTGCCACTGACCCAGAACCCCGGACAGTGGGCCGCGCACCTGCTGTTCCCCTGGCTGACGCTGGCGCTGCTGTACGCGGGCATCTACGCCAGGCTGCTGCGCGGCGAGCTGATCAACGCGCTCAACGAGGACTACGTGCGCACCGCCCGGGCCAAGGGGCTGTCCGAGCGGCGGATCCTGATCAAACACGCGCTCAGGTGCTCGCTGATCCCGATCGTGTCGCTGTTCGGCCTCGACTTCGGCGCGCTCGTGGGCGGCGCCGCGCTGCTCACCGAGGTGGTCTTCGGGCTGCCCGGTGTCGGCAAGCTCACCTACCAGGCGCTGCAGAACCTGGACCTGCCCATGATCATGGGCACCGTCCTGTACGCGGCCTTCTTCGTCGTGCTCGCCAACGCCGTGGTGGACGTCCTGTACGCCCGGCTCGACCCGAGGGTGCGCCATGCTGCTTGACGTCACCGACCTCCGCGTGCGCTTCGGCGCCTTCACCGCCGTCGACGGACTGTCGTTCTCCGTGGACGAGGGCGAGGTCCTGGGCATCGTCGGCGAGTCCGGCTCGGGCAAGAGCGTGTCGATGATGGGGCTGCTCGGGCTCATCCGCACCCCGGGCGCCGAGGTGTCCGGGACGGTGCGCTTCCGTGGCCGGGACCTGCTCACGCTCAAGGACCGCGAGATGCGCTCGATCCGGGGCAAGGAGATCGCGATGATCTTCCAGGACCCGATGACCGCCCTCACCCCCGTCTACACCGTCGGCTGGCAGATCGCCGAGCAACTGCGCGCCCACACCGGCCTGTCACGGGGCGCGGCCCGGCGGCGGGCCGTCGAGCTGCTGGACGAGGTCGGCATCCCGGCGCCGGACAAGCGCGCCGACGCCTTCCCGCACGAGTTCTCCGGCGGCATGCGCCAGCGCGCGGTCATCGCGATGGCCCTGTCGTGCGACCCGGCGCTGCTCATCGCCGACGAGCCGACCACCGCCCTGGACGTCACCACCCAGGCGCAGATCCTCGACCTCCTGCGCCGCCTGCGCCGCGACCACGGCTCGGCCATCCTCATGATCACCCACGACATGGGCGTGGTCTCGGAGATCGCCGACCACGTCATGGTCATGTACGGCGGCAGGGCCGTCGAACGCGGGCCCCGCCAGGCCGTCTTCCGCGCGCCACGGCACCCCTACACCTGGGGCCTGCTGGACTCCGTCCCCCGCGTGGGCGGGCACCGGCTGCGGCGGCTGCCCACCATTCCCGGCACCCCCGGCGCCTCGGGTGCCGGCTGCCCGTTCGCCGACCGCTGCGCCTACCGCCACGCGAGCTGCGCCGAGGCGCCTCCGCTCACCGGATCCGGCCATCTGGACGCCTGCTGGTTGCCGGCCGCCGAACGGGCGGGCATCCGCACCACCCCCGTGAAAGAGGAACGATGAGCAGCCTGCTCACGGCCACTGACGTGGTCAAGCACTTCCAGGGCGGCGTCCAGGCCGTCAACGGCGTCAGCCTCGACGTCCGCCAGGGCGAGACGCTGGGCGTGGTGGGCGAGTCCGGCTGCGGCAAGTCCACCCTCGGCCGCTGCCTGGTGCGCCTGACCGAGCTGACCTCCGGGCGGGTCGAGTTCGACGGCCGGGACATCACGCACCTGTCCCGGCGCGCCCTGCGTCCCGTCCGCAAGGGCGTGCAACTGGTGTTCCAGGACCCGTACGCCTCGCTGAACCCGCGCAGAACGGCCGGCGACGCCGTGGCCGAGCCGCTGCACATCCACGGGTACGGCGGCGCGGCGGCGATCCGGCGGCGGGTGGCCGAGCTGTTCGACCTGGTCGGGCTGTCGGCTCAGCACCTGGACCGCTACCCGCACGAGTTCTCCGGCGGGCAGCGGCAGCGCATCGGCATCGCACGGGCCGTCGCGCTCACCCCCAAGCTCGTGGTGGCCGACGAGCCGGTCTCCGCGCTCGACGTGTCCGTACAGGCGCAGGTGCTCAACCTCTTCGCCGACCTGCAGGAGGAGCTCGGCCTGACCTACGTGTTCATCGCCCACGACCTCGGCGTGGTCCGGCACGTCTCCGACCGGATCGCGGTCATGTACCTGGGCGAGGTGGTCGAGGTCGCCGAGGCCGAGGCGCTCTACGACGCTCCAGCGCATCCGTACACGCAGGCCCTGTTGTCGGCCGTGCCGCAGATCGACGACGGCACGGACCTCCCCCGCCGCGAGCGCATCGTGCTCACGGGCGACGTGCCGAGCCCCATCGACCGGCCCTCGGGCTGCTCGTTCCATCCCCGGTGCCCCGTCGCCCGGGATCGTTGCCGCACGGAACGGCCGGCGCCGCGCGAGCTCGCCGGCCGCACGATCGCCTGCCACTACCCCGCCGCCGGCCTCGACCAGGGCTGACGCCCGCCCGCCTACCCGGGGCCGGCGCAGAGCTGGGCGGTCAGGGTGGTGCGGGCCCACTCCTCCCACGTGTCCGGTGACCAGCCCCGGTCGCTGACGAAGATCAGGTAGAGCTCCGGGCTGAGCAGGCCGAACAGCAGGTCCGCCGCCGGCTCGGCGGTGAGGCCGGGACGGGCGTCGGGCTTGCCAGCCAGGGCTTCGGCCGCCGCGTACTGCACGGTGTAACGCGGGTCGTGGCCAGCCGGCCACTGCGCGGCGATCTCCGGGTCGGTGGCCGCGGCGGCCGCGATCAGCGGCATGATCGGGGCGACCCGGCCCAGGACCTCGCGGACGCCGCGGACGTGCGCGCGCAGCTGCCCGGCCGCGGTGGGCTCGGCGCACGCGGCGCGGAACCACTCGCGATCCATGGTGGCGACCGGCTCGGCGTCCCCGGCGATGGACATGTCGACGACGTCCTTGAACAGCGTGCGCTTGTTGCGGAAGACGAAGTAGACCGTCTGCACGGCCACGCCCGCTCGGTCCGCGACCTCCTGGAGGCTCGTCGCCCCATAACCCTGCGCGACGAACAGCTCGCGAGCCGCCTCGACGACCTTTTCACGGGTGCGGCGGGCGCGCTCGGCTCGCTTGTCCGGCCGCTTGACGTTCTCCATGATGCGAGTATATCTCTAGAGTACGTCACTAGAGTTCAACTCTAGATTCTTGGAGGAACCGATGGACCAGCCCTACACCGCCCAGAAGCCGGACCCGGAGGAGGAGTCCGTCCTTCGCGCACTGGAGCGCTTCTACGACGCCGGCCGGCCGGCGTGGGACACCGGCGTGACGCCGCCCGAGCTGGTGGCCCTGGTGGAGGGACCGGGCGCGCTGCCGCCCGGCCGCGCACTCGAACTCGGCTGCGGCACGGGGACCAACGCCGTCTACCTCGCCCGGCACGGCTGGGAGGTGGCGGCCGTCGATCTGATCGACCGCGCCGTCGACCAGGCCAGGGAGAAGGCCGCGGCGGCCGGGGTGGCCGTGCGGCTGCGGCACGGAGACGCCACCCGCCTCGACGAGCTGGACGTGCCCGGCCCCTTCGACCTGTTCTTCGACCTGAGCTGCTACTGCGGGATCCCGCTGCACCGCCGCGACGCCTACGCCGCCGGGCTCACCCGGCGCGCCGCCCCCGGAGCACGGTTACTGATGTTCGGGTACGGCCCCGAGCCGCTCGGCAACCCGACCACCGAGATCAAGTCGTGGGCGGCGGGCGTCACGGCCGACGAACTCCGCACCAGGTTCGCCGGCTGGGAGCTCCTCGACGTCACACCGGGCACCAACCCGGTGCCGACCTTCTGGTTCACGCTCGGCCGCGACGCCTAGCGATCGCCGGTCACCGCCAGGAGCCCCCGCCGGCGACCGGAATTGAGCAGGGGGATACTCACGCGCCGCCGGCGCACCGGTCCTTACGGTGAGCCGCATGCGCACCCTTTTACGCGTGTTCCTGGTCGCGGCGCTGGGGGCGGGGCTGCTCACCGCGCTCCAATCCCCCGCCGCCGCGGACCCGATCGTGAACGTCACCGTCACCATCAAACGCATCACGCTGCTGGCCGGCGGCGACTGCGGCGATCCGGACTTCTACAACCGGGTCTGGATCAACGGCATCTACATGGACAACGAGGACAGCGCCTCGCAGGACGACTGGGAGGGCCACGACGACATCACCCCTGATTGGCAGTTCTCCAAGCCCGTCGACGTCGCGGCCCTCGCCACGCCGGGCCGGATCCCGATCAAGATCGAGGTCCACGACGAGGACGGCGGCCTCTGCTTCGGCGGCGAGCACTACGACTCCTCCCCCACGGCTGACCGTTACGTCGACGGATACCTCGACCTGGCCGGCTGCTCGGTCCACGACCCACGGCAGCTCGACGGGCCGTACCTCGGCGGTTGCCGGACCGACATCGTCCAGGCGGGCACCGCCGACGAGCGGGTCAGGCTGACCTTCCAGGCCGACGCGAAGGAGCCGGCGAGCGCGCCGGGCCTGAACATCCGCTGCACCCACACGCCCGCCTGGCCGCAGCCCGGCGAGCCCGTGAAGATCGTCGCCACCGCCCTCGACGGCGAGCTCCGGCCGACCGTCGTCGCCGACGACCTGGAGATCTGGGTGAACCTCCAGGCGAACGCGGCCACCCTGGCCGGGAGCCCGTTCCAGTCGCGGCACGGCGTCGGCTCGCTGACCGAGACCTTCACCCCCCGGGCCGACCTGGCCCCCTTCGCGTACGGCTGCCGCCTGGTGGAGAACGGCGTGAAGCTGTTCTCGTCCTGGCACACGGTGACCGTGGGCGACCCGAACCCGAACTTCACCTTCCCCAAGCCGGCGATCCCGATCATCTACACCGGCCCCAGGGACAGCCGCATCGACATCGTCTTCATCGCCGACAAGGACGAGTACTCAGGTCCGCGCGACCCCCGGTTCATCACCGACGTCTCCGACATCATCGAGCGCTCGTACTACGGCTTCAAGGAGTATCTGACCAGGCAGGACATGTTCAACTTCTGGCTCCTGCCCGACAACACCGGCTATGCCAGCGACGCCACCGGCGACAAGGACTGCGACCACGGGTTCCCCGTGTTGTGGGACGACATCTACGCGTGGGCCGACGCCGGCGCGATCCTGCACCACCGGGGCGCCCAGCAGGACTGCGCGATGCGCGGCGACCGGATCTTCTCCACGCTCGTCGACCCGGGGCAGCCGAGGATCGCCACCCACGAGACCGCCCACCAGCCCTTCGGCCTGTCCGACGAGTACGTGGGCGGCGGCGCCTTCCAGGCGGACGTCTTCCCCAACATCTACGCGGAACTGGACGACTGTGAGGACGACGCCCCGCAGCTCGGCCGCACCGGCGACGCCTGCTACAGCTGGGAGAAGGAGCACTGGTACGGCGACGCCGACTGGTGGAGCTCCGAGCCCCATCCCGACGACCTGATGTTCGACGACGGCCAGGCCCGCGCGGCCGACATCCGCCGGTTCACCTACGTCTTCTCCGGATGCGAGGCCGCGAAATGCTGACCCGAGCCCACTGGGCCGTCGCCGCCACGGCCGCCCTGCTCCTGCTGGCGCCGCTCAGCGCCGAGGGGGCGCCCGAGGACCCCGCCACCCTGCCGATCCCGCAGCTCGACACCGCCGATCCCGACAAGTCGGTGGTCGCCCGGGTGCGGTTCTCCTCCCGGACGTCCGCGAGCGTCGAACGGGTCAAGGTGTCCCGTTCGCGGGCCCACACCCACTTCGGTGACCCGCCCATACTCAAACTCGGCCTGGTCGACGTGGACGGGCAGGTGATCGAGCGGATCAACACGTGGAGCCCGCTCTGGACGTACGAGAAGGGCGGCGACCAGCACGCCGGGCTGCGTGACAGCGGCTCGGCCAGCTTCATCGTGCCGTTCTCGCCCGCCCTGTCGGCCATGACGGTGACCGACGTCGCGCTCGCCCGGGACGTCCTGACCATCGACCTGAAAGCGCCGCTCAGGGAGTTCTGCCTGGCGCACCCCGAGGATCCCGACTGCCTGGAGGCCGATCTCGCGGTCACCTCGGTGACCCCGGCCGCCCCGCTCTTCGCCGTCCTGGGCAAGCCGGTCACGGTGACGGTCGCCTCGGGGGTCGCCAGCACCGGCCCCGACGGGCCGGTCACCGCCGTGGTCCGCCAGGACCTCGCGGCCGGCGACGGCCTCACCGTCACGGCGGGCGCCACCGTCGAGACCGGCCTGGCTGCGGGGGCCACCGCGACCCTGACCCGGGCGTACACCGTGACCTGCGCCGAGGCGGGGACGCACCCGATCGACTTCACGACGTCGATCAGGCCGAAGCGCGCCACCGTCGTCGACCCCGACGCCGGCGACGACACCAGGACGACGCGGCTCACCGTCGACTGCGCCATCCCGGTGACGATCAACATCCAGCCCGGCAGCGCCGGGAACAACGTCAACCTGAACGGCAACGGCGTCGTCCCGGTGGCCGTCCTGACGACCACAGCCAGGGAGTACGGCAACCCGGTCGCGTTCGACGCCACCCGCATCGAGGCGGCGACCCTGCGCTTCGGCTCGCCGGCCAAGCTGCTCGCGTCCGCCGGCCGGTCGGAGGCCCACGGGAAGATCCATGCCGAGAAGTCGGTCGAGCCCGACGAGCACACCAAGGACGCCGACCTGGACGCCGTCACCCACTACCGCTACGACGTGCTGGAGGTGAGCGACACCACCGCCTGCGTCGTCGGCCGGGCCGCCGGGCTGACCTTCCACGGTTGCGACCACGTCAGTGTCCGTGGTTGAAAGTACTTGACGGTGTGGCAAATAGAAAGTACTTTCCGAAGTGGAAAGTAAGGAGGAGGGCGATATGCACATCACCCCCGAAGAAGCGGCGCGGTCGCTGGCCCAGATCCACGAGACGCAGCACAGGGCGCTGCGATCCGCGCCCCCGATGTTCCCGTCCTGGTACGTCGTGGCGGTCTGGGTCTTCGTCACGGGCATGCAGTTCTTCACCGAGGTCACCCCTCTGTGGGCGCTCTGGATCGCCCTCCCCATCCTCTTGATCGGGCTCGTGGCCGCCGTGCTCAAGTTCGTCATGGACATCCGCAATCAGTCCATGCGGCTGCATCCCGCCGTGGTGGATCCCTGGGCGTGGGGCGGCTTCGCGGCCTGGATCGTCATCATGACGCTCGGCAGCCTGGGAGTGGTGCTGGCGTTGATGGCGCTCGACGTCACCTACCCGCGGACCGTGATGGGGGTCACGATGACCGTGATCGTGCTGATCACCACGCCCGTCCTGACCCGATGGATGTCCATGAGGACCGTTCGCCGGGCCGAGACGACGGACCGATGACCCCACAGCTCGATCCGGTCGTCCACGCCCCGACCCGGCTGCAGATCGTCTCCCTGCTCGCCGCAGCCGACGAGGCCGAGTTCGCCTTCGTCCGCGACAGCCTGGACATCAGCGACTCGGTGCTGTCCAAGCACGCGAGCGCCCTGGAGTCGGCCGGATACGTGAAGATCCGCAAGGGACACGTGGGCAAGCGCCCGCGAACCTGGTTCAGCCTGACGCCCGCCGGCCGCAAGGCGTACCAGAACCACGTGGCCGCCCTCCAGGCCATCGTCGCCCAGTCCGGCCTCTCGGTGCTCGGCCCGCGAGGCGGACCGGACTGGGGTGACGATGCGGTCGGGGCCGCGATGGCGGAGGCCGTGATCGATCCGCAGGACATCCGGGCCGGCGACCAGGACCGCGACAAGGTGGCCGGACTGCTGCGGGTCGCGGTCGGCGACGGCCGTCTCACCATGGACGAGCTGACCGAGCGCATCGAGCGCGTCTACGCGGCGCGAACGGCCGGCGAGCTGGCCGCGATCGTGGCCGACCTGCGACCGGCCGACGTGCTGCCCTAGTCCCCCGACCGGGTGGTCACCGTCCGCGTGCGGAGCGCTTCACAGAATGAGGGCCACGCATAAATGCGTGCCGTACTGCGTCGTCATGAACATCCGGTACGGCAGCCGCGCCGCCTTCCTGCTTCCCCTCGACAGGGGGCTGACCGCGAGGACGGCCAGGACGATCGCGCCGATCAGGGTGATGGCGGCGGCCGGGACCAGCACCGGGGCGAGAGCCGACGCGGCGAGCAGGTACGCGCCGCCCAGCGCGATGGCGGTCAGGCCCACACCACGGCGTACGGCCGACGTGCCGAACAGGTCCGCCGCCGATCGGCGCCCGGCGGCGGCGTCGCCGGCGGTGTCGGAGAAGTCCTTGGTGGGCGTGCCGACCAGGCCCATCCACAACGACATGGCCACGGCCAGGACGCCCGCGGCGAGCAGCGGGGCGCCCGACGTGCCGTCGCCGCTGGCCAGGCCACCGAAGTAGGTCAGCAGCCCGCCCAGCGTCACGACGACGGCCGCGCCGGCGGGGTGGCGCTTGAGCGTGCACGGCGGCGCACTGTAGAGGTAGCCGAGCAGCATGAACGCGGCGATGGCGACGGCGAATCCGGGACCGATCGCGAGCCCTTCGAGCAGCGCCAGGCCGCCGGCGAGGAAGGCGAAGCCCCGGGCGAAGCCGCGCGGGAGGGCGCCGCGGGCGATGGGCCGCCGGGAGGCGTTGACGGCGTCCTCGACCACGTCGGTCACGCCGTTCAGGAGATAGACGAAGACGACCGCGCACTCCCAGGCGAGCGCGCCGAGCAGCACACGCGCGGTCAGGCCGGAGCCCAGCGCGGCACCGGAGGCGAACCTGAGCAGGAAGATGACCTGGACGACCGGACGGGCCTCGGACAGGCAGAGCCGGACGAGCGAAAAGGGGACACCGAAACGCCGGACGCGAACTCCGGAAAGAGTGACCATGTCTCGCAAAGTAAATGCGCGGCACCCGGAAAAACAGAGGTGTACGCCTTAATATAATGGATTACCCCCAGGCCGGACGGGGTCTACACCCTGCGATACACCCATGGTCCATTTCGGAATACATCTTTCAGTACACCCCGTGCATCTTGCCTCGCGGACCCGGCGCTTCCTATGTTTCTGAGTGGAAATCTGCTCCACGAAAGGAGACATCTGGAATGGTGCGTTTCACGCTCCTCGGCACGGTCACCGTGTCGGACAGGAGCAAGGTGTGGACTCCGAGCAGCCCGAAACTCCGCCAGATTCTCGCGCTGCTGCTGTCCCGCGCCGACCAGGTGGTCACCTTCGAGAGCCTCATGGAGGAATTGTGGGACGCCGGGCGGCCCAAGACGGCGCTGACCACCGCCCAGACGTACGTCTACCAGTTGCGCAAGGCGATCGACCGCGAGCTGCCCGGCGAGGTGACGCTGCTGACCAGGCCGTTCGGCTACCTCCTGCCGCTCAGCCCGCAACTTCTGGACGTGCGGCTCTTCCAGCACCTGGCCTTCGAGGGGCGGCGGCTGCTGAACGAGAGCTCCTGCGAGGAGGCGTCCTGGCATCTGTCCCGGGCGCTGGATCTGTGGGCCGGCGAGCCGATGGCCGACGTGCCGCGCGGGCCGCTGCTCACCGCGTACGCCGTCCATCTGGAGGAGCAGCGGCTGCACACCCTGGAGTTGCGCATCGAGGCGGACATGCGGCTCGGGCGCCACCGCGAGCTCATCGGGGAGCTGAAGTCGCTGGTGACCGTGCACCCGCACCACGAGTGGTTCCACGGCCGGCTCATCTCGGCGCTGACCAGGAGCGGCCGGCGGAGCGAGGCGCTGCAGGCGTACCGCAACGTCCGGCGGATCCTCAGCGACGACCTCGGCCTGGACCCTTCGCAGGAGCTGCAGGAGTTGCAGCAGGCGGTGCTGACCAACGGCTCGACACCCGCCCTGCGAGCCGTGTGACTGCCCGCCCCGCGAGCTGCGTGACGGCCTGCTCCGCGGGCTGTGCGGCCGCTCAGCTCGCGCTGGGGATGAGGGAGGCGGCGGTGGCCTTGTTGACGGCGTCGATGCGGGAGACCGCGCCGAGCTTGACGAAGATGTTGTGCAGGTGGCGCTTGACCGTGGCCTCGGTCAGCATGACCGCGGCCGCGATCTGGGCGTTGCTCATGGCCTTGGCGACCAGTTCGAGCACCTCCAGCTCGCGCGGCGTCAGCAGGCCGGACACGGGCTTGCCCGCGGCGCCGGCCGGCATCCCGAGCAGCGACTGGCGCGAGACGGCGAGCAGGACGCGGTCGGTGCCGGGCGTCGCCATCCTGATGGCCGCGATCAGCTCGTCCCAGCTCGCGCTCTTGTGCAGGTAGCCGCGGATGCCCAGGCCGACCAGCTCCAGGATGAGCTCGGGGTCGTCCTGCATGCTGAGGATGACGATCCGGGTGGCGGGGGACGCCTGGCCGATCTCGTGGATGTTGTCGGTGACGTCGCCGCCGGGGATGGAGACGTCGAGCAGCAGCACGTCCGGCTTGACCTGGGCGACCAGGGCCAGGGCGTTGCACGCGTCGCCCGCCTCGCCGACGACCTCCATGTCCTTCTGGCTCTCGATGATCTCTCTGAGCCCGACGCGGAAGAGGGTGTGGTCGTCGACGATGGCGACCCTGATGCGAGGGTGCTGCCCCGTCATTGGCCTTCCCTCAGAAGAGGGACGAGCAGTTCGACCAGGGTTCCGATGCGCGGGCCGCTGGTGATGGCCACCGAGCCGCCGATGAGCTTGGCCCGCTCCTCCATGATGGCCAGGCCCGCGCCGCTCTTGACGGTGAGCGGGTCGAACCCGGTGCCGTCGTCCCCGATCGACGCGCGCAGCTCGTGCGGCGCGATGTCGATCCGGACGGCGATCTCGGTGGGCGCGCTGTGGTTGAGCGCGTTGCGCAGGGCCTCACGGATGATGAGGAAGATCTCGTCGCGCACCTCGCACGTCAGCCAGTTCTCGTCGCCGCTGACGACCACGCGGTGCCGGACCTCGCCGGCCATCTCGGTCAGCAACGCGATCAGCGCCTTCTGCAGGTTGTCCACCGCGTTGCTGAAGCGCAGGTCGCTGATGAGCTTGCGGATGCTCTCCATGGCGTCCTCGATCGCGTCCTGCGCCTCGGCGACCTTCTCCATGGCCGCGGCGGGATCGTCGTCGAAGACGCGCCTGGACGCCTCCAGCCGCTGGCGGGTGACCAGGACGCCGTAGCTGACGCGGTCGTGGAGCTCGCGGGCGATCCGGCCGCGCTCCTGCCGCTGGTCCCGATGCACCTCGTTCAGCAGGAAGCTGGCGTACCAGGCGGAGGCGTCGCGAATCCGGCGGGTGAGGCTGGCGTTGAGGAAGCGTACGGTGTCGAGGAAGACCTGGTCGGAGACCTCGTCGCGGTCCATGGTGCGTGCGAGCCAGTCGAGCGTGACGTCGAAGAGCACGCCCGCCGCGCGCAGCGACTCGGTCGGATGGATGCGGCTGCGGGCCCTGGAAGCGGCGATCTCCTGGATCAGGTCGAGGTTGCCACCACCCAGGACGATGTCCGGATCACGCAGTTCCTCGGCCACGTCTATGAGGATGGTGGCGTAGTGGTCGAGCATCTGGTGCTCGGATTCGGAGTCTCCCAGAATGGGGCTATTTACTCTGCGTAGCTCGTCGACACAGGCGTCGAGTAATCGTTGGCGATCATTCAGCAAGGTTTCGGCGATGGCCACCCGCAAAGGGGCTCCAGCGTCGGATTCCCCCATAGCATCCCCGCCGCCTCAATCTTTCGAGCGCTCCCACGTACACCCTGATCGGATCTCACGTGGTCAGGACATCATGATATTTTGCATTTGCCAAAGTACCCTGGCCGATCCGAACCAGCAACCCCACTCGGAGTTGGTGCAATATTCAATAAACCGGCCGGCATTCCAGCACCGCCCAGCCGCCCGTGCGGGGCGGGTCGACGAGCTCGAATCCGGCCGAGCCGACGAGCCGCCGCCATTCGGCCAGGTCGCGGTGCCGGCCCCGGCCGCTCAGCAGAATGTCGACGTCGGCGAACTTTCCCGTGTCCCAGGCGTTCGGCCCGGACAACACGAACGCGCACACCAGCAGCCGCGTCTGCCCGCCGACCGCCCGCCGGACCCTCCCGAGGATCTCCCGCGCCCGGTCGTCGTCCCACTCGTGCACGGGATCGCGCAGCAGATACGCCTCCGCACCGTCGGGCACGTCGGGCACCCCGGGCACTACGGATGCCCCGGGCACTTCGGGCACTTCGGGTAGCTCGCAGACGGCCCGCACGTGTTCGGGTGACAGGCCCGGCAGCGGCAGGCCGCCGCCGACCTGCGTGATCCGCCGGAACCTCGCGAAGTCGAAGCCCGCCAGCAGCGCCTCGTCCGCGACGTGGTAGAAGCGGGCCTTGAGCCGTGCGCGCAGCGCGTCACCCGCCTGCGGCCCGGCGAGCACCTGGGGGACGGCCGGTTCGCCCGTGCGGAGCGTGTGCAGGATCTCCCCCAGGGGCCGCCACATCGTCTCGTGTCCGTCGAACAGGACGACGTCGCGCTGGCTCACGGCGCTGTCCGCGCGGAGCGCGTCGGCCATGGGGGTCAGGGCGAAGCAGCCATCGGGCTGCTGGAAGAAGACCCCCACGGACGCCGTGCAGCGCAACACCCGGTACAGCGCGCCCGCGTCGGCCCCCACCGCCTCGGCCAGCTCGGCGGCGGCCATCGGCCCGCCGGCCAGATGATCGGCCACGCCCAGCACCGTGAGCGCGTGGATCATCTGGGCGACGCGCTTGCCCTGGAAGAACAGCAGCAGCCGCCGGTGCGGTGGCAGATCGGCGGCGTCCGCCGGGCCGGCCACGGTGTCCGTTTCCGGACCTAACCCCATCGATTCTCCTCAGTGCCAAGAGCGGTCGCGCGCAGGAACCCGGTCACACGATGACGTGGCCGTCGCCCGGCCGCTCCAGACGCGAGCGGCGGAAGTCGGCCACCACGAACGTGCGCTGGAGCCAGCGGTCCGCCCCGTCGTACCGCGGCCGGAAGGCCGAGCGCCCGTGCACCGCCACCCGGTTGTCCACGATGGCCAGGTCGCCGGGCCGCAGGACCGCGGTGGTCGCCAACTCGTCGAACAACCGCCCCAGCTCCTCCAGCGCCCTGGCCCCCCGGGCCGTCAGCGGCTCGGTGGCCGACAGGTCGACGCAGAGGTCGGGGTCCTCCGGCGAGCCGGACAGCACGGGGCCTGGCGCGGCCCGGTCGGCGGTCCCGAACGACGGCGGGGCCGCGGTCACGAACTCGGGCGCGGCCAGCGCCGCCACGTCCGCCTCGCTCAGGAAGGGCATGACCTCCCTGACGCAGGACGTGCGCAGCCCCGCGACCCGCTCGTGGTCGGCGCGCAGGCACAACAACATCACGTAGTCGGGCCGGTGGACGTGGAAGGCGTTCTCGTTGTGGAAGCTGAGCAGCACCGAGCCGGCGTTGCCCTGGAACTCCTCCTTGCCCTCGACCGGCACGACGTCCTGCACCAGGGCGCCGCCCTTCTCCGGCAGGTAGGCGACCGGCTCGCCGAGGTGGACGGCCGCCAGCAGCAACATCAACGCCGGCACGGTGGCCGTGAGCTGCACCGACGTACTCGTCCGCGGCGTGCAGGGCAGCGAGTCCGCATCGACAGGCAGGCCGCTGATCACCATCGCGCCCTGGCTGCCGGAGTCTCGCCGGAACGTCCGCAACATCTGCCTGAACGAGGCGGGCATCTCGGGCGCGGCCCGCCGGCACGCCTCGATCATGGGCGGCGCGTCGAGCCGCCCGCGGGCCACCGGAATGATGGAGCGGGCCAGCACCCGCAAATGGTCGGCGTCGGCGACGCTCAGGCTTTGGGTGTCCTCTGTGGTCAGCAACATCGGCTCACTCTCCCAACAGGATGAAATGACGCGTGCAGCTCATTCGGGGGGTTATCGGCCGGCTTCAGGCCGATGGCGCGGGAAAGAAACCGGGCACTATTCCGAGTTCTCCTCCGGCGCGAACGCCGTCGTACACGAATTTCCCGACCGCCAGGTCGAGCACCCCGAGTCCGAAGGGCGAGAAGACGACGGGCCGGTCGCGGCGCACCCGCACCCGGCCGGTCATGACGTCGTACAGGGTGCCGTCCACGAACCCGCGCCCGCCGACGAGCTGTTCGGCCAGGTCGAGGGAGGTGCCGGCGCGCAGGCAGTGGTCCACGTCGTCGACGACGTTGGCGGCGTCCGCGATGAGCTCGGGCGCCAGGTCGCGCAGCGACACGTGCAGGACGAGCGGGTGGTGCGCGAGCGCGCCCGGCTCCGTGACGTGCGGGCTTCCGGCCACGGTGGCGAACACCACCAGGTCGCAGGCCCGCATGAGCTCCTCGCACGTGTCGTGCACGACGACGCCGTCGGCGAAGCGGGCCGCGTTGGCCGGGACGGCGTCGTAGGCGGCGACCTGCTCGAAGGACCAGCCGGCCGCGGCGAAGTAGGCGTGGATGGTGCGGGCGATCAGGCCGCAGCCGACGTAACCCACGCGGGCCGGGCGCGCGTGGCCGCGGGTGAGCCGGTCCGCGGCCAGGACCGCCGAGGCCGCCGTCCTGGCCGCGCTGATCAGGGAGGCCTCCAGGCAGGCGTACGGATGGCCGGTGACGGGGTCGTTCAGCACGAGCACGCCGGAGGCCCGCGGGATGCCCGCGCTCGTGTTCGCGGGGAAGCTGGAGATCCACTTGACGCCGTCCACGGCCTCGTCGCCGCGGATGGAGGCGGGCAGCGCGATGATGCGCGCCGACGGCCGGTCGGGGAAACGCAGGAAGTACGACGGCGGGTTCACGGTCATCTGCTCGCCGTGCCGCCGGTAGGCCAGCTCGACCAGCTCGATCACCTGTTTCTCCGCCCCGGCCAGCGTGCGGCGCACGTCGGCCGCCGGCACCACACCGAACTCGGGGATCATGAGGGTGTCACCCAGCATGGCTCAGCTCCTTTCGAGGGGTCGTGAGCAGGGCGGGCAGCGTCAGCGCGACCGCGCGCAACGCGTCCACGACGCCTGCGTCGCCGTACCTGGCGACCAGCGGCCGGGCGACGAGGTGGAACTCGGTGCAGGCCAGGACGACGCCCGAGCAGTCGTAGCGCTGCCGCAGGCGGTCGATCTCGGCCACCACGCTGTGCCCACCACTGGGCCCGCCGCCGTGCGCCTTCAGCCGGTAGATCAGGCGGTGGACCAGCTCCTGGTCGCCCTCCGCCGGAAGAGCGACCCGGCCGGCGACGCCGTCCCAGCCCGGCGCGTCCTCGAAGACCCGGGCGGCGCGGGTGCCCCGGGTGCACAGCAGGAGGTGCCTGCCCTCGCCGCGCCGCAGCCCGTCCAGGGTCAGGTCGACGAGGGAGACGACACGCGCCCGCACGGCGGGCTCGACCAGGGGCAGGAAGTGGTGGGCGGTGAAGCAGGCCACCACGAGCGCGCTCGCGCCACGCGACAGCAGGTCGCCCAGGCTCTGGCCGAGGCGGCGGCCGAGGTCGAGCGCGGCCGGTCCGCCGACGGCGGTCGTACGGTCGGGGAACGTGGGATCGGAGTCGAGCAGCACCCTGGGCATTTCCTGCTCGGGGATGCGCATATTCGTTTCGTACAGCGTCTTGAGGAATTCGGCGGAGGCGAGCGGCCCCATTCCGCCGAGCACACCGAGAACATTCACCCGTGCACGTTATGCGGGGCGGTTATCGGCTCGATATCGATAACGCCGTGATAGGCGGGGCTGCCACATTCGCAGGCGGACTAGAGAATGGGGACACACATCATGACCGAGGCCCTGCTCGAAAGCGTCCCGCTGGCCGACGGCGGGACGGAGCTGTTCGACTGGCTGGCCCGCATGCGCGCGGAGCGACCCGTCTGGCAGGAGGGGGACGGCGCCTATCACGTCTTCCGCCACGCGGACGTGGAGCGGGTGATCCGCGACCACACGGCCTTCTCCAACGACATCAGCCGCATCAACCCCGAGCTGGCCGAGATCAGCCGGGGCAACCTCAACTCGGTGGATCCTCCCGAGCACACGAAGTTGCGCCGCCTGGTGAGCAAGGTGTTCACGCCGCGCACCGTCACCGGGCTGGAGCCGCGCGTCGCGGCGCTCGCCACGGAGCTGCTGGACGAGGTGGACGGCGAGGAGTTCGACCTCGTCGACGCGCTGACCTTCCCGCTGCCGGTGATCGTGATCTCCGAGCTGCTCGGCGTGCCCGCCTCGGACCGCCACCTGTTCCGCACGTGGATCGACCGGCTGCTCAACGCCCAGGGGATGACCGCCCGCGAGGGCATCACCTCCGACTCGGCCGAGTACGCCGCCCTGCTCGAACAGGTCACCAGCGACATGGCGGACTACCTGGCGCAACACTGCCGCGAGCGCCGCGCCCGGCCCAAGGACGACCTGATCAGCAGGCTCGCCCAGGCCGAGGTGGACGGGGAGCGGCTCAGCGACGACGAGGTGGTGAAGTTCGCCGACATCGTGTTCATGGCCGGCAGCGTCACCACGACGCTGCTGCTCGGCAGCGCGGTCCTGTCCCTGGACCGGCACCCGGCCGCGACGGCCGCGCTGCGGGCCGAGCCAGGCCTGATCCCCTCGGCGATCGAGGAGGTGCTGCGTTACCGGCCGCCGTTCACCTCGGCCAGCCGGATCACCGCCCGCGAGGTCGAGATCGCCGGCACCGTCATCCCGGCGAACCAGCCGGTCACCCCGTGGTTGTTGTCGGCCAACCATGACGAGCGCGTCTTCGAGCGGCCCGGCGAGTTCGACATCCGCCGCGACCCGAACCCGCACCTCGCCTTCAGCCACGGCATCCACTTCTGCATCGGCTCGCCGCTGGCCCGCATGGAGGCCCGGATCGCCCTGGAGGCGCTGCTCCGCCGCTTCCCCCGCCTGGCGGTGAACCGGGACATCCCCATCGGCTACCACGAACGCGGCATGTGGGGACCGAAGAACCTGCCCGTCATCGCGCGGCGTGGCTGAGGGAGGGACCATGTACGACGTGATCGTGGTGGGCGCGCGCTGCGCGGGCTCGCCGGCCGCCATGCTGCTCGCCCGCGCCGGGTACCGGGTCCTGCTCGTCGACAAGGCCCGCTTCCCCAGGGACACGTTGTCGACCCACTACCTCCACCAGCCCGGAGTCGCGGCCCTGGGCCGCTGGGGCGTGCTGGACGACGTCGTGGCGACCGGCTGCCCGCCCATCGATCGCATCGTCTACCAGGTCGAGGACGTCCGGCTGGAGGGCTGCTCGTGGGGGGTGGACGGCTACCGCACGGCGTACGCGCCGCGCCGGCACCGCCTCGACCCCGTGCTGGCCGCGGCCGCGGTCGCGGCCGGCGCCGAGTTCCGCGACGGCTGCCAGGTCGACGACCTGCTCTACGACGGCGACCGCGTCTGCGGCGTCGCCCTCCGGACGGCGACCGGCCGCTTCGAGGAGCGGGCCAGGCTGGTGGTGGGCGCCGACGGCATGCGCTCCACCGTCGCCGCCCTGGCCGGGGCGCCCATCCTGATGGAGGACGCGCGCAGGTCGTGCGTGTACTTCAGCTATTGGGAGGACCTGCCGGCCACCTTCGAGGTGTACGCGCGCTCGCGCAAGCTGGTCGGCACCGTGCCCACGAACGACGGCCGTACGCTGGTGGGCGCCTACTTCCCGCAGTCGGAGTACGAGTCCGTCCGGGGTGACGCGATGACGGCGTACCTGGAGAACGTGCGCGTGACCGCGCCCGGGCTGCACGAGCGGCTGGGCGCGGCGCGGCGGGCCGAGCGGCTGTACGGGACGGGTGACCAGCGCAACTTCTTCCGTCAGGCGGCCGGTCCCGGCTGGGTGCTGGTGGGCGACGCCGGCTACCACAAGGACTCGATCGGCAACAGCGGCATCACCGACGCCTTCTTGCAGGTGCAGTCCCTCGTGGACCACATCGGCCCGGGGCTGCGGGACGAGAGCGCGCTGGCGGCGGCGCTGCGCGGCTTCGCCGCGGATCGCGACGAGCGGTTCACCGGGATGTACCACGGCACGCTGCGGGCCGCGGAGTTGCGGACCCCGCCGGAGCGGCTGACCATGTTGCGGGCCATCGCCGATCGCCAGGATCTGGTCGACCACTACTTCGCGACGTTGTCGGGGGTGTGCGAGGTGGACGACTTCTACACCGACGAGCTGCTCGACGCCCTCGTCTGACAGTTCCGCATACGGAACCGTGCGGGGGCGGGCCGGCCCCGGACGGGGGCGGCCAGCGGTGCCCGCCGGGGGGGCGCGAGATAGGAGGAGCGCCGGGGAGGGG